>CAYUPY010000017.1:0-20308 GCA_964446595.1 uncultured Candidatus Saccharibacteria bacterium | reverse complement strand
ATAGCATTTATAAATATGTTATCTGATTCTACAGACCCTCAAATAGAAGCTCCTGTTGGTAGGCAGGATGTTGGTCTTGAGGAATTAAATTACTCTAGTTTATACGATATCCCTTCATCCATTCGGAACGCGTTTGAGGCAGAAAGTTCGCAGCCATTACTGGAAGTCAATGATGATGATGTGATTTATGCAAAAAATCTTCTGATTAGGTTTATTCAGTCAGATGAAGGTAAAGATGAATTCCTTTCTCGTGTAGAAAGCGCACCCAGCGACTGGGATCGAATTAAGATTCTTTTTGGTCTCTTAAACAGGTTTATGGCTAGACATACAAAGCCTAGAGAAGAGAATGAAATAGACAAAGCCAGAAACTATAGATATCTGCAGGAAGTAATTAGTGATCAAGGTGCACACACTAAATGTAATGTCTTTAATGTGGCTTATATTAAGTTATTTCCGATTTTATGTGATTTATTGGGGTTAGTTTCTCTAAAAAAGAAAATTTCTTTCTCGTACGATGCCTGGCAGCTATATAATCCATTAGATACCCATCAAGGAGATTTTAATACCTTTAATCATCAATTTGTTACTGCCTTAATCTACCCAAGGCCCAATCTTTCCACACCGGTTCTCATGGTGTTGGACCCTTATTGGGGGACTCGTAGTACTATGCATGATGATTTAGGAGAGATCGAATATACTCGATTTAGACTGCCTGCAGCAATGATGCAAATGGCCGTAAAGCTATTTAGATACAAGCATAGAAATATTGCAAAATACTTAGTAGATTTTGTAAGAGTGTTTGAGGTTAATCAAATACATAATTTTATGACTTCTGCTAAAAATCCAACCTGGTTAAAGCTGCAAATGGCTGGAGTTGCACTAGAGACTAGCCAATTTAGCTATGCCTGGCCAAGTAAGGCTGTTTTTGACCGCGGAGGCCAGCCACTGGTAACGCTTACATCTGCTGATAAAACTTTATATGAACAGGTGGCAGCTGACGTAAACTTTGCAAAATGGCGAGACAAATATAGTGAAGGACTTGCTGAGTATGCAGTAGAGGTTATTGATGTTGTAAAGAGGGAGATAGAGGGGTATCGATTCCGTCCTAATGCTGCATTGCTGGATATGCTCAGTTTTACTAACCTCGGGAGAGTTCTAACCGTTTACGAACCAAAATTAAAAGAGCTGAGGATAGAAACACAGGAATTATTAGTAACAGTGCGACAGTTGTGTTTGGAGATTGCTGTGAGGGTATTAGTTAGCGGCATAGAATTCTCTGAGCGGGAAGTAGCGGTTTTAAGGCGCCGTGGGATTATTGAGTCTGTTTTGTCGGCAATGGAGTTAGGTGAAAGTGTAGAAGTTAGCTCAGGACAAGATTCGCAAAGCGAGCGCCAGCGCGCGTATTTAAGCATCCGTGCTGTAATAACGGTGGTTTGGATGTTAAGTGTTGCGGATACACTTAAAATACAGAGTAGTTTTTCCCAGCTGAAGAAGCAGTACCGACAATATGCAAATTATCAAATCTTTATTAAAGAAGTAAAAAGAGCATTTAGTGATTTACAAGATTTATCTGGCGGGACATCATTTTTGGAGGAGGGTCAGTGGCAATCTAGTTTTAGTCAAGTCGGAAATCTACTGGACTCTATAAACTAGCACTTTGTTTCGGCTGGTGTTCGGCTCGTGATCTTTGAATTTGAAGGTATTGCTGATAATTATGGTGCCTGTTTTAGCCTCGGAGAAGATTTTTTCTTCCAGTTCGTGCATTGTACCTGGGAACAGGTAGGTGAAGATTACGTCGTAGTTGCCCCCTGAGGCTGATAGGTCGTGATTGAAATATGAGCCGGAAATGAAGTGCGGGCGCTGGGATTTAGGCCAGAACAGCGCCCGCAAACGAGTCACAATTATTAGGAATGGATTAATTTCAATTCCATAGGCATCATATCCTAACTTGGCAGCTTGAAAGACGATTTTGCCGTCGCCTGACCCAAGGTCTATTAGTTTTGGGCGGTCACCAGCTTTGAAGTCCTTCTTTTCGTTGAATTCATCCATGAACTTTGCCAATTCAGCTTTAATCTGCCGATTAAAAGAAGGCAGGTAAGGAGGTACATTAAACAGGTTCTGAATTAGCATGTACATTGCAAACAAAACCAGACAGAAACTGAAAATTAGCACGAAAAGGTAGAGGATTATCGTGATTGCCATAGTCGAGAAAGTATCTGTTTGGGGCCTAGTTTTTGGGTATATTCAAGAGAACCAATCTCAAATAAGGCGAAAGCTGCATAAAAGCTGATGACTACGTATACTATATTAATGACTACGCTTAAGATTATCTCAACTGTGCCCAGGGCATCAAATGCACTGCGGGCAATAAACACCAGCGGGCTGGCAATTGGGACATAACTTAAGACTGTAGCCACTATTCCACCTGGATCAGCAATAATCACACTGAATAGGTAAAGAGGGAAAATCCCGATAATATAGAAAACTCCGGAAAAACTCTGTGCTTCTTTATAGGAAGGCATTGCCGCTGCTAAACCTACCATAATTCCCGACAGGGTTGCGAATCCAGCCATAATATAGAAAACTGCTAGGAGAAGTTGAGGTACGGTTACGGTCAGACCAGCTAAATCAACAGGTAGTTCTAAGTCAAATGCCAAGAATGGAACTACGCTTAGCGCCACTAAGGCTAACAGTTGAGTTAGTACCACTCCTATCAAGCCAATGATCTTACCCCAGATTAATTCACGTGAACTAATAGATGACAAAATTACTTCGATCATCCGGTTTTCTTTCTCCTCAGAAACACTCTGGAGCATGTAACCTGAGCCAGTAGTTACAAGTAGCACATAGATAATCAAACTTAAGATTGGAAATACCAAAGAACCTAATCCTGTTTCTACCACCTGTCCATCTTCGTAAGCTGTAATATCAGTAGCAAAATTAGCGTTTAGTGCTGTCACCAGATTGGGGTTGTCAATTTGTGATTGAGCACTTTGGACGATTAAAGCATTCGCAAATCCATCGTACTTCCCGTTGGCAAAGAGGCCCTGATCCTTAGTGTAAATTTGAATAGTCAATGTTTCGGTAAGCTGAGGCGGGTAATAAATTAAAGCCTCAGCCTCTAGTTCCTTTACGCGTTCTATAGCCTCGTTTAATTCAGAGTCGGTTTGTGTCTGAGGCTCAATAAATTCAACAAGTTCAGGTAAAGGTAGATTACGTGCTACTAGTCCACTTTCATCCAGTACAAGCAAAGGCTGTTCTAAGTTCTCTAAGTTCAATTCGCTTAAGTCCTCCACGGCGGCTGTACCTAATCCACTTAAAACTCCAATTACTATAATGAACAGCGGAAAGAACAAAGTGCTTAACCAGAAAGACACCTTGCGTACGCGACTAAAGTATTCTCTTTTGGCAACTAAAAACATTTTATTCATTATCTTCTTGGGATACATTTACAAATATTTGTTGTAGAGAAGGTAGACTGCGGTCAAAAGTTTCTACCTCTAATTTTTGCTCTTCCAACAAGTGTTTCACGACGTCACTAACTTTAGTTTTAGGCATCAATTCCAACTCAGCATAATTATTTTCGGAAACTTTTATTTCGAATAACTCGTGATGCGGTTTTAGTTCGCCACTAAATTCTATACGCAGATTATTTTCGCCAAACTCACGCTTTACTTCATTTACTTCACCGTACAAACGACGCTTTCCATCTTTAATCATCACCAAACGATCAGCTACTTTCTCAGCCTCTTCCATTTGGTGGGTACTGAAAATGATAGTTGTACCTTGTTGTTCATTTAATTCATGCAACATTTCCATTAATAGGTTACGGTTTACCGGGTCTAATCCCTTTGTAGGTTCGTCTAGAATTAAAAGTTGTGGCGAATTAATTACGGTGATGCCAAGTTGGATTTTTTGTTGCTGACCGGATGATAACTCTTTAATTTTAGAGTTCACTTTATCTGGTAGTCCTACTCTTTCTAAATACTCTAAAGCCTTTTTTTCAGCTGAATCTGCTGACATACCTTTCAGGGTGCCAAAATACACAATAGTTTCTAGCACACGTGAATCTAAATAGAGACCCCGTTCCTCTGGAAGATAACCGAGCATTTCACTCATGACGTGGGTGTATTCTTGCCCAGCAATTGTCAACTCACCCTCATCTTCCTCATAAATGCCGAGCAAGCAGCGAATTGTAGTTGTTTTGCCCGAGCCATTAGCACCCAAGAAAGCGAAAATTTCGCCCTCTTTTACATCAAAACTAAGATCTTCAACAACCTTCTTGGAGCCAAAGCTCTTGTGGAAATTTCTAACTTGGATCACAAACTATTTTTACATCACAGAGAGGTTTTTGGCAAATTGAATATTGCCCAAATCTAATAATGCAATTCCCTCTTTCAATGGGAATGCTTCAATATAGGGGTTTACTGCAGATGACTGCAGTGCGGTAAGGTAGGTGGAAACTAATTCCATACTTTGTTCAGGGGGGGCAAAAAATTGAGCTGGCAGAGTGACACCTTTCCAAAGGCGGTAAGAAAGAGAGCTTTGGATCGCCTTGGTTGGTATTAGTAAAGCGGCGGAAATATTTATATCTGGCCGCAAACTATTTATTTTGTTTGCGGCTTGTTGCATTTTTTCGGCGTTAAAACCTATTTGAAAGTAAACATGGGTGACGAAAGGATACTTTAATTTCTGCTTCAACCTATTATTTTCTTCTGCCAGTGCTGTTGACGGGAGAAATGGGTTATAAGCAACACTGATCTGCATAGCATCTGCCTGGTTGTTTCTAGAAATACAATCCAAAGCAGATAGAGTGTCAAACTTACGGCGCTTAGGGCCGCTGACTAGTAAAATCTTGGGAATGCGACTTTGGCGGCAGTGGTGCAGGAACTTTTCTAGGTTTGATTGGGCAACTTGGGCACTGCCGCCATAATGCACGCTCAAACTATAGTGTGGCATTATTGTTATCCCTTCCTGATCTAAGAGTGGGTACGCAAGCTCCAGATTAAACCTATTGGATAGTTTATCGACGATTCCAACCTTAAAAATGTTACTTTTTTGCAAAATTTTTACAATCTCGTCGGCATCCTTTACTGTTCTTATATTTGCCTCGAATTCTAGTTCTGAGAAGCGTAACTTTTCCATGTTACGGTTGTTACAATTTTATATATGCGGTAAGCTTAGGTAGAATAATAGCTAGCGGTGGGATTCGAACCCACGACCTGCTCTTTACGAGGGAGCTGCTCTACCAACTGAGCTACGCTAGCGCAGGGGTATTTTATCATTTAAGACGAATTTATGTACCAGCCGTATTACCAACTAAGTGACAAGATTCTATTAGAGATTGTAAAGCTAGAAAGGGCTTTTGCTAAAGCTGACACTATCAAGTTAAGTTACGATTTACGCAGTAAGCTTACACAAAAGGTTAAAGCTCAAAACTTGTTTCATTTAGGCCATATGTTGGGCTTACAAATTACTCTCCGTGATGCTGAAAAGCTGGCTGAAGGACGAAAACCCGAGAGTGAAGATCCCCGCTATATCCTACTGGCTAACTTTCGTAACGTACTGGAGTTCAATCGGTCAGGAGTGGCAGAAGATTAT
The DNA here is from genome assembly GCA_964446595.1 of uncultured Candidatus Saccharibacteria bacterium. Taxonomy (GTDB): domain Bacteria; phylum Patescibacteriota; class Dojkabacteria; order J137; family JAEUSD01; genus CAYUPY01. The sequence continues at coordinate 14,707 of CAYUPY010000017.1, read as the reverse complement.
GTGCAATTGAACAGTGAAGTACTATTGAATATAAATAAGATTATTATCAATCACTGGCAGCCGAACGAAAAAAACACCTTACGTTCTCAGGCGCAAAATCTGGATGGACAGCTAGAGGGTTGGATTAATTATCGTGATTCAGATATTACAATTTCAGAAATTCCTCAGCATCTTAATGATTTACTATCATGGTACGATAGTACTCACAATAAGGTCCATAAGATAATACGCATGGCAATATTCCTATGGAGGATGGTGGAACTAATGCCTTTCGTGGCGGGAAATAAGTATACATTGATTGCAATTTTGGATCTGCTTTTTTATCAGTATGACTACGGGCGAGTTACTCATACTCCACTGCTTGAAAACTTTGACCAAAATGAACAAGAATATTGGCGTAGCTGGGATAACATCCAGCGTAGTCACGACTTAACAAGTTGGTTAGAGAAGTTTGCGGCGGCAATTGCGACCAGTGTAGAGAGTCACTACCACCAACTTGAAAATATGTTAACTGAGCATGAAGAAAAGAATACATCGCAGCCTTTCCTAGATTTGAACAAGCGTCAATTAAAGATACTGCGTTATCTGCAAAACATACCTACGGTGAAGCGTGACGATTACTGTCAAATGATGGACGTCTCCACGATGACTGCTTATCGAGATCTTAACGACTTAGTAGATAAAAAGCTGTTGAAAGTGGAAGGACAAGGACGCGGGACTAGGTATAAACTTTCTAGTCGTTAAAAGGTTTAGGATAGTACTTTTGCTACGACTCGAAGTATCGGGAAATTGTTTCTTTTACAAGCTGGTGAATACTTTTAATGTCAAGAAGATTCCCTTCTTCGTCTATACATTGTATAAGCACCCATTCAGGGTAAGTATTACATAAAGTCTGGTACATATATGCGGATTTCTCTTGATGCTCAAGATTTTCCTCTGCGATATCTTTTTCGGAATATGCATTTGTTTTTCTTTGTTGAGCATCTCTAGCTAGTTGATATGAAATCACAGGCGGTACATATAGGACGATGACAAGGTCAGGTTTGGGCATATTAAGGTGCGTATAACCTGCTTCTTGTACCCATTCTAGAAACTCTTGCTGCTCAGCAGGTGAATTGAACCTAGCTGTCTGATGAGCCATCGAAGATGTTAGGTAACGGTTAGAAAGTACTAGCTTCCCTTCTGCGAGCGCTTGTCTGATTGAGGGTCCTCTGCTTGCTTGATCAAGCATATAAAGCGGTTGAACTAGGTATGGGCTGGTGTCCTCGAAGTTGCCAAATTGACCATCGAGGAATTTACCCACAGTTCTACCCCAGAATTCTTTATACTGAGGAAAATCAAGTATATGAGTTGGGATACCGTTTTCTTGGGCATAGTTAAGTAGTTCACTTAATTGCGTAGTCTTACCGCTTCCATCGGTCCCCTCAATTACAATAAATCTACTAGGGTTGTCTCCGAAAATACTCATAATTCTATTTCTCTCGTTGTAATTGTTTAGATCGTAACTTTCGATGGTATGTTATCGCAAACCGGTGCGCTTCGTCACGAATTCTTTGCACTAAATGTAGACTTTCTGAGCGGCGAGGCAGCCGGACCATATCAAAACCGTCTATGCTATCAATTGGTAAATACGTGAATTTATGGTGTTCATCTTGGTCAAAATCGGCTTGCTTTTTATGGTTGAATTGTTCTTTTACTTTAAAAATTTCTTCTTCTCTTTTAGCCAGGCCCACTATTGGAAGATGGTCCACTAACCCGTACTGTTGCAAGATCCGATAGGTGGAAGAAAGTTGGCCTTTTCCACCGTCTATAATCATTAAGTCTGGTAATTGACTGAAACTTTCATCTGGTTTCCAGTTTTTCATTCGTTTCTCCAGGTCTTTAGGGATTTGTACCGTGAATCCCTCCAAATCAGTGTATTCAGCCTGTTGTTCATTTTGTTGTTTATTCTTATTTAGCTCTGATCGCAAAAATTGATTGAATCGCCTGGTGAGCACTTCTTGTAACATAGCAAAATCGTTTGGCCCTTCAATGGTCTTGATTTTGAACCGTCGGTATAGATCTGGACGTGGCTCTCCATTTACGAACACAACCATGGATCCTACCGCATTTGTTCCTTGGATATTTGAAATGTCATAACACTCGATTTTAAAACCTTGATGCTTTTTCAAGACATCTGACGGAAAGTCTAGCCGTGCGATTAAGTCCGCGAGCGCCGCTTCGCGGCGCTCGCGCTTGGCCTGCATGACAGCGACTTCGTCGCTGTCTTTATCTACTATCATGTTGCGGCCGACGTAATGGAGGTCGCGAATGCGGTCACGCAGCTTTGCTGCTCGTTCGAAATCTTTTGCCTTAGCTGCGCGTTGCATTTCTTTTTCCAGATCTACCATCAAGTTAGTTTTTTCGCTCTTAAAGAATCGCTTAATATTGTTGATTTGTGATTCATAATCCTTACGGCTAATTGCTCCTATGCACACGCCTTCACACAGGTCTATGTGATAGCCAAAACAAGGTTTACGTGATTTTGTGGTAAATGGTTGATCTTTATCCTTAGGAATTAGTACCTGATGATTACCGGTACAGTAAGGGAAAATGCGGCGCAGCCTTTTTAATAATCTTCTCACAGTCTGCGCCGACGGATATGGACCATAATAAATCGCATCGTTTTTCTGTTTCTCTCTGACTACAGAGATGCCAGGGATAGATTGCCAATCATTTTCATCAACTGATGCCCTAAAGCGATCAAATTTAACATATACAAAACTCTTATCATCTCGCATCATTACGTTGTAGCGAGGCTTGTATTTTTTAATCAAGTTAGTTTCTAAAATTAATGCTTCCGCTTCTGAGTCAACAGTGATGTAGTTTACATCAATAGCTTGGTCAATCATTTGACTTATACGTGGATCAAGCCGGGAATAATTATTAAAGTAGCTTCGCACACGGTTACGTAGCACTTTTGCTTTACCAATATATAAGTACTCCCTTTCTTTACTTACATAAATGTAACAACCCGGTAAAAGCGGGGCCTCTTTCACGTGATGTTGAAAAGCCGCTGACTTCGTTGCTAACACACTCTTAGTAGATTTTGGCATAGAGCAATCTTATCATAACCAACATGCGTTATAATGCTTACATAAGTATTTTAGATTAACAATAAGTTAAAGTATGGCTAATCAAGTAGAAAGAATTAATAAATTAGAAAAAGAAGCAGCTGAAGTATCAATCCGACTAAAGAGATTAGAGTCGCAACAACAATCACGTTCGACTATTCGTGTAGTGCTAGTGAATGCAGTTGTTAGTTATGTGGCCGTACTATTGATCCTGATGGCTGGTGAAGTTGTAGAAGTAACTACTGCTGTAGCAATTAGCTTTATTGCGCCCGGTAGCGTAATATTAGGAAGAGTTGTGAATGTAATTTTAAAGAGATACTTTAGTTAAGAAAATGCCTAAGTTAGCCGCGAAATCCGGCCCTCGTACCGTTCGAATCGAACTAACCCTTAAATTTCTTGCCTATGCAATCTTAGCGGCTGTTCTGTTGCTTACATTGTGGGAGGTGAGAGAGACAGTGGTCAGTATAGCTTTGTTAGTATTTGTAGCATTTATAATCAATGCCGGATTACGACCGGCAGTTGCGCGAATTGCCAAGGCTAACTATAAAAAGGTATTAATGGCTCCGTTTTATGTATTTGGAAAGATTAGTGTTGCCTTAGCCAGTATTTTTGGTGAAGGTGATGAAGCATACAGTATTCTACGTGAGGCTCGGATAAATTTGTCTCGGTGGTGGCGTCGCCAGGTGGACGAGAATAAAGATCCCTTAGCTAGATTGCTTGATCGGGTGTTATCTGTGCGTTTAGGCCGAGGTTTAGCAATTACTGTTGTATACCTGGGTATGTTGACGGCAATGGTTGTACTCTTTTATGTGTTAACCAACGAATTTGTATCTCAGGTGGGTAGATTGATTGAAGAGTTGCCAAATATTGCTGAAGGGGTAATTAATTTTCTATACCGTAACTTCCCTTTCTTAAGTGATCTTGCTCCACTTCCGCGTGATGAGTCAGGTAACCTGATTGATATATCTCAATATATTAATCAACAACTAAATATTGCTAATCCGGTAAATGGACAAGTGGCAGCAGCTGAAGGAGGAAACTTAGTACAAGAAATTCTTAATACTTTGCCAGACCTTTTGTCAGGACTTGAAGAGCAGCTAAGTAGTTTGACTGGGTTTACATTCTCGTTAGTTGGAGATGTAGCTAGCTTCGGACTTAATTTGGTGACTATTTTGATCTTGTCGATTTATATGTTACAGAGTCCGGAACCTGTATATGAAAGGTTGTTAAAAAGCTTTAGCGCGAAAACGGCGCGCCGTTTTCGCACCCTCCTAAACAAGATTGAGCAAAAGCTGGGTGCCTGGTTGGGCGGGCAGTTGTTACTAATGTTGATCATCGGGACTATTACGTATCTGATTGTTGTTATTCCGGGCTTTTTCTTTGAAAGCTATCGTTTAGATGAGTTTGCGTTACCAATTGCGCTACTTGCCGGTCTACTGGAAGCATTGCCCAATATCGGTCCAATCATTACTGCAGTAATTACTAGCATCCTGGCTGTAGGAACGTCTGGATTAGGCGGTGTAATCTATGTGCTGATTTCTTTCTTAATGTTACAGCAACTAGAGGGCGCTTTAATTGTCCCTCAAATTATGAAGAGAGCCATAGGAGTGGAGCCAATTATTAGTATCTTGGCCGTTATTGCTGGTTTTCAAGTTGGGGATGTGATTGGTGCCTTACTGGCGATCCCCTTAGTAGGAATCCTATTGATTATCTTTAATGAGGTAGTAAACGAATATAAATCTAACCACAGACATTCGTAAGGAGTTCTCGTAAATCTTTAAGGTTAGCTAAAGCCATATCTACCAAAAAAGTGTTGTCAGTTTGATCAACTTGGCCTGGGTTAAGACCAAAGCTAATTGCTTTGGTCTGCTCGCCTTTTCTTAATTTTATATGGATTTGCGTGCCCCCACTATCAGGATCGCCTACTACGTGTGAAGATACCAGTAGCTCTGTGTCATCTCTTGTAACTTTAAGAACGTTCCCTGTACTGGGGTTTCTCCCCGTCTGGATTTCAATATCTAAATCTTCAAGATAACAGCTGTCTTCTGATGTGTATGTATTGGTAAACCACTCAATTTGAGTAAGTATTTGATTAAATATACTTTTCCAGGCAACAACCCGATCGTATGTTTCCCTAAAAATGAATAATTCGGGTCTCTGCTCAATTGCTAGTTGAGGTGCAAGCATTAAGTCATAAAACGCTAAAGAGGCATGGTTTAAAGGATCTACGAAAATATCAAAGTCTGCAATACCTAGCTTCGAGGCAAACCAATTAGCCCAACTATTTGCTCTGATTTCAGCAGACTTAACGGAAATCAAAGTCTCAAGCATGTGGGGCTTAAGCCTCTCGTCTTGCATAAAATTAGCCATAGAGGCTTGTAAGTAAAAAAGTGATGTAGCTGGCACTTTTTCACCTACAATAAATAGATCAATCAGATGACCCCATTCGTGAATATTACTTACAAATGTCTGTTCGGATATGGGGAGATTGAAACGAAAACCCGAATCTCGACCATCTACCACTGCGTTTTCTGGTGAATAATCAACCACGTTAGTTCCTTCCATAGTTGGGGTGGTGTAGCGTGTGAAACTACCTTTATGGCTAAATTCATACGTAAGAGTGGTTTCTGGGGAGATATATTTACCGTTCACTACAAAAATAGCCTTACCAAACTGTGCTTCTAGTTTCTCATAGACAATGTCATCTAAACTAGGCCATATGTTTTTGCGCTTTCTAATAGTGTAAGAAAGTGATTTAATTGGAAGGAGTAGTTCAGCGGCATGAGTCATATCCTCTACCAGTAAAGCAAAGCTAGGCTTCCCTTTTATCCATAGTCGGACTGGTTTAACTTCTGGGGTGCATAATGCTTCATTCAGAAAAGTTTCACACTCCGGACCCAAAGAAAATGCTTCACATAAATCTTTTAAATTTGATTCTTCGCTGGATTCTATTTCTAGTTCAACGAAATCTCCAACTAAACCCTCTACTATAACGTTGTTTTCGTCGATATGCGTTTCCAGACCTATTTGCATGCGCAATTATATCATGCCTCTATAATTCGGCGGATTGCGAAAAAAGACCTCAGTATAAGTGAGGTCCCTTTTCTGGAGTGATACTGCTCTTACACAATATCGCAACCGTCGGCAGTACAAGCCAACTCTTTTGCTCCTTTGGTCTCGTCTATCTTTTCGTAATCTAAGATTTTAGAGTAATCCACAGGAGGGAAAGCCTCTGCTAGCTCTTGATACTTAGCCGCATCAATCTCTTCATAAGGAGCTAACTGGTACTTGTGATCGCTCTTTGGTAAGAAAGAGAGTCCACCAACAATATCCCAGTTTTCACAGATCCAATCTGCTGCTTCGTCCCATTCGTCGTCCCCGATTGAGATAGTCACAGATGGGTTATGTTCAGTAAAGTTTTGCTTAAACAGTTTCCAGTTTTCCAATTGCTCTATGGCAGTCTGGTCATTTTTGTAAATAGACTCAGGTGATTCTACAGGGAATTCCAGCACATAAGTATTAGCTGTCTCATAGGTTTGTCCAACTTCTGGTTTATGAGGAATCTCCTGATCTTTCAGCATTTTGAACAAAGGATCAGTAGCAGAAATTCTAATTCTACGGATGTAGTAGCGTGAATTTCTAGGGTGCAAACCAGAGGAAGTATCCAATAATTGAGAAGAATTTCCTGAAGGTTTTACTGTAGTCACACAAGTTGATTGGTTGATTCCTAGCTTGGCAGCATACTCTTTGTTTACTTCTACTGAGTGGTCACGTAATTTACGTAATATTTCTGGATTGCGAGCCACTTCTGGGTTATCCCAAACGCCTGTGACAGACACCCCAAGTAGCGCTTCCTCTTCACAATTTACTTTCCAATCTTCAGAAAGGAATGGGAAGTGGGTAAGTGCTGATTGATAAGTACCCAAAATAGTAGCCCACTTAACTTTCTCTAAGAGTGTTTCTTCTGTATCTTCTTTGCGAATTACAATAGAAGTTAAGTTACAAAACTGCTTTGATCTTAAGATGATCTCACCACAAGGGTTAGTACCAGAGGTATCAACATGGTCTTTAAATACTTTCCAGCGGCGTTCTGGTAGCTGTTTTTCTAAACCAGCACGATTAAAGATTCCTCTTTCTCCGGTGCCACTCTCTTTTAGTGCTTGCCACTCAGCCATGAAGTCTTCGCGCGATGGCTTTACTTCGTAAACTGCTGAGTTATTAGCCATCGCGCGTTGTGGATTTTCATTCCAAAATTCACCGTGCTTGGCATAACGCATCTCTTCATCATCTAAGTCAGACAAAGAAATCATGGCACTGCGTCGTACACCACCAGATACAACAATCTCCCCAATCATGCAGCAGATATCATGCACGTCCAAGGTAGATAGCTGTACACCTTGTCTCTCTAAAATACGTTTCCTAGAAAACTCAAGTAATTTTTTGAGTGGCTCTGGCCCTGAACTTCGGCCTCCCATGGTTTTTAGGCGGGCACCTTTTGGTCTAAGTTGAGAATAATCAAACACTACATCTTTTCCAGCAAACCACGTTTCTAAACCGTAGATAAAAGCTTCAGCCCAGCCCTCTTTGCTATCTTCAATTACATAGTTCTCAAGCTTTTCACCACTTTGCTTTTCTACTTTTGGTAATTGGCTAACAGTTTTCTTCTCTACAGAGAAACCAACACCTGTACCACACATTGAAACATACATAATTTCTCCAAAGTCACGTAGTTGAGTTGGTGCTATGTATGAGCAGTTGTATGCGGCTACATTTGTGGCTCGCGCAGCTTTACCTGCACTCCACATAAGTCGCATAGAAGGGACAACCTTTTGTTCTAAGATCATCTGGCGGGCGCCAGCATAATCATCCTCACTAAACTTCTCCCCTACATTCTCTTTCATAAATTCCATGAATCTATCTACGGATTCTATCCATGTTTCACGGCGTCCTTTATCTTCCATCCAGCGGGAGTATGTGCGGTAATACACAAATTCACCTAGGTCGTTTTGAAAGTAACTTTTACTTTCCTCTGCTAGTTTTTGTACGTCTTTTGCAGGCATTGGTGTGCAATAAAAAATAATAAATTAATTCTTTTTCTTAGGCTTGGGTGGTTTTTTTTCTAGGTTGCTGATTGCTTTTTTTAAGTCAGCTACACTTTTAAAATTCCGATATACCGAAGCAAAGATTAAATAGCTCAGATGGTCAATCTCTAAGAGCTGCTCTAGTACCATGTGGCCAATATCTTCGGACTTTATCTCCGTAGATTCATGGTTAAGCAGTTCTTGTTCGATTTGTTGTACGACTTTCTCAATGTTCTCATCACTGATTCCTCTTTTCCCAATTGACTTTTTAATGCCACGTTTTAGTTTTTCACGATCAAATTCCTCTATTTTGCCGCTGCGCTTTACAACATACAGATTAATAGCCTCAATACGTTCGTAGGTGGTAAATCGCTTTCCACACTTCTCACATTCACGTCTACGGCGGGTTACATTTGTCTCTTGGTTGTCTCTCTTGTCTACTACTTTAGTAGTGCAATGGGAGCAAAAAGGGCACTGCATTTTGTGAAACGTAAAACAGTTAAAGTGAAACACTGTTTTGTGGATAACCACAAGATCTTGTGTTCTGGTACTACAGTATACACAACTGGTTGTGCTGTCAATAAATTTTTTTTACAAAAGTTAGCTAACTTTCGACTGCTCCTTACGTAGTCTGAATATTTGCACCTCAAAATTTGAGTTATCAACATTTGAGGAAGAAAACAATATTGCACAGAAGCAATCACTAAGCTAACCTATCTTTGTGATTCTCTCCGATAAGACTATCAAAAAACTATTGAAGACTGAGGAGTTGGTAATTGATCCTTTCGACCCTCTAAGACTGCAACCAAGCAGCTATGATGTAAGTGTTGGCTCTGAATTTCTGGTATTTGACAATACGAAAGGGACAGTTATTGATCCTCAAGCCGATAATTCCAGTCTAATGAGGAAAGTAATTGCGTCTCCTGAAGAGCCATTTATTCTACATCCAGGACAATTTGCTTTAGCAGCAACTGAAGAAGAGATAGGTGTTTCAGAAGGGTTTGTATGTATTTTAAATGGTAAAAGTTCATTAGGCCGCTTAGGCCTTTTGATTCATGCCACTGCTGGATTTATTGACCCAGGTAATTCACTAAACATCACATTAGAACTGTTTAATGTAGCTACTATGCCTATCATACTAAGACCAGGGATGAAAATTGGACAGGTAGTTTTTCAACAATTGAGTGAAGCCGCAGAAAGGCCGTATGGCCATCCAGAACTGAATAGTAAATACTATAAGTCGAAGTCAGTTGAGCCAAGTAAAATGCATAAGAATTATGATACAGAAGAAAAAGACTAATCAAAAACATGATGCGGTGGACTGGACCAAATGGAATATTGAGATTTCTGACCCTAAGAAAACCGGTTTAAGGCTTTTTAAAGTCACTCCTAATCGGGGATCTGATCGTCTGCCAACAAGTGTTACCTTTGCCGAATTTAATTCTAAATTCGACGTTCATGCCACTACTGCCTGGGCAGGGGCTCGTACATCGCGCTCAGATGCCAATTATGAAGATATTTTTGCAGAAATTAAGCAGGCAGCTGATCAGAGTAAATATTCCTCTGGAGAGAAGTTAGCGAAGGTTTTTGTAAATTATGGGCATGCATCGGTTGCCGGTATGGCTCCAGCCTTTCTATACATTAACCAGATCCCTTTATTCTTGCCTTTTTGGATATTTAATCATCTTCATATTGGTGATGGGCAAGAACTCTCTACTCGCTATGTAAAGTTTACTGATCTAGGGATACCCGCTATCACCGAGTTAGTCGATCTTTCCAGCGTTAGCTCACAAAAACAAGCCAGATTACAAGCAGATTGGATAGAGTTGCAACAATACCTAGTGGGTAAATATGACGAGTGGAACTCCCGAATTCGCAAGGCTCATATTAAGCAGTTTAAAGGAGAGCAGAATGAAGCACCTTTAACAGAAAGCACGCTCACTGCCCGCACTCTCGATATTGCCCGCTTGTGGATCCCGGCCGGAACTGCCACTTCTATGGCTATGTTAAATTCGGTACGGATGTGGGTGGACCTAGTTGTGCAATTGCGTGAGTATCCAGCCAAAGTAGCTCAGGAATTGGCAGATCAAATTACAGCCGTGTTAAGTTTAGGGCAGAAAGAGGACCTTGATGTGCAGGCGGACCTACATGGCCTGACTAAATATGCGTATGCGCGTGGTACGGTGACAGATAACCGTCAGCAGCTGGAAAAGCTGCTGAAAAGAATAAAGTTTGACTCAAGGGACTTTGATCAGGTTAGTCAGGCTAAGGCCGTGTCTAGCATTACAGACTTATATAAGATCCAAGAACCCGGTGAATCTGTGATAGCTAATTACATTTTGAAACTATACCCCACTCTAAATTACGGACAATTGCTTGAATGGCTAAGAAAATTAACAGCAGAACAGCAAGAAAGTCTAGGTGAGCAAGTGCTTAAAGGGCATTATCACCATGATATTTTGCGAAATGCTGCCGATGTACGCGGCAACTATGTAATGGAAATAAAGACTGCGATGGCGTACGCACGGGATTTAAACCGCCATCGCGCCTGGGGCCGATTTGTGCCTTTATTAGAGACCCAGAATATGAGGGATACGATACTTGAAGGATGGCATGATAATTACCAGCTACAAGTAACCACTGGCCTCAAAAAATTAAGGTCAGAGTTTAATGATGATATGCAGAAGTATTATAGAATGCTACTGAAGTTATTTGATGAGGTCATGGATATTCAACCAGGGGCAGATCAGAGTTTTATTCTGTACCTGTTGCCGATGGGACACCAGGTACGCATGTTAATGTCTGCCCCAGTCGGACAGCAGGTATATGCTATCAGTCAGAGGGTTGCTGGCGGAGGTGACTTTGGGTACCGGCATGTAATGATGGAGATGTTGGGGCACCTCCGCCAGCAACCCTATTTGTCCGGCATGCTTCCGCACATCAACTTTAAAATTGATCCCAGCGACAGGCAGCAATTCATTGATCGCAGCTAGTGTTGCAAACTTATGTGATATATTAAGTTAGAAATAACCATAGACCTAATGGGTACATTATCAGCAGCAGATATTCTACAATCAGCAGAGTTTTTTGAAGCATCAGAAAAAACTAAGCGATATATTCATCATCGTTTTCAAGACTATGGATATAGACTGGCCGAGAAGCTAGGTGATCTTCAGCACCGTACAATCTACATGGGGTTGGCTAAAAATGAAGATCACAATATGTTGGAGAGAGCCCTTTCGTTTGCGCTTGATTACTATGATCAACCCAATAAAGGGAAGTTGTTTATGTGGAAGCTAAAGCAGCTAAGGCAAGAAAGATGGTTAAAGCAGGCCAAAAATAATTTTGGCCATGATTTTGTAATGGAAACTATGGCTAAAACGTATGATTCGTTGGCTCAAGCTATTTACAGTAAGCAAAAATCTAGACTGGACAGTGAACGAGAATCACTACTCCACTCCTTTGCCAGTAAGGTTATGGATGTGGAAAAAGTTTCCCCCCGCGCCCACACCAAATTACTCGATCTTGGCGTGGGCGCGGGCGTTGACTCTCACGTATTTAGTCGATTTCCTTTAAAAGGTTTCGGTTTTGAGATTTCTAGAAACCTGGCAGATCTGGCAAAGAAGCATTGTCACAAAACAGAGATTAAAGTGATCCGCAAAAAACATTTTCTAGAACACTCCTACAAACCACAACAATTTCAAGGGGTGTGGATTGATCGTTTCTGGCAAGTTATCCCTCTGGAATCCGAACCAGAATATTTTGTGGAATGTTTTGAGCTATTACAACCAGGTGGTTATCTAGCTCTCACTGTTAAAAAACCGACTGATGGCTCTGAAACTCATACTCAGGGTTGGCAAGAAATTCAATGGCAAGAACAAACGCTCCTTACAATTCATAAAGCCAATCAAATTGGTGCTGTAATTGAGCAAGCTGTAAAGTTAGGCTTCGACTTTATAGAGGATCGACCAGAAAATAGTTCAAACACATCCCAACACACTACCCTAGTCTTTCAAAAACCGGCTTAATTAGCTAAACATACTAACCAATACCGCCCATAGAATAGGTATAAGTGTCGCCGCAAACACAACCCAGCCGCAGCCGAATATCATCTTTTGGGGTTTGGACAGCTTATACACTTAATTAGTTTATCAAATCTGGCAAATTTCACAAAAAAGTAGTATAATCATCCAGAACTTTAACGTTATGGTGGCCTTGATAGCCGAGATAGCTCAGCTGGTAGAGCATTCGCCTGAAGAGCGAAGTGTCGGCGGTTCGAGTCCGTCTCTCGGCATTCTTAAGTAATGCCCCTTAACCGAGCGGTTAGCTCAATTGGTAGAGCAACTCGTTTACACCGAGTAGGTTATAGGTTCGAGTCCTATACCGCTCATATTCACCTCAGTGTAAAATTAAAATGTTTGATGAGATTTCTCTCTTTAATGGGCTTGCTTTCCCATACAAAGATGATGTACAAAATTTCCAACTAGATCTGGTTAACGAGCGTATACTCTTAATCGTCAAAGGGTTAGATGGTCGTGATCTCGAACTCTATTTAGAGGAACTGCAGCCAGAAGATTTAGAGACTCTATCTGTGGCTAAATCGCTAGCCAAAGCACTTCAATTGATTCATGGAAAAGAATATAAAAGTAAAGATCTTTGTGTAATTAACGGTAACACATACATGTTCTGGGGTTGGGAGGAAGGTGTTAACCGTAACAATGAACCGGGGATCGCCTTAATTTATTTGGACGATCCCCATGACTACGCACTCCAGCTAGAAGGTTTAGCTGAGTATTTACTGACTAAAAGGGATTAGGTTATTACGCCATTTAGGACATGTACTCTACCATTGTCAGCTTCGATTCCTGCTTCTGTTATAGTCACTCCATTAACTTGTAGCTCACCGGCATCAGTTTCAGAAATCGTTACCACTTTGCCACTAATAGTTGTTAGTTGGTCAGTGCTCTTTAGCTGCTCAGCTGTATAAATTCCCTCTACCAAGTGATTTTCCAGCAAAGTTTTCAGTTCTGTGGTAGCTTTCTCAGCTGTTTCCTGGGCTGCTTCGAGTTCCTTTTGTTGAGCTTGTTCTTCCTTCTCTGTTAATTCTTCATCTGCAGTTACTGCTTGCTCTTGCAATAGATTAAATGGAGCATAGATTTTCTCTTCCAGGTCTTCTATCTGTTCAGATACAGACTCAAATGCATCGTTTGTTGGTGCAAATAGAGTGTACTCCTTATCCATATTATCTAGTTCGGTTGCAATGCCGGCCGTGGATGCCAGACTCAGCATTCTAGTAAGTTCATTTTGCTTACCCAAGCGATCAGCAATTGTGCCTTTCGGCTCCACCGGGGAAAGGCCAATAACCGCTCCAAGCCCAATAAGAATAATGCCAACTACAATGATTGGAAGAAGAATATTTCGTTGCTGATCTCGCATGTGTATATTTTTAAATCTAAATTCAAATTGTCGAAAAATTATAGCAGAGTATGCTAAAATACTGTCAGCTTTGAGCGGCGGTGGTTCAGTTGGCTAGAACGCGTCCTTGCCAAGGACGAGGTCGCGGGTTCGAGTCCCGTCCGCCGCTTTTGGGCGTTTGTTCCTAAAATATTGGGTACAAACGCCCAATTTTTTTTGATCTAATAAATCCAAAGCTTAGCGCACCGTATATCTTATTCCCACCAATGGCCTAGAATAGTCCATTTGGCGACTAGGATCTAAAGGAGATTTTCCCTCTAGGATAAGGTTGATATCGAGTGGAGTGAGAACTGGTGAGATGGAAACTATTCGATTATTAATCTTGATATTCCATGGCTGTGAAAGTGCAGTGAGTATATCTTCGGTTTGGTGCTTCCATGTAAGAACTTCTGATCCATCTACAGGGTTATAGCTATTTAATCCAAACTTAATCAAGCCATCTGCCACAACGCCGTATTCATTTAAGTTAACTTGTAAGCGAAATACAGGAGTATCAGTTTGGGAAGTGAAACCGTAGGTTATATTTGGCGTTACCATTAATTGAGAGACAGCCGTATAAGTTTCATCATCATTTCTAACAATTATTGTCTTCTGCCAAGCAACCCCTATCCCGCTTAATTCTACTGGGCGGTGGTCTTGCTGAATTTCGGTAACGTTTCCTTGTATATCAGTATAAACCCGGAACGAAAAGTATTGTGGAGCTCCTAAATTAGGACTGAGTTCGTATCCTTCATACGTAATCTCTCCAACAGCAGGTAGAACATCAATAAACCGCTCGACAGGATTTTCATACCTGGTATTTAGTTCCCCAAATACTCCAATACCTTTTTTCTCTCTGTTATCCCATTTCTGTGATCCGAATTGCAATTCACTGCCGCGCACATACTCATCAGGTGATATTTCTTCAGTTATGCGTCTAAAATAAGTACTGTTTATTTTTAGATTGAACCGAATTTCTTGAGGAAATATTTCATGTGACATATATGATTATACCTTATACCGCAAATATATTAAGACCCATGGCTCTCAGTAGAAATA
>CAYUPY010000016.1:0-20705 GCA_964446595.1 uncultured Candidatus Saccharibacteria bacterium | reverse complement strand
TTAAATGCCGGTAGGCAGTGAAACCAGCACTTTGAATAATATTTAGACCCTCATCCGTGTCCTTGCCACCAATAAAAACAGGAAAAATCATTTTGTCCGTATGATTGAGTTTTTCTACAATAATTTCAGCAGTCTCTTTTATTTCGGTCATGTATTGCGGAGTCAGCACCGTGACAATAGTATCAATTTCTTCATTATCCACTAATGCATCCAAAGCAAATGCGTATCTGTCTGCTTGTGCATCTCCAAGTAAATCCACAGGATTATGTACACTGGCAGAAGCAGGCAATTGAGTAGCAAGGTAGCCCTGTAAGCCTACAGAGAAATGAACAATGTCTAGGCCTTCACCTGCAATTAAGTCTGTAGCAATTACACCAGGACCCCCAGCATTTGTGACTATCGCTATGCGGCGGCCATATTTACGATCGATATTAATCGAAAAAAACTGCAAAGCATTAAACATCTGTTCCATATTTTCGACCTGCACAATATTTCCCTTAGCTAGAGCACTATGTACTACTTTTGCTTCATCAGCTAATGAACCTGTATGAGAAGCAATTGCAGCTTGAGCTTCGGCACTTTGGCCAGGATGCAGAATAATAATTGGCTTGCTAGATCCTTCTGCAAGTTCAATGAGTTCACGACCTCTGTCGAACTCTTCTAGGTACATACCAATTACTTTCACTTCATCATCGTGTAGCCATTCTTTTAAAAAATCAACCTCGTTTAAGTCAATTTTGTTTCCCATCGAAACAAAATGCGAAAAACCTAGTTTTGCTTTGGCAGCCATATCTAGTAAGGCTGTGTTGAAAGCTCCAGACTGGGATAGGAAAGCAATGTTTCCAGGTTTGGGCATGTGTGCTGCGAAAGATGCGTTTACACGTAGATGTGGTGCGATAATACCCAAACAATTTGGACCTAATAGTCTTAACCCACTATCTTTGATCACTTCCATTAACTCTTTTTCGCGGGTTAACCCTTCTGCCCCCACTTCACTAAATCCAGCAGAAATTACAACAGCATACTTCACACCTTTTGCAATAGCATCTTTAACGGCGTCAATTACAAATTCAGCAGGGATAGCAATTAAAACCATGTCTACTTGCTCGGGAATATCTTTTACATTCTCGTAACACTTTGCTCCATGCAAAGTTTTATATTTAGGATTAACCGGAAATACTCTCCCTTGAAATCCAGCATTGATTAAATTACTAAACATTGCTGCTCCAATTTTGTTACGACTAGCAGAAGCCCCGATAACAGCAATTGATTGTGGTTTAAAAAAATTCATTTTGGCAGGTTAACTAGATGTCTAATATTACGAGATTTTAGGCCCGGTTACAAGGCAGTAAAGCTAGGAAATGTAAGTAAGAAATATGTATAGATACTATAGGGCTATTAATTTCAAAACTGGCCTTTTGGATACAACTCTGATATAATCGTTCATTATCACTAAAACTATGAACGAAACACTTCAAAACACACACACTCACCCAGAAGTAGAATTGGGTCAGCTAGAGCAGATTCATTGGAATATAAATAAATATCTAGAAACTTTGCATATTGAGTACCTAAAATTTCTAGCGGAAATGATAGCTGGATTAGGAACATATATTGGTGACGCTTTAGTAACAGCATACGAGGAAACAAAAACAAAAACACGGCAGGAACAATTGATAACTAACACCGTCCAAGCAGACGACAGCTCTTACTTTCCAAGAATAGCAACCATTACTCAGATGCCTGCAGTAATGCGCATAAAACTAGCAAAGGAAGCGTTAGGTATGCTTAGCGGTTTTATATATCTCCCGCCTATTTATCATGAGGTAAATAATTTTGCTGATTTTCTAGAGCAAGCTGAAAAAAAATTGTTAAGCGAATTAGGCTTTATAGAAGAAGAAATAGATAATTACTTAGGCAAACTGAATTTTAGAAGTCATCAT
Organism: uncultured Candidatus Saccharibacteria bacterium; assembly: GCA_964446595.1. Lineage (GTDB taxonomy): Bacteria > Patescibacteriota > Dojkabacteria > J137 > JAEUSD01 > CAYUPY01. Next base: position 18,762 of record CAYUPY010000016.1, on the reverse strand, counting down.
TTTAATGGTGAGCCTCATACCAACCTACTTATTCAGAGAGGAATGGAGATTTTAGCTCCGGAAATTTTGTCTGGAACTGAAAATGTTATAGATCAACTCTTAGGCTTACTTGTGGTTTACCTACCTGGGGATTATGAAACTGCTTGGACTGATATCAAGAATACTATACTAGGCCGCGCAGATAATTTGGAAGTACCAGTTCACCTGCAAATTGCAAAAGAAAAATTTAGAGGCGTGTTTAATCAGCTTTCCATTGAACTTTCGACCTTACTAGGAAAAGACATAGCCAACAGGTATTATGCAAAGCTAACTACACAAAAAATGCAAAGATTAGCCAATAAACTAGCTACTGCTTTACAGCTAGTCCCAAGTGCCGAGGTTTTTTATGAGAGTGTACATTTTAAGAACGAGTTTGATGCTAGTGAAATGCGAATAGACGCTAACTCCCTTAAGCAGTTATTCAGAACTGCAGTGAACAATGGTGACGATAGTGAAGCTGAACTAAATATAGCGATAGAAGCTATGGCTTTTTATGTCGGCAGACCATGGCTACTAGAAGACGATGCTTTTGAATTACTAATCATTTCTGTGTCCGAATTAAGTAGCAAATTAGGATCTGAAGAAGTTGAGCAGTTACAGGATAAGCTTATTGAATCACGTGAAGGGTACTTAAGGTATAGAGGCGCGGAGCAATTGGTGAGTGTAATGAAGACAGATGTGATTGAGCGCCGATTTTAAAATGCATCAGCACTCGGGTTCATTCTAATATATTTACCTGAGTCAAATTTTTTGCCGGTACTGTTACGGCTCATAAAACGTATTTTGCCAAAGATCGGGCGTTCGGTCCAAGCTCTGTCATGCACCCCGCCGATGGACCAGGCGATCCCAACGTAACCGTTGGGATCGCGGCCATCCAGCTCGTATTTGTCGTTCAAATAAATCGCGAAATCTTGTGCTTGCTCAGGGGATTCAGTCCATTCTAGAATTTTCTTACACCAATACATCCTCATGTAGCCATGCATTTTCCCTGTTCGCACCATTTCAATTTGAGACGCGTTCCATAAGTCGTCATGGGTGGCACCATTCTCAAGTTCCTCCAGAGTATAAATATGCTCGCGTTGGTCATCCCAATGATCTTTTAGTGTCTTTTTAGCCCAATCTGGAAAGCCGGAAAAATTGTCATAATTTGAATTGTAGTAGCAATAGTTGTCAGAGAGCTCGCGACGCACCACCAGTTCTTCCAGGTAGGCGTCGATATCTTGTTGTGGTGCGTCAGCTTCTCGAACCTCATAAGCCAAGCGCTGCGCACTGAGCTGACCAAAATGCAAATATGGCGATAAATGTGATAGATGCTGTTTTTCGGGATAATTGCGGTTCTCGTTATAGCCAGGCAAACGTTCTTCAATAAACCTATGCATTGCCAATTTTGCCGCCTGCTCACCAGGAGTAAGCCAGTCTACAGGTTCGACTTCTCTGTTAATCTTTAACTTTGAACTAAGTTGATCCCAATCAATTTTAGGAACTTCTGCTTTCCACTCTTCTGTAGCTTCATACTGATCAGGGATGCTAATCAGCCACTCATCCAACTTTTCGTTGATTTTTGGTCTAATTGTACGCGCTGCGTATTCTTGCTTATCGGAAGTTACCCAGACCGGGATTACATTGTGTGCATCCAGAATATGCATGGCGGTAGATTTAGGCAGGCTACGGGCAACCTGCTCGCGCCAGCCAGTTGCTACATTTAGCGGGCTGAAATCTGTCACTAGTAGCCCTACGTCGTACTGCTTTACAAACTCTGGCACTGTCTGGGTTGGGTCACCTTGAAGAATGTAGAAAGCAATGTTTTTACTTTCCAGCTTGCTGGCGACTTGGCGGAGGCCTTCCAACATGAAGTGATACTGCCGCCAAGTCGCCTCTAAAAACTCAGGCACAAGGTTAAACACAACAGCTAAGCCTTCCCCTTGGGACTTCGCCGCTTCACGAGCGTATAGTAATGCCCAGTTATCATCCACTCTCTGGTCACGCGTCATCCAATAAACTACTCTTCCCTGCTCATATTTACTTTCTTTTAGCTTACGGACTCTGCGGGGGTCGAATACTTCTTTAAAACTCATAGAATACTTTTAGGCGTCCATCTCTAGCTCTCGTTCCTCTTCCTCCAAACTTTTGACGATATTACGATTTTGGGAGCGAAAGTTCATAGACATAAACAAAAAACTAGCTGCCACGATTATACCAATAATATTGCTTGTAAACAGAATTGTAGAATTGGCCACTAAGCTTAGATCAAAGTATGCAATACTCACACCCGTAGCAGCCAATGGAGGAATCAGCGCTACGGCTATTGCCACACCTGGGATTGCATTGGCCAAGCTTTCTTTAGTTAAAGCAAAAGATGCAGCCAGACCAGCAACAACCCCCACCGTCAAATGCAGGTATGACGGTGTAAATGTGCTAACTAGGTACTCAATAACTTGATCTTTCTCTACAGCATTAAATAAGAACTGAAACAATAATGTAACGGTAGCCGCTGTAGTTACAGATAATATGAGAGACTGCACTACGATCACAGAAGATCTTAAGGTTAGACTTTTATCAATTGTGGCAAATCCTAAGGCAACTGCTAGTATTGGGTACAACAAAGGAGCTACTAACATACTCCCAATTAGGACGGTGTTATTCTGCATTAGAATTGCCAAAGTGGCTAAACAAACTGACAATGCCACCAGAATATAATACTCTTTATTAGGGGAGCTTCCTTCAATTATAGATTTAATTGCAACTGACTTTTCAGTTTCCCTGGGTGATACGATTATGCCTGACACTTAAACAGTTTAAAGCTAATACTGAATCGTGTCTAGCTCATCAGCTAAGTCGCCCCACTCATCTTCATCTTCTTGACCATTGATATTCAACTGTTCAATGGCTACCAAAGTCCTATCTATTTCTTCTTGAAAACTAACAGGTTGTTGACTAACTCCACTAAAATGGCTAAATACAGCCAATACTAAAACTGAGGCTAGAGAGACACCTACAATACCCCAGAAATCTCCCCAGGTAAACTTACTGAAAATACTAGAGGGAGGGTCGTCTTTAGCAATAGTGTTAAAAACTTTCTGGTTACTAGCTACCTCCGACTGAATCTCCTGTTCCTCATTAAAGTCGTGAGTTAAGGTGTGCTTTAGTATCTCAATAAAGTAGTCAGGAACGCTATCATGTCGTTCTTCCTCGGTTGCTTGATGCTCTTCAACCCTTAATTGTTCACCGATTAGATCTTTTGTTGCCATGTTTCGTATAGTTTTTTTATTAAACGGTTGTGCCTTACTTTTACATTGTTTGCGGTCATTCCTAATTCCTCAGCAATGTCGGCATAAGTCCAGTTGGCCTTGTACCTTAGCTCTACAATGCGTTTATCAACTTCTTTAAGCTCACTTACTAGCTCTTGTAAAATTGGGATTCTTTTCTCAGCTACAACTGTAACATCATTACTGGCCTCACTTAACTGATATTCATTTAGCTCACTAAAACTGACTTCTTGCTCGGTTAATCGGTACCTCTTTCTAAAAAAGTCATATAACTTGTGACGTGCTATGCCAAAAACCCAAGCTTGTACATTGCGACCTTCTTCTAGTCTTGACAAGTCCTTCCAGATGGCTTCAAACACTATCAGTGTGACTTCTTCCGCGTCGTCGGCATTCAATAACCGACGACGCAAGTACCGATACACAAACTTAAAGTATGTTTTGTAAACAGTAATAAAGTTCATGCTCTACCAGTTTATCTCTTCCAGTTCCCCAAAATCTTGAGAGTCAATATCCCGTAAGAGTAAATCAATACTTTCTAATGTAAAGTCTACTTCTTCCTCAACAGACATGCCAGGATCTACATCTTCGAGATTAAATGGTTCGAAATCTGTCTCCGGGTCAATATCGCTCAACTCATTATCGATCTGCTGTTGAATGTTATCTGATTCTCTATCATCTAGTCCTTGCTGACGGCGGTTATGAAAAACTAATAACACAGCCCCTAGTAATACTACTAGTACTACAAGCCCTACAATTGTGCCAATTAATAGTGTTCTCTTATCTCTCATAAACATACTCCTTAGTTACTTGCGTTTATTTCTGATCTTAAATCCTGCAGTGCGGACCGTAACTCGTTGTTTACTAAAGTACGCGCATCTATTGAGTCCTGACGGGCTTCAAGTAGTTCGGTTCTTGCTCTAGCAATAGCATCCACAAATTCTCCTTCGGATGCGCCACATGCATGCTGCTTAGCTTCTTCCATTCCGGCAATAAAGCTTGTGTAGTTGGTAACAAATGATTGTTTTTCGTTTACGATCCTAGTTACAATATCACGCACTAAGGTTGTATCGTAACCTGCTTCTGCGATTCGATCTAATAAATTAGTTACCCTCTCAGCAATAGCTTCATAGCGAGCTACATGACGATCTTTATTAGCGTTATATCTATCAATAATTAAATCTATTCTCTGTCCTACTCTTGTACATCTTTCTGCTACTCGCTCTTCTCTACTAGCCGAACGGCTAGCAATAGCACTGGAACGACTTGAGGCTGCTGCTGACCTACTGCTTGTTGATCTTGTAGTATCCTGAGCAAATGCAGGTGTAGCAGCGATTAAGAAAGCGGCTAGAATAAATAAACTGACTGGCAAAATCTTACGGCGACTCATATCTTAAGAAAAGTAAAATATAAAATACTATACCTCTTTATTCGAAATAGGGTTACATTTTCATAGTACAGATTTTATTTTATTAACGCTACCTAAGGTAGTGGCGTAATGTGTACTCAAGATTTTCGTCTAGGTCTGGCTGCTTTATCATCCACTCAAAATAGTCTGGGGCTTCTGCAAATACCTCAGCAAAAGTTCTACCTCTGTGTTTGCCAAATTTAAATTTTCTAAGGAGTAGCGGACGATTGGAAATATTAATCATATCGGATAAAAGTTGTTTATCTGACTTAACTTCACTAGTCTCATCTCCTGCACTTTGAGTACGCATTTTATCTAATAGATAGTAAAAAAGCTTCTCTAACACAAGGATATCTCCAAAAGCATCATGTGCATTTGCTCCCTCTACATTTATTCCTAAGGCATAACGTAAAAATTGGAGACTATGGCTGGGTAATTCCTCACCATCTTGATCGTGTTGAATGACCGCATAAGCAACCTTAAAAGTGTCAATAATCCATCTCGCCTCTATGCCTTCTGCTTGTAAAAAGTCGTAATCAAAGGGAGCGTTGTGGGCCACCAAAATGTGGTCTGTTAGCAGGCCCTGTAATTTCTGTTTGTGTGGAGAGGTTTCAAAAACTGGTTTATTCTGCACCATTTCTTCCGTAATATGATGCACCGCCATCGCGCGGTAGGATATTGGAATACCTGGATTAAAAAGCTCATTAACATCTACACCTTCGGTAGTGCGATAAGCAAGTTGAATCAAACGATCACCCTTCTGAGTCGAGTCCCCTGTTGTCTCCGTGTCTAAGAATATTAACTTCATGTCCTTCAGACCTTGATTTAAAGTTTACTAAAAATTTAAGAAAGCTGCTCAAGTCTTCCTCTCGATAACCATCCCCACCGGATAGCCTATCAAGCATTTGGCCATATGTAAACTTCATACCCCATGTCTGCAAACAAATATTATCTAAATTTATTACCTTTTTAGAAAGCACGTACCCTGCACCATCTACCAACTTAACCTCAAATTCAGTTATTTCCTTTGAATCTCGAAAAATTCGATCCATAGGTTTAGGTAGCGGGGTAAGCACTGCCTTTTGCGGGAGATTTATCAGGTCTAATGGAAGCTCGGCATTAAGTAGCGATAGTCTAAACTCCATTTTCCGAGCAAAGTCTGCATGTGGATCAAATATTCTTTCTACCTCAGCAATGTCTTGATATCTGCTGAGATCCAAAATACTTACATCTAGGTAACTTGGGTCGTTCGTCAGCTCTTCTTCCGTTTTAGTACCATCTCCGAATAGGAGAAAGTAATAGTGTTGGTTAAATGGAGAACGTCTGATACGTAAATAACTACCACTACTTACCTCGATTACCTGCACCCCATAGTGATCTAAATAAAAGCTCAGGTCTCCAAGTTCTGATTGATTATTAGACATAGTTTATTATCTCATAGTTTGCATAAAATTATAACCCGCACCTTCCAAAGCTAGTTTAATATTAAACATAAAATGCAACATTTCGCTGCGGTCCATTTCCGATAGATTCGGTTCTTGTGGTTGTGAAAGGTTTGACACTGTTACTCTTCCAGCCTCACGAATCAATTTATATGCTGAATACTCTAAGTATTTAAGATGTGCTCTATGTAGATTACGGTCTTTCGCCAGCACCACAATTACTCTATCCCAATCTGGACGCTTTTGGTGCTGGCGTATCCGGCGGTAAAAATCTTCAGTCTCTCCCACATACACGTATCTTTCCGTATTGCCAGCAAGTAAGAAATACAAACCCGGGGCACTTAATTCCACGGCACGCTGATTTGCTACCTCGGGTACTAGTATACGCGGTACTATCAAGATCTTACCAGTCCAGTTGCCTATCTCAATAATACGTAGCCCGTCCAAGTCCCCCTCAGGCAACAGAATTTTGATTGCTTTCGGTCTCCCCATAATTTCTTTACCCCGTTCTAGTGGCGTGACTTCTACCACATTAGTAGTTTAAAATTTAGGTTATTCGGCTCGAGCTATGTCATCACGCTGAGCAATGAAAGATTGCCCTACATGATGACACACTACTTAGAAGCAATTCTATGAAGATTGTTATATAACTGATTATATCACGAAAAGGCTAGTCAATACAAACCGCAATTTCACCAGGTTTAGCCTCTCTAGGCTTTTCCATTGCCACTGAAGTAATATTGCCATCTTTGGATACTCTGTAAATATGTTGTTTAGGCTCACCTATATCTACACCACAACCGAACTGATTTGTCACACTTACCCAAACATAATAGTAGCCATCTAAGAAAAACACTTTTGGACTGGTAGCATTTAGATTCTTGTCGCGGTCAACGTTAGATATGTTCAAATTGATCCAAGCCGCAGCTTTAGCTGCAGAATCAATATCACCTACAAAAGAATGTAATGCCTCTTTAGTACGAAATTCCTCACTAGTTTGGGGATTTACCACCCAGAAATGAGACTGGCATAAGCCACCTTCTTGGTAAAGGCTTTGTTGAGGTAGATCATCACTGCAATCACTTGATTCCTCAGTTAACTCAATTTCGCCAGGCCACATACCGGTAAAATCTTGCTTAACCACTTGCCATTTTAGATCAGCGAGCAGCTTTGATTGTTCTGGCTCTTTCCATTCTAAATCTGTATGTTTAATGCTCTCTTTCGCAATTCCTAGCTCTTTTTCTAAAGTCTTTACCCTTTCTTCTAGCTGAGATACTCGTAGTCCAAGCTGCAAAGAAACATCTTCAGAAACTGAAAAGTCTGCTTTCTCTGAAACTAGCTCTTCCAGTCTTTCATTTAACTCATAGTTACTTGCAACTAAATACATACTAATAATCGTTAAAATTGCCACAGCCACACTTAAAGCGTAGAGGATATTGTATTTATGTTTAGCAAGTAGTTTCATACATTTAGAATAGAGAAATTCTAGCTGCTTGGCAATTAGTTTATGATATATTTGACCATGTCATTCATAGACACTAAGCAAAAGCTTAAATTTAAAAATGGACAAGCATGGCGTGAATGGCTAGAAACCAATTTCTCTCAATCTGAAGGAATTTGGATAATCATTTTTAAGAAAGACAGCGGTACAGAATCAATTTACTACGACGAAGCTGTAGATATAGCACTTTGCTATGGTTGGGTAGATAGTGCAATCCGTAAATACGACTCCGCTAGTTATTTACAATATTTTGCTCCACGAAATCCAAAAAGCAACTGGAGTCGGGTAAATAAAGACAAAGTTGAAAGACTACTAAAGGAGGGGAAAATGGCCTCACCAGGGCTTGAAATGGTGGCGATTGCAAAAGAAAGTGGTACTTGGGACGCTCTAAATGATGTCGAGAATCTAGTAATTCCTACTGATCTTAAGCAAGGGTTCACTAGAAATAAAGCTGCTCAGAAAAACTTTGAGAACTTCTCGCGCTCATCAAAAAGAGGAATTCTAGAGTGGATTTTTAATGCCAAGAGCTCACTTACTAGAGAGAAACGTGTCCAAGAAACAGTGCGGCTCGCAGGTTTAAACCTGCGAGCCAACTTTCCCGAATCAAGGGGGAAATAATAACACTAGTACTTAAGCAGCACGTGAGTAGCCATAGTCATCATCAGATTGACCACGGTTACCGCCAAAGTCTGGACGCATTGTCTTGTTGCGACGAGGTTTTTCAGCACCTTCTTCGCGAGGACGAGCAATGTCGACTTTAAGATTTCGGCCTTGTAGTTCATAGTCATTGAATTTATCTACAGCTTCTTGTGCTTCCTCATCAGTAGACATGGTTACAAAACCATATCCCTTATGACGATTACGCTCTCTGTCAATTACTAAGTACACGTCTTCTACGGTACCTGCTTGACTAAATAATTCCTGCACCTCTTCTTTGGTTGCAGCCCAGGCAATATTGCCTACAAATAGTTTGTTACCCATATTAGGTAGTTAACAAAAAAATTAAGTTTTGCTAATGATATTTGGGAAATCGACACTTAAAGGGGATAGCGGATCCTTAATTTATCTTTAACTCTTTATTATAGCAGAAATACGCTGAGACTACGATAGCTCCTTGATCGTTATTTTGGCATTAGTAAGATGCCACTCTCGTGACTTAATTTGTTCAATGTAGTGTTCCCTTGACATTAGTTTTTTGTAGTCAGCTACCTTTTCTGTAAACTCTACGCCAATTAAATGATCATACTCGTGCTGGATGACGCGGCCGAGGATTCCATCAGCCTTAAATTCGAATTGTTGTCCGTTACGATCCAGTGCACGGATCTTTATCCACCGCGGCCGCGAAACGGGGCCAAATAATTGCCCATTCAAAACACTGCCACAACCTTCATAAATGATTATCTCCTCTTCTGCCTGCTCCACGATCTCTGGGTTAATGTACACCCGCAAGTCGTCTGCCTGATCTGCTGGACGGGTCTCCGTTTCCCGCGGCTCCGTCACGAATACCTTGTAGTTCTCGCCAATCTGCGGAGCCGCCATCCCAATCAACCCATTTTCCCGCATTGTATCAATCAAATCCTCAATCACCTGTTGCAAAGCTGGATCACTAACATCTTCAATTACCTTATTCTCGGCCTTGAGGAGCGGATCTCCAATTTGAATTGAGGTACGGATGGACATAGTTAAAGGTCTTTAACAAATATTGTTTCTACAGTGGCAGTTTCAGTATCATAGATTGCGAAGCGAGGCTCTTCCGTAAATCCCATTATCTCTCCTGGATTCAATAGAATTGTGTCTTTAAACTGCTCCTGTCTCGCCTGGTGGGTATGGCCATGGCATACCAAATCGTAGTCACCGGTACTTGCTAAGCCTTCGGCATAACGCGGATAGTGCGTCACAGCAATTCTTTTTCCTTTAATCTCGAGTTCGGCCATCTCACCGTGAATCGTCAGGTTTTTTACCTCTGTAAGTGAGAGTTTGGTGATAGTCATACGATCCTCTGTATTTCCAAAGACTGCGTCAATTTGCCCAGTGAACCTGGCAAAATGCAATTTAACTGGGACAGGCGAACAAAAGTCGCCACAAAAAATCATCTGCTGAATACCCTTGTTATTTAAATAGTCTATTGCCTTTTCCAAATTGGCTAGATTGTCGTGGGAATCGGAAAGAATAGCGATTTTCATACTTTAATTACTTAAAACTAATTTACGATAATAAAACTCTCAAGAACTTTTGATGGAGCTGACCATTGCTGGCGGCTATGTCTACGGTGGACTCGCTCCAAGGGGAATTGTCCCAGTTGGTGACGGTGCCGCCGGCTTCCTCAACAATCAGGCAGCCAGCGGCAAAATCCCAATACTTAGCTTTCACTTTTATTAATGCATCAAACGTTCCTTGAGCTAAATTGCACAAATCCAAGATCGAAGAACCACGCAGTCTGACAGCACGGCAATTTTGTAACAGCGAGTGAAAAGCCATTGAGCCTGCTTCTACTGCCTCCTCATCACGATGATTGCTGGTGGAATAGGAGACTAGAAACTGACGTATATTATCTATGTTGGAAACCTGGATTTTCTTATCGTTTAAGTATGCCCCGCCTCCTTTTTGGGCATGAAATAGTTCCTTTACCACCGGATCATAAACTACCGCAATCACTATTTCTCCTTTGTGTTGCAGAGCGATTGTTGTACAAAAATAGGCAATCCCTTGCTTAAAGTTCGCTGTGCCATCAATAGGGTCTACCACCCACTTAAAGTCTGATTCTTTATCACTCTCTCCTGTTTCTTCAGCTAAAATCGAGTGTGTGGGATATGCGGTGGCAATTTTCTGCTTGATGAATTTTTCAACCTCCAAGTCTGCTTCTAGACTAAAGTCAATTTCCGACTTTTGGTAGGCCACCACTTTCTTCTTTTGATAAAACTCCAACACCTTCTCCCCCGCCTCCTGGGCAGTTCTTTTAGCGAATTCTAGGTATTCTGACATTTAGTTTAACCTTAAATTAATTTAAACAGGATGTTTATCATCATAAATATTACTCAACTGATCAATGCTAGTACCGTTTCCTGAGTATTTCCAATCAATTTCATCTTTGTTAAAACCAGGCATAGGAAAGTTATTTAAGCGCTCTAAATCTGATTGCTCAATTTCAAAATTGAGAGAATCTAGGTTTTCATCTATATGACTAATGTTAGTCGCCTTCGTAATTGGCATGTACCCTCTAGAAATAACCCAGTTTAGAATAATCTGATTTTGCGTTTTTTGATACTTTTGAGACAACTCTACCAAGATCGGCCAACTTCGCTTTGCAGTTCGGTTACGCCGTAGTGGCTGATAAACTATTGTCTTAATATCATTCTTAGCTGCATAAGGAATTATGCCAAACTTTTCATTTTCCCTTACTTCAAAGTTAAAGGCCACCTCATGGCTAAACAACTTATTGCCGAAACTTTGATGGTAACGTTTAAGATTCGGTAAGTCTTGATTTGTAATACTTGTGTATCTAGCAACACCACTTGCTAGCAAGTCTTTTACCCAATTCTCCATTGCTTCGTATCCCGAAAGTTTCAGGCCAGACATGCTGATTTGAATTGAATCAATATAGTTGGTTTGGAATAGCTCTAAAAGTCTGTTGACCTCCTTTATACTTACTTCAAAGCTTTTGGCTTCTGTTACGTATATGGCTTGGCAAATAAAAATATCTTCTCGACTTTTTCCTGACTTTCGCAGGGCTTGGGACACTATCTCAGCTGATAACCCTTGCGAATACCACATATTTGCTTCTACGAAGTTTAATCCGCGATCAAAAGTGTAGGCTATGGAATCTACTTGCTCATCAATATCAATACTCGAGTCACGAGTGGCAAAGCCGCCAAGCCCCCATGTCCCGATACCAATTCTGGAAATTTTACTTGTATCGAGCATCCCCCATCTTACCACGAGCTAAAGTGTTCTGCAGCCAGCTTATTCACATACTAATATCGCACGCGGTATCTGATTTGCACCAAGCCGTCAGCTAGTTCGGTGACATTTAGTTTGGATAGGTTTACGCGCCTGTTCGCACCTTCAAAAAGACTAATGCCGTCTCCCAGCAACAAAGCGTGCACGGAAAGAATAACTTCATCGATTAGCCTATCTTGAAGAAATGAGGTGTTGGTGATGCCGCCGCCGACCAGCAGCACGGAGTCATGGCCAATTTTGGCGGCGGCATCCAAAATATCTTTCGGTCTTTGTTTGGTAATGATTAAATTGCCAGTAGTCTCTTCCTTACCACTATTCCCAGTAATCACAAAGTTAGTTATGCCATCAACCGGATACAAGTCGCCTTTAAACTGTTCAAAAGTCTTTCTGCCTACCACAATACATCCAGCTTGCTTCATTTCTCTTTCAAAATAAGTCTCATCTGCAGAGGAAACCCAATTAGAATCACCATCAGCGGTTGCGATAAAACCGTCAGCTGAAATTGCGTTGTAAAGAGTTACTTTCATTGCAATACTAATTAATACTATACTTTACCATGAATAAGCAAAATATGACTAATCAACCAGGAAAAAACGTGGGTAATGGCATTATTCTCTCAGGTGTTGGGAATTAAGTGGCGGCCTCGAAGTCTATCTTTCTATATTTAATCGCCGCAATTGCTATTTATTTTATGTTTATTCCCACATTTTTCATTGATGTTTGTACTCAAGTTTATCAATGGATTTACTTTTCGATAATGGAAATACCCAAAATCGAGCGTAAGGCATATTTTCGTATAGATAGACACAAGCTTAGCCGACTAAGCGCGTGGCAGAAATTCAACTGCCAATACTGTGGCTATGCAAACGGTGTCAGCGCTTTTATAAAAGACTTGTACGCTCAAACTGAGCTCTACTCATGTGCAATCAAGCACAAGCCTATCCCCAAAGGACAGGAACACCAGAATACTTTTAGGGATTACGAGGAGTTTGTGTAAATATTCGAGTACGATAGAATATTTATTCTTACTCGCTTTCAACGCCCAATTTCTCCAGCATCTCTGGGAATTTTTCGCGGAGTTCTTCTTTGTGGCGCCATTTGATGTCTTGCCCGTCACCACGATGACGTGGCACGATGTGAAAATGAATGTGATCTACATCCTGTTGGGCTGCATGACCTGAGCTATTGACGATTTGGACATTTGTGATTCCCACACGACGTTTGTATAGATCTGTAATGTCTTTAATCGCAGACATAATTTCGTGTAATGCGCGCTCAGGTACATCATAGATGTCTTGATAATGCCTTTTGGGGATTACCAAAGTGTGGTACTCGTTTGTAGGGTTGATATCGAAAAATGCTACCACGTCGTTATTTTCGTAAACTCGAGATGCTTTTGCCTCTCCAGAAGCGATGTTGCAAAAAATACAAGCCATAAGTTAAGTGTTCATAAATAAACTAATAGTCCAGTGTAACAAATTCGTAACCCTCTGCCCGCAGAGTGGTAATTATTATCTCTACTGACTTTATAAAAGTCTTCCACATCAGCTTCCTTACCGTCATGAAGATAGATTATTGCACCAGGTTGAGTGTTCTCAATTACTTGCTGAGCAACAAGCTCACCTGGATATGGCGATTGATACTCAGCAGGTGGATCATAAGTACCTGTAACAAGGGTCTTCCCTTGAGAGCGCAGCACTAGTGGCAAAACAATAAACTTAGCCGAATTAGGCGGGCGAAAATACTTTACCTCATTTTGCCCTAGGTTCTTAATCAACTGATCAGTACGGCTTATCTGGTCCTGAGTGAAAGCCGGTGTGCGCAAATAGAATTTAGGATGATCGTAACTATGATTGCCAATTAGATGGCCAGCATCAAATACCTGTTGGGCGACTTCGGGATACTTCTCGATATTTTGTCCCAGCATAAAAAAAGTCGCATTAACCTCATATTTTGCGAGCAGTGCCAGTAAGGCAGGTGTACGACTGGTGGAAGGCCCATCATCAAATGTAAGGGCGATGATTTTCTCATTTGTTTCAAATCTGTGAAAAGGTTCTAGAAACAATGCCTGGTCCCAGGGACGACTATAGATAAATGCAGCTCCAAGCACTGACACCACAGTTAGGATCGTAACCACCACGTAAATTAACGTCTTTTTAATGTTAATTTGACTTAGCTGCATGTTTAAGTATAGCTCATTCCTTGTATACTGTTGTTATGCAGACCAAATCCTACACTGGCGGTTGGTTCCAGCAAAGTAGTTTAGACTTGGAACCGCTTTATCGATATCTGGCGTTTGATGACGTAAATCGTAATACGGGCATTGATACGGAGAAGTTAAGTAAGCGACGTGACTTCTTGGGGTTCAAGGAGGTGAAATTAGTAAGGGGATACCTTAATTATGTGCAGGCGATAACAGAAGACAAGATTGAGTTTAGATATTTTGAAGACGGTTTATATACTTTATGTCAGGAAGACGATGACTACCAAGGGTCCCTGGAAAGACTTCGTTATTTTGAAAAAGATATGGTGGTGCCGGCGCTCACCTTATTTTTTTCTAAGGGAGCGCCGGAACCAAAAGTAATTAACCTAGATCATAATTACGCCCGTGATGTAGTAGTTTTTCCAATCGGCCCCTGCCTAGCAGTTGATGAGCCAATTAATATGATTACTGAAAATAGTGATTTAGAGGTTGTATACACCGACTACGTAATCTTTCTGCACCCCAAATCAGAGATTGAACTTTCCACATTAATTGAAATGCAGATTTTCTTTGCCGAGGTTAGTGCTACTTTACAGGGTTACTTACACCAACATCGACACGTTTGGGAATTAATTACAAATTTAAGAGAGAAAAAAGGAATCAGGCCAAATGAAGCGAAGAATATTAGGTCGGAGCTACTTTCATATAAAACAACAGTAAAGTTAACTAGCTCGCGGCTGCGCCAAATGCTACCTTACCTGGAATTACGTGGTCGCGCAGCCGCCGACACAGCCGTACTAGACAACTTACGGAGTCTATTCGCCATTAAGCTTGGCTCATTGAAGAACTCACTATTCCATGTACAAGAGATGTGGGTAATGACGGATGAATACCTGGAAAACGCAATGGCCGCAGTTAGTTCAATCCTAGAAAATTATAGTCAAGCAGTTTTAAAAACTGTCAGGATTGTTACTTCTTTATGGGGAGTGAACTTACTTTTCAGTTTAATCACTAACAGTCGCTTTCCAGTATTTTCTGCCAACGGAATTCTCTATGTTATTTTCTTGATTTCCTTTACAATAATACTAGAGCTGGTGGTCAGTGGCCTAATAAACTTAAGGCGTTATCGTCTACAAATTAAAGATAAAGATCTTTTTGATAAATAAATGGAACTAAAATTTAACAGCGAAGTTGATACTTACAATAACAGAATCACCTTAGGGATTTTAGCTGGCTTACTTGTGGTAATGCTAATACTATTTGTGATTTTCAACCAAGTAGGAACCAGCTTGGAACAGGATTCTCCTCCTAAGCCGAGTGATTATAGTGTCTCTGATCAACAAGAATTGCCAGCAGAGAGTAGCCAAACTGGCATAGCTATTATTCCTCAAGGGCAAAAGGGGGTATTCGTAAACTTTGCTCAGCAGTTTAAAGATGAACCGGTTGTACTGGTAACACCAGTCTCCTTTTTTGGTGCTTATAGTGTGACCGAAATTAGTTCAACAGGCTTTCTACTAGAAGTGGCTGAGCCAATACCTGCCACTACCTATTTTAACTGGCTGGCTAGGTAGCTAGCCCAGAAGGATTTACACGGTAGTGCTTAGTTAGTAAACTGTAGAAGCGAGACCTCATCGCCAAGAGGGTTACAATCAGTCCAATAATACCAGTCAAGCTAAAAATAAGCGCCATTCCTC
The DNA here is from genome assembly GCA_964446595.1 of uncultured Candidatus Saccharibacteria bacterium. GTDB lineage: Bacteria > Patescibacteriota > Dojkabacteria > J137 > JAEUSD01 > CAYUPY01. The sequence goes on along the minus strand of CAYUPY010000016.1, from coordinate 3,255 downwards.
GGTCTGGGCCGGTGCCGTACCATTCTCCTATTAACTCGGCACCGGCACCATTAGTCATTAACGGAATAAATATCAACTCAGCAATTGGTCCAATAAAGAATGCTGTTAAAGGAGAAGCTGCCTGCTCGATGCTTTGCGCAAATCCAAATACTCGCCCTTGTCTTTTAGGATCAACTACTTTTTGAATCACTGTATGTTCAGCCGCCTCAATATAAGGCACTAAGAGTAAATACATATACATCCCACTAATCAGTAAAATTATTGAGGGCTGCAATGTAAATACACTACAAATTACCCAGATAGCTGTATTGGCAAGGAATAAAGTACGTAACGGATTCTTTCCTAAACCTGTCTTCGCAATTACCAAACCTCCTACAATAAAAGCCGTACTTAACAATCCCCACAGTAGACCCCAAATTTCTACAGATACTAAACTTAGTCCATAAGGATCCATTAACGACATAAACACGCCGCCTAAAAAGTTATTAAAGGTGGCAAATAAAATTAAGGACATTAGGCCAGGAACTTTTTTAACAACGCGAAATGTACCAGGAATATCAATACTGCCTAATTGCTTCATATCCATTTCAGATTCGCTATTTTCTACTGTAGTAGCCACTATTTCATGTTCTGGTATCGGAATTGTCCAAAGGTGAGCCAAGGCTATTAATGTTAGGATCATGGCCAATAGCAAAACCAAAAACATCCCCGAAAGCCCGACAAGAATGCCACTAAATACTGATACAACAAGGAAAGCGACACCAGTAGCTGTCCCCACCAATCCGTTTGCCTTATCGCGATTAGGCTCTGGAATCATAATTGTTACAATGGTAGGCAAAGCAATGGATCTCAAATTACCGGCAATTACTCCTGTCATGATTAGGAATACAAATATCCATAAACCAGGGCTAGAGATGTATGTAAATACACTAGCATCTACAAGTTGGTAGTAAATAAAGCAAACGATGTAAGAAACTAAAGAAACAACACTAGAGATCAACATCACATTCTTCTTTTTGTAACTATCTACTAAACTCCCAAACCAGAACCCCGTCAACGAAGTAAAAACTAAGTACAATCCTGCAATAATTGAGGTCGCAAGCACTGACTCAGTTTGTAAGTAAGTAAAAAATGTTATTGCAAACCACACAGTGCTGTTCACTACATTAGCAATAACCGTATTCGCAAGCAAAAAGTAGAAGACACGCATCATTTATTTTAGCGAATTAACGTCACAAGACACAACCCAAAGAGTACCGATTATAGTTTGCGTCTGACATAGAACCAAAAAGCAGTTAGCACGACACCTAAAAGTTGTAAAAGTTCAGACTGCGCGGAGCATTTATGCTCCGCGCAGCAATCAAGTTTAGCTTATTAGTTAATCAACACCTACTGCTCTAGCAAGTCTCTGCCAACATAGACAAACTGCCAAGGTTCAGGAAGTGGTCCAATATCCTCTGCCCCTTCAGGGTAACTGGGGATAAAGCCAAACTGTTTAGCATTACGATAGTTATTAGCCGATAACCATGCAAAACCTTCCGTATTTTCGAAATCTATCAATGCGGTATCAGGCTCTGTAATGTCCAGGGCGTAACCACTATGCTGCTGAGAATACCCAGGCACTGCTACAGACAGTAACACTTGCCGAATAGTCTCATCTGCATCGCCATTGGCAATCTCCTGTGAGGTAAAGGTGCGACCAATATCATCTCGCGAGGCATCACGGAAACGGTTTAAAAACACATCTCGTTGTGCTTCAATCGAGCGAAAGCCTGAGCCCATAATTAGGGTCTCGCCATCTCGGCTGGCCGCTGCTTGCATTGCCTCCCAAGCATTAGCAGCTGCGGGCTGAAGCGAAGTATTATCGACAAACACAAGGTTTACGTCTCCAGGTACCGGCTGTAGCATGAAACCTTCTTCTTCAGCTAGATTCAGGATCCGAACATCGGCTTCCACATCCCCAGTAATTTCCGGTCGGAAATCAATCACATAAGTATTCGGCAATGGAATATTCGCTTTATACAAATCTACAAATTCGGACGAGTTAAACTCTCTTAAGCCAGTTGCAGGCTGATCTTCCGGCTCATTTTCAGGTTGATCCTGAGGAGGGGCCCCAGTTTCTGACTCAATCTGCTCTCGCAAATTTTGCAACCGATCCATGAAGTTCATAAATTGGTTAATCTGTTCTGACTGGTCCAAAGCCAAATAGTTGTCCAGGTAAGTTTTCTCTTCTGAAAGATCAAGCTGCTCGTCATATTGAATAATAAGAGCTTGAAACTCTGCTGTCGCGCTACCTATCACTCCAATATTGTTATCAAGAGTGCTGCGAAGCTGTTCAAGATAATCATCCAATTCTTGACTATAAGTATCAAGGTTTACTTGAGATGCAGGAGCATCTATATATTCTACCCCCAGATTCTGAAGATCTGCCTGCACTTGATCTATGCTTGAGCGGAGCTCATCCACTTGAGATCGTAACTCCTGCTCGCGAGACTCGAGAGTAATGCGAATTTCTTCTACATTCTGCTCATCATTACAATTAATGTCTGCGGTGTTGACTCCTAACTCACTGTATTGTTGAGTTAAACTTTCACAATTTTGTTGCGAGTCATCTTCCCCAAACTCATAGTAGATGATTACTACTCCTAGTATGAGCAGTACGGCCACTACCAAGCCGATAAGTATTTTACTTAAGGGAGAATTCATTCTAAAACCTCCTAACATATAAATTATTAGTACCGAAATCTAAATAGGATGTTGTTCTCGACAGCTTCAAAATCCAGATCAGAATAAAACTGCACTTCTCCTCCTAATTCTAGTACGGCTAGAGCTATGTGATTGGCACCGAGAGGTGCAATTGGATTCTGATAATCTTCGTCATTGGCGCCTAGTCTTCCCACATACATAGAATCAACTTTGCCTTCATTTACCAGGCTCATTAAATCAAGGAAGCTCTTGGACTGCCAACGTTTATTTTCTTCAATATCCACCTTTTGGGCCAAACCTTCAACAAAACGCATCCCGCTCTCTTCTATTTGCTGATGAAGTTTCTTAACCAAGGAGTCACTGTCGGTATGCTCAAAATTTCCATGAAGCTCAACCACCGAAAGATATCTCTCGTCAATTTTGTCCTTTAAAGCAGCAATACTCTCGCCCACCGAAGCAATGACTAGCTTGCCATCATGCTCTGCTAAAAAGTCAGGGTCTCGACTAGATAACTAGACGTCAAAAGTTTAGAATCTAGTAATGATAGGC
>CAYUPY010000015.1:0-24532 GCA_964446595.1 uncultured Candidatus Saccharibacteria bacterium | reverse complement strand
CTATCATTACTAGATTCTAAACTTTTGACGTCTAGTTATCTAGTCGAGACCCTTAGTTGTTTCAGATTTGAGGTTGTTAAAGCCTAGGCAAGAAGCTAATCCAGACTCTTTGTTGTTTAATCCAGCGGATTTACACTACTTAGCAAATAGACTTTCACTAAACACTACCATCCCAGGTCTGGTTTCTGTTGGAGCGTATGGTTGTTGTACGGGCGCTTATACCCTTCATGTCCATGATCCCGAAAATGGAGTGGATTTATTTGGCTCTCAAATCCTAACTAGGACGGCGCTTGAAATGATGTCTTATAATCAGTTTACTGGGCAAGAAGCAATTGAAGCTTCTTTGAATGGAATAGAAGCCAATGCAAATGCTGCATACAACGAAGCATTAAGCTATGGTTTGAACGAGAGCTAACTTAGAAGTCAGGTCTTGAAAACACTTCTGCAAGCTTTTAATTTCGCTGTCTAACACGATGCCTGCATTTTCTGGCTCCTCGTACGGGGAACTGATGCCGGTAAAGTCTGAGATTTCGCCGAGACGGGCTTTTGCGTATAGTCCCTTTACGTCGCGGCGTTCGCACTCCTCTACAGAACACTTAACGTAAACGAGCTTGAACCGCCCTTCCGGGATTAAGCTTTTTATTTGCTGACGATCAGCTTCAAAGGGAGACACAAAGGCGGCGATCACAATTAGGCCAGCATCCACGAATAGCTTGGCGACCTCGCCAATGCGGCGAATGTTTTCGGTACGGTCCTCAGCAGAGAAGCCAAGGTTGTTGTTTAGTCCTGTGCGAAGGTTGTCTCCATCAAGTAGGTAGGTGGCACGGCCTTGGCTGTGTAGGTGTTCTTCTAGCATACCGGCGAGGGTAGACTTACCCGAGCCGGACAGTCCTGTAAACCAGATTAGCTGGCCCTGTTGGCCCAATAGCTGCTCGCGGTCCTGGCGTATAACTTTGTGATCGTGGGGGATGATGTTGTCTTGCATGCAAAAAGATTATAACGGGATTACCTAGCCAGCCACTCTCCCCCAACATTTAAAACTAGGGTTCACTAGTGATTCTTTGTTGTAATGGAAGCGGTTGCCGGCCAAGTCCACTACTTTGCCGCCTGCGGCTTCTACTAGGGCTTGCCCGGCGGCGGTGTCCCATTCCATTGTGGGGTTGTGGCGATAATAAATATCGGCTTCGCCTTCGGCTACAAGGGCAAACTTGAAAGCGCTTCCCATTGACCTAACTTCAATAATGCCCAGTTCTGCAAGAAAGGCTTCTTCTTCAGGAGCTGAGTGGGAGCGACTACCAACGGCTACTTGTGCCTTTTCTTTAGAAGCCAGCTCTAAAATTTGGGGCTTGGTTGCGCCGGCGACCAGCTTATAAGCTACGCCGCCTGCGGCGTAGTAAAACAAGTCCTGTGCCGGCGCATAAATTACACCCAAAACCGGAAAACCATCCTCAATCAAAGCAATGTTGATTGCAAACTCGCCGTTGCGCTTTATAAATTCCTTTGTCCCATCTAAAGGGTCAACTAACCAGAACTTTTTCCATGTTTTACGCTGATTGTAGGTAATTTCACTACCCTCTTCGGAAAGTATTGGGACCCTTGGTGCCAAAGCTTCCAAACTGGCTTGAATCACTTTGTGTGACTTTTTGTCGGCCAGGGTTAAAGGAGAGTCATCCGCTTTAAAGTCTGTAATACTATCAAAGTCAGCTTCTTGATACACCTCCATAATCTCTTCCCCAGCCTGGCGGCAAATGCTAGTTAGTTTGTCGATCATTTATTTGTTTTAAAAAGTAAATCCAACCTCGTTCGTGTAGATAGTAAATCCCCAGTTTAAGAATAAAATCTCCTACTCCGATTTTGGCTGCAACTTCTACACTCCCTAAAAAGATTAAGCTTAGAATAACCGTAATTGAGGTAGCTATTACTCGCCAAGAAAAGGCTTTTAGTAGGCTTATTCTATGTGAGTTAAAGCGACCGGCCAGTTTTAGCCATAGATGTTCGTGGCCGTAATGGGCAATTAGTTTAGTGATGACTTCTGTAGTGACCAAAGCCCCTGATAGAACTGGCTCCTTAGAAAAAAATAGCGCAAGCAAAAAAGTCGTTAAGCTAGCTACGATTCGCCAAGTCACTGTTTTCCAGAAAGCGATTGAAAAATCACCAGTAAGCAACCTATTACTCATAACTAAGCCTGATTTCAGTCCAACGCCAGATTTGCCAGACAATTAAAAACCAAATAGCAGCTAGCAGAGACCATACAATACTATTTAAATTAACTGGATCAATAAAGTTAGCAAAAACACCACTTAGGTCTTTGTTGCCTAGCTCTACACTTAACGGAATAAAAAGACCCATCAGAATATCTCTTCCCCAAGTAAGCAGGAGAAACGGGAATAACATGACCACGGCGAACAATAACTCACGCAAGTATCTCCATAACTTGAAGTAAGTAACTGTAACGCCAAGAGGCACTACCAGCCAAGCTAAGTAGTGTGGGTGATAAAAAGATGTGCCGAAGTAAGCGATTAGAGCGAGAGAATAAAACAACGCATGTTGCTGCCAATCGTTTTTACCGGCCCTCCAAGCACTGTAAGCAGCATAGGCAATTAGGGTGTAGGCAATTACAAATATAGATAATTGCAACTGAAATATATCATTAATTTGGATTCCACCTTCCACCAGATAATCAAAATGGGAGCCAGTAGTAATTGCAAGCTGAGATACATTTTGGTCTGTAGGTGTGACTATGCTTTGAAGGATGACGCTTAGCATATAGGGCGTTAACCCTAATAAAAATGCAAAGGCTTTTTCCACCCAAGTGCGTCCAGCCAGAATTAAGAAAATCGGGAATAGGATAAGTAAAGATGGGCGGGCGACTATTACTAAACCAAATAAGGCGCCCGCCCACATCACGCCCTTTGCCCCGGGCAGCTGCTTTAGAAATAACAGAATTAATATCATGAACAAAGCTACCAGCACTTCGTAACGGCCAAAGGCATATACAGCAAAGATTAAAATTGGGTTAAGCCAATAAAAAGTGAATAAGAATTTACGCCTCTTCTGATCCTGTTCTTTCCACAGCCTCACTAATACATAAACCACCAATAAATCTATCCCTAGATAAAGCAGCTTGAAGAAGAAAATATTCAATTGAGCCGCGGGGTTTTCCGTCACAAATTCTGTCATCAGATCATAATTGCGACCCTCTCCCAACTGAGTTTGCAGGGGCAAAAAGAAATCACCACCCGTAAAAACACCAATGAATTTAAGCCAAATCGCCTGCAATATATGAGGTATTGGTTGACCGAATTGAAAAGCATTCGCCCCACCAAAAGCAATTTCCCAACTTCTACCATAAGAAAGTAGTAAGTCAGGGTGAGCCAGAAATGGCATACATATCAAGCGAATAATAATACCGATACCAAATAGTTTTCGCATGTTGAGATTATATCAGAGGCCCAGCTAGTTTTGGGTTTTAGAGTATATCTGCTAATATATTGTGTAATCACTTTTAGCTATGTCTACTATTTTTTCGCGCTTGCGCCAAAATTGGTTACTGTTCGTTCTACTGCTACTTGGATTATTTCTTCTTGCACAACCAGCAGGTTTTTTAAGTGCATTATCTCAAGCATTTGCAGAGGAATACGAGGTTAGAAAGCTGGACGTACCAACCAATGAAACGCGTGAGTTTATAATTGAACAAGAAGTATTTGCTTACGCCTTCCGTTGGCAAGGGGGTTTGTTTGAAGTTGGGGTTAACTCAAATAGTTTTACCACGGTACAACAATCCGTTGATTTAAGCAATGAAGAGAAGGCTTTCTCCGAGCTCTACTTTGGGCTAGAGAGAGGAGACACGCTCCGCATTAAAAACTATGGGGCCTCGAATATTGAACTAATGCTAATTAATCCAGATCAGAAAGGTGATATACAATCCGGTCAATACTCTGGAAACTATACTGGTGCTGGACTAGGCAGTGATACTGTTGTAAATTTGGAATCTGGAGCTGATTATTCTGAACTGAACATTATTAATCGCCAACAGTGGCGGGCAGATGAGAGTCTAGCTACTTGGGAACCACGTTATAAAAATATAACGGGCATCATTGTCCATCATACCGCGTGGCCCAATGACCCCAATGGTGATTATCCCCGTACAGTGAGAGCAATTTACTTATTCCATACCCAAGGACGTGGCTGGGGAGATATCGGTTACAACTACCTAATAGACCCCAACGGCAATATTTACGAAGGACGCAAAGGTGGTGGTGGAGCAATTGCGGCACATACTGGTGGTAAAAATGGCGGTAATATTGGCATCTCTTTGATGGGTGACTTTAGCTATAATCCGCCAACAATTGAGCAGCAAAGAAGCCTGGTTAATTTAATAGGGGAAAGAGCTATCTTACACGGACTTGATTTGAACTGGCAAACTAATGTGACTGGACATCGGGATTGGAATGCTACCTCCTGTCCTGGAGAAGAACTTTACAAGATAATGCCCAATATTGTTCAATCGGCAAGACAATACGTTGCAGACAGAACTGCTGGACCTCTAGCTCAAGCTAGAACGCAGGCCCGGGTTCTTACAATTAATTATACTGACACACGCTTACGCATCGAGTTTACTGATGAGGCTCTTTCCCAAGCTACCCCGGAAGAATTATTACCTGCACGAAGCGGAATTGTACATCGCACTTTTGACGACACAGGGGCTACTGTTGCCGTAGAAAGTATTCCGGGTTATTCCGGAGACTGGAGCGATGATACTGTCTACCGTATGCGTGATCTTTCTACGTTCTTGCTTCTGGATGAAAACGTGGAAAGTGTTAGCAGAGTAAGCGATCAAGTCTATCCAACTGAGTTTACGCCGGAAGCAGAAGAAGAGATAGATTATGAGCTTCTAGATAACCCTCTAGTAAGGTATGCTGGCCCGATTATGATTAACCGCGCCTTAACTGATGGCGAGGGCGCTCCTGCTGTTTTCCAGCTAATAAATGCAGACTCTAATGAGCTAGTTGAGGAGATCCCTGTAACTAATACGGAGAAAGCTCAGATATTCTACAACCGCCATATAAATTTATACTTTGATCATGAATATGAAGAAGGTGCCAGCTACCGGGTAAATATCTGCGAGGGTTGCTTGCAGGATGTTAATTTAAACGTCCCCTTACCTGCTGTATCTTGGGAGTTTGAAGTGAAGATCACAAACTTCACACCCATTTACCGCTTTTGGAGTGATAACTTGGCTGCCCACTTTTATACGGCCAGTCCTCAAGAGAAGCGCAATTTAGAGACCGACCAACGCTTTACTTCAGTTTGGAGATATGAAAAGCCAGGATTCCTGGCGCTGTCGACCAGACAATGTAGTAAAGGTAGCCCGGTATATCGTTTCTGGAGCCCTGCTTATGCGAACCACTTCTATACTATCAATTATGGGCAATATCAGAAGGTCCTAAATGATCCTAATTTGCGTAAAGTATGGAACTTTGAGGGCATTGCATTTTGTGCATATGACTATAGAAGAAGAGATACCCAACCGGTATATCGTTTTTGGAGCGACACTTATCAAGGACACTTTTACACAATTAGTCCTACTGAGCGCGACAGGGTGATAGAACGTTTCCCTGATAATATTTGGAGGTATGAACAAATTGCCTTCTATGCAATGCCTGCTAACTAATATCAGGTATTAGCTACGAGAATCTATGGCACTGAGTATATAATCTTTTACGTTTGGAGCTAAATCGAAGTCTGCCAGCCTACTTTCCGTAGTCCACTCTACTTTATCCATATCTTCTAAGGGCTGAGCTTCTCCACCTAGCCAATCACAAGCAAACACCAGTGATATCATATGCCGGCCGTCATGTGTAACAAAAGTATTATTAGAGACTAACGTCAAATTGCTTTCTACCTCTACTCCCACCTCTTCCATCACTTCTCGGGCTAAGGTTGCTTGAATAACATTAAATACCTTGTCCCCACTGGTTTCGAGCTTGCCGCCAGGGATACACCATTTACCAGGAGAATATGTTTCATGTGAACTGCGGCGCGCTATTAAAAACTTATCTCCTTTAAAAATTACGGCGTTGACAACCACGAAATAAGGCATTATTCCGTTTTCCTCGTATTCTTGCAGCTTTTTGGCAAGCACGCTTTGACGGGAAGTATTACTGCTTTTGTTCATGGATCGATTGCTTGTAAAGACTAAGTCCTTTCTGTGTTTCCCCAAAATATCTTAACTTACCATGATCAATCCAAGCTACTTTGTTACATAGATGAGAGACTTCTTCCAATTCATGGCTAACAAAAATAATAGTTTTACCCTCTTCTGCTAGTTTGTTTACATAATTGGCGCTTTTGCGGCGAAAAGCTTCATCACCAACACCTAAGATCTCATCTAGAATAAAAATATCAGCATTTGCCTGAATTGCAATTGAGAAAGCCAGCCTCACCATCATTCCGCTGGAGTAATTTTTAACAGGATTATTAATAAACTGTCCCAGCCCTGCAAAATCTACAATGTCTTGGTAATGTCGATCTAAATAATCGAGCTTCATGCCCAAAATAGTACCATTAAGATAAATATTCTCTTTACCTGTAAATTCTGGATTAAAACCCACACCTAACTCCAAAAATGGCACCAACATACCGTTTATCTCAATAATACTGCCGGGGTCAGGAGAATAAATGCCCGCAATCAACTTTAGCAATGTACTTTTACCACTACCATTATGGCCAATAATACCAAGAAAATCGCCCGGGTAAAGCTCAAAATTGATGTCAGTTAGAGCGGCAAAACGTTCCGTTTTGCCTTGCTTCAACCACGCTGATACCAGTTCACGGAAGGTGAACTTACGATCGCCCGCAATGGCAAAATGCTTGTTTACATTTTGTAGTTTAATTGTTGGTTTCTGCATCACTACTAGAAATACTCAGCTATTTGTTTAATATTACGGGCAAAAAAAGCCCAGCCAGCCACATTAAGTATTATCACCAGGGCTCCGACAATCAATACTGCTCCTAAGTTCACCTCTCCATAGATCCCAAAACCTGCGCGTACTTGGTTCAACATTAAGGCTACTGGGTTAATTTCCATTAAAGCGCGTGGGGCTCCTTCAAAATTTTCGGGCACAAATACCACTGCACTTACCCAGTACAATAAGAACAGCCCTAACTCAAATATATTTTTTAAGTCACGAAAACGCACGTTGATGACGCTGGTGAACAGAGCTACTCCAGTTCCAAAGCCAAATATCACCAGCGTCATCAGAATCATATACAGTATCCCAGTAACTGGAATAGGTGTCTGGGTTACAAACATAATAAAGAAAACGAGCACCAAATTGATCCCCAGATTTATAACCGCGCTGATTAACGAACTAATGATGGCGATTTGGCGCGAAAAATTAGCTTTCAAGATAATATGTGCCTTATCTAGCAGAGCCATATTCCCATACACCATCAACTCATTAAAAAAAGTAAAGAAGACTATCCCCAACAATAAATAAATTCCGTAGCTTTCTACGGCACCTGTGCTCTCTCTTTGAGACCAAAAAATATACAACACACCAAAAGTAGAATAAGGCTTAATTAAAACCCACAGAAACCCTAACAACGAATTCTGATAACGCATCTTAAAGCTAGAACGCGTAAACTGCCAAAGAAGATCTAGGCGGTTATTGCGGTTTGGATTCATAGTGGTAATTATAGCGGATTACACACGCTTCAGCAGTAAACTACCATTGTCTTCCTGCAAATCCCCCAGCCTTTTTCGCTGAAATTGAACCATATCGGCCCGGATAGCTTTTAGTATTAATCTTGCCTTCTCTAAACTATGCACATTTCTTATTTCCCCTCCGTATGCAAACAGTACCTGTCGTAGTCGGGCATAAAGCTTATCAAAACTAGCTATACCTAATGCTCCATCACTACCTAAACCAAGTAGATGTTCGCCTTGTTGAGAACGAAAAGTGGTAATCTCTAGTCTGTTTTTAATAAGCCTACTGCGTTGATGCAATGTGGAAACTGTTCCAAGATTACTGACACTAGTTGGAATGGTGCTTACCACTGTCCCTCTATCATCTCTGCTAACTAGATCAGCTAAATTTTCGTATCCAAAATATTTAACGTTTTCCAACATCTTAATTGTCTGAGAAGGGGCTTCAAGTAGTTCATTGAAAGAGTGATTATTTAGAACCAGATTTAACATTAATAGCATTTCATCAGGTCTATAGATTCTCTCTCTCGTTGCAAACAATACTAAATCTGGAAGGGTGATCAATCCAATTCTACTCACTGCAAAAGGTCGCACTACGAATTCACCCTGGACTCTGCTGCTAGAATACATCATCTTTAAACTTAATCTTGGTACTTCTACATTAGGATTAAAAAAATACGGTGCAATTAAGGCACCGGCATCTCCCAATCGTGCCACAAAATGATAGTCTGCAAACTCCAAATGCAACACCAGCGTTGAAGGTAGATAGTAATCAATCAACCCTCCACCTTCTAGATACATCTTTTCGTTAGCTATAGCCAGCGCATCGGATATGGCGTTAGCTACTATTTGCCCAAGTGCATCTTCATTATCTAGGCATTCAGCTATTACACCCAATATTGGCCTTAATCTTATCTCCAACTGCTCACCTATCAAATCGCAAATATACCTGCCTTCTGGGCGTGAGCTTAAACTCCCGACTCCATCTTGTACCATTTCAAGTTGAAAAGGAGTCGGTAATCCTTCATTGCGGGACTCATTTGAAAGCAAGACCTGAGAATAAATATGATCATCCATACGTTCTCTATCACCCCGCCATAAACCAGCAATAGTTTCATCTGGACCAATTCTTGTATTTATTTGATCTAAACCAGGACCTATTTCACCCATATGATATATCATTTATATTTATAACCAATTCTAACTAAAAGTTTACATTTCGTAAACGTGAATATTTTGAACAGCCCAAGACCACTTGCTTTTAATACATAAACACTCTATAATCATTCCCATGCAAAATATTAACTCTCATACAATCCAATTTGTGGCCATTATGCGCCGCCTCATTGGTAATGTAGGAGAGTTGCATTTCTGCTGATAGCAGAACAAAAAAGCTAATGAAAAGCTCTCCTAAATCAAAAGATTTAGGAGAGCTTTTTTAGGGTTATTTACAGATTATTTATTAATTTATCTATATGTCACAAGGAACACTAGACCTAGCATTCTACTCACAAAGATTCGAACAGAGTACGCGAGCTGACCTTATTCTACTTGAGGATGTGCTAAAGATCCTGCTTCAAGATTTTTCGGGAGATAAGTATTTATCTTTAACTGTAGATGAGCAATATAAGATTTACTATCTGCTTAAACACTTTTTAAGCAATAAAGAAAATATTGAGCTAACCGAAACCGAACTTGAAGTTGTCAAAATTCTGCTTGGAGACTATACCTCTGAAGGGCCACTAGACGTAGTAGAGTTCATGGTTGTTTGTGATAGGTTGCTAAACAGTAACCTATCTAAAGCGATTTTTGGCCTTCGGATTGAGATGCAGCGCAAGCTTTCCAATATTTTGAAGCTATTTCTTCAGAATGGGGAAGAATCACTGACCCCAGAGCAAATAAGCGTATTTGAAATTCTAGTTGGAAAAGAGGCCTAAAACTGCATTTGTTCTTCCTGTTGCGCTTTCGGCTTGCCCGAAAGCGCAAGGAAGGCAGAAATAAGCACTATAAAACCAGCTGCAACTAAAACGATCTGCGGTAAAAACCTCTCTGAATTAGATACAAGGTTTTGGACAGAACTAAAAGTAAATACTGGGAAAGCAGACTCGTTATCTCCGGCCACCTCAATTACCAAAGTATCATCTATAGCGATCGGATCACTAGAAGGACTAGCCTGTTGGACTGCAGCGTTAATTAGGTTCGTATTTGTATCAGCTCTCACAATAATCGCACTGTTTCCAATTGCACATGGATCAGAATTATCATCAGCTACTTTAATAATAGAGGCCACAACGCCTGCTAAGTTATTTGTTCCTTCAAAGTACACGGGACTACCACTATCTCCAAAGCAAATCCCTCCATCTCTACCAGTTACATAAAAGACTTTGTCGTAAATAGCATTGGCACACAAAATAGCGCTACGACGCTCTTTTGTAGCCGCACTTTCGGCATTCTCAGTTCTTCCGTATGCTACTACCCTAAAATTACAGCCCTCAATAGGCGAACTAATATTTGCAAACTCCCTAAAGAAATTTGCATCCTGGAATGTAAGTATGGCGAAGTCATCTTCACGTCTTTTATCCACTGCCCACCCTTGCTTAGGTTGAGCCTTCGCCGCAAAAGCATGGGTGATATGATCAAAGCTAAATTCACCCTGCCCAAGGTAAATTCGCTGGGCGTCATCCACACAATGACCAGCAGTTACTGCCACGTTGGGGCGGATAGCAGTATAACCACATGTCTTGATTGAATTAGCTGTGTATATTATTAGAAAACCTGCTGATGGGTATCCAGTTTCATATTGTCCACCATATAGTGCTTCAGACTTTTCAGGAGAGAAATCTGATGTTCCTACTAAATAGATAGCGTATAAAGAAAAGACCGCCAAACTTAACAATCCTACTATTACTAATAACCGGGCGATTTTTCTCATATGCAAATGGCAGTATTACAATTAACTAGATGGCAGAAGCCACATTAAAAACTTCTTTGAGTTCGTTTTGTAGCTGAATATCTACCGTACTTGTTATTGTAATACGAACGGAACGATTTGGAAACTGATCTTTAGAATGTCGGACTGCTTTTACTACTTCCATATCATTATTTACCCCAATAACATCTAGAAATTCAGCAAAAGCTTCATCTTGTCCTGATGGGTCTAAAGCAGTAAAGCTAGATAAATTATCCTGCTTCTTGTTTACAATAAAAAGCCCGTATGGATCTACTGAATAGTAAGTGGTCCACACATCTGGAGTTACATAATCTTCATCGCTACCTGAGATTATTGCTGTGGTCATCAGTTTTTGTGAGAGTGGAAAAGGTAATAGATCGTTAAAGTCATCCATTTTATGATTGACCAAGTCTAACAAGTAAGGGTAAGGCTGAAAGACAGTAAAGTATTTTACACATTTTTAGCAAAAATTTCACCTCTGCGGCCGTATTTTCCTAGAGATATTCTGTTAGCCCTTTATTTTCTAGTTCTGCTAAAAACTGCTTTAGCTTTGTGTTGTCATCTTTGTGAAACACCGCCACAACATCCTTAGTATTGACCACTACCATCGACTCCAAGCCAATCGTGGCTACTAACTTTGTATCATCCAGGTTGTAAATAATTGAATCCTGTGATTCCAAATCCTGAACTTTGCCTTTTACTACATTTGAATCTGATCTCTCTTGCAAGGCCTCTTTAAGTGCAATCCACTCACCGACATCGCTCCAACCAAACTCACTCCACAAGACCATTGCCTCTTCGGCTTGCACGTTCTCGGCAAACGTATAGTCAGCAGAAATCTTTTCTAGTTTTGTGAACTTTTGCAGGCTAGCCTCTGAAAATCCTGACTGCACGATCTCATCACATATCTCTACTATTTCAGGCGTTGAGTGTGTGACTTTATCCAGGAAATACTCTGGTTTCACAATCCAATAGCCGGGATTCCAGCCATAACTACCATCTTTGAGATATTTTTCTGCGGTTTTCTCATCTGGTTTCTCTTTAAATTCTTTGAACTCTCTAAAAACTATATTCTTGCTAACACGCTTTATCTCCTCTCCAAAATGAATATAGCCTCGGTGCGGCGACGCAAAACGAGCTGGAACAGTCACAAAAGTTACTCCGACACCCTCTTTACTGGCGGTAATTTCTTCTGCCTCTCTAAGAGCAGTAACAAATGTCAGTTCATCTTTGACTAAGTGATCAGACCACTGGATGGAAATTAAATCTTGGGGGTATCGATGATGAACGTAAGTTACTGCCAGGGTCACCGCGGGACCGGTATCGCGCATTTCAGGTTCTAAAATCAAATTTTCAACAGGCAGCTCTGGGGCTATCTCTTTAACTTCTTTCTCGTAGTGCTTACCGGTACTAATGAATATATCTTCAGCGTTGTAGCTTTTTAGCAAGGTATCAATGCGTAATCTGAGAAGTGGCTTACCAGAAATTAAGGGGCTAAATTGCTTCGGGGCTTGTTTTCGGCTCACCGGCCAAAACCGTTTACCAGTGCCACCAGCAAATATAATAATCTTCATAACCTCTTTATAACGATTAGTAGGCTAATATATCACAAGTTTCTGTATTTGTTTGTTAAAATCAGAGCATGGAAAATTTAAAAAAGAACGCGGTTTTACTAGTTTTTATGGTGCCCGGGGTGTTGGTTGGGAGTGCTTTAGGTGCACTGATACTAGGCTGCTGCGGATTATTGGCGCAAAAAATCTACCTAAACGAAAAATACTCAACACTAGTACGCTACGGGGCAACTAGCGGGCTATTCGTATTAGGATGGGTAGTCTATTTTGTCTCAGCTTCTACGCTTCTGAATTTAATCGCAGCTGGGCTATGAGACGTGTAGGAATTGTGATCGGAGCCCCTACTCACGCATCCGCGATCGACTCAAATGGAGTTTAATATGGTTACATGTTTATGCGCTTAGGATAATTAATCCTATGGCCATAATACAAATGAAGAATATCTTCTGAAAGAGCAGTTTTATTGTAGTTTCTTCCTTATATAATCTAGGTAAGAAGACGGTGAGGAGTAGGCCGAAAATAAATACAAATGCTGGCTGAGCTCCGTTAATGACCCAAGCCAAGGTAATTGGTGCCAGCAAAGAGACATGATTGAATACTAACCTCGCTACTAAATTAAGTAACTCATTAGTAATATTTGCACCGGCAACCGCAGTAGAGTTAGTTCGCAATACTTCAAAAAACTGCTTTCTAAACTTTTTTGCAACGAATAAAAAGATTACGCCAGTTCCCACCCAACCGATGTATTCCCAAAATGCTACAGTCCAGAAATCAGACTCTATTGCAAAAACCTTAAACAAAACCGTATTTAGAGCTACCATTAAAGACGTGAGTAACATTAAACCAATCGATTTCCATTTTAGTTTTAACCTGCTTGTATTAAAGTCGAATCCTATTAAAATTGCCGCTGACGTTACAATCAGCCCTCCAACTACCTGATTGGGACTGAGCACCTCACCCCAAAAGATAAAACCTAACATGAAACTAAAGAAGGGTATGGTCTGAAAGATAGGTATAAGGTAGATAGGATCCGCGTCTTGCACAGCAGCAAAATATGGAAATAGCATAGTTACGCCAATTACGCCTGAAACTATGGCAATAATTGTGCTGGCAAATCCTAAGTTTGAAATATCGGCTGCAAGGAAACCAGCGAACGGTAATACAAGTAAGCCACTTAAGGAGGAAATTAAGAATAGTGAACCTAATCCTCCACCTTTAAAGTACTTTTCAATTAGAATCTTATCTATATAATTTGTGACAGACCATAGCAAACCCGGGACTAAAGCTAATAGAATCCAACTCATAATCTCTTCTCTTCCTGCTCACCGGTAACTAGATCTTTGAGCATATATTTATTAGCTTCTAATTCATTTTCCCCTAGTAAAATCACGAAAGCGGCATTGCGCTTGTCGGCGTTGGCAATCGCTTTCCCGAATTTTTCGAGCTCTAGCCCTTCAATTACCACTTCTCCCTGCTCTCGCAGACTGGTGACGATTTTTTGGCGTGCTGACTGTGCCTCTGCAGAATCAGCTAGAACTGGAAGGTAATAACCTTGTCGGGCTGTTAACTCCTCTGGGATTAGGTTATGTGCTTCCAAGAATAAACGCATTGTTTCATCGCCTGGAGCGGCACCAACAGCTGGAAATGAGTCCTTGCCAAAAATACCTGCTAGACCGTTGTAGCGCCCTCCGCCAAATAATGAGCGGGCGCTGCCCTCTCCTAAGTATTCGGCAAGATCAAAAACTTCAAACACCATGCCGTCATAGTAGTCAAATCCACGAACCATACCGGGGTTAAATGCCACATATTCTGAGAGGCCAAGCGCTTCTAGTGCTTCAAAGATTTGCTGCAGTTCCTGATAACCCGGATCATTTTTTAAAAACGAGTTTTGAGCGTCAATAATAGCCGCTTGATCCCATGTAAGGTATTCATAGATAAACTCTTGGTCCAAAATTTCTGCGCCTAGTAATCCTAATTGATTCAAGAATTCAGATTGAGGAAGCTTCATAACTCTATCTAGTAATTGGATTGCCTTGGCTACGTTTTCTTCAGGGACTTTAAGGTAGTCACGCACCAAGTACTCGATTGACTTACGATGGTTTACAAAAACACGAAATTGGTCTGCACTTGAGCCAAAGGCTTTCATGATCTCGATGGACATCCTTAGAGTTTCCACGTCTGCATTAAGACTGCTGGTTCCAAAAATATCAAAGTTTAGCTGCCAAAACTCACGATTCCGTCCTTTTTGTGGTTTCTGATTACGAAAAAAGTTGGCAATACTAAATAGCCTAATGGGTTTTGGTACACTTTGATAAAAATTGGACACCATACGTGTAACGGACGGTGTCATTTCTGGTCGAATTGCCAACTCACGCCCTCCTCTGTCCTCGAAAACAGTTAGCTCACTTCCTCCTACCTCGTCTCCAGACTTAGCTCGATAAACATCAGCGTATTCTACTAACGGAGTTAAGTATTCTTGATAGCCGAATTTATGACAAACAGATCTCCATGTATTAAAAATATACTTGCGGATTGCGAACTCGACTGGTTCCCAGTCACGAGTTCCTTTCGGTGGGATTGTAGAAATATTTGCCATGCAGCAATAATAACATTTACTTTAGACCGCTGGTAAATTTGATTCTATCCCCGATCAACATTATAAAGTCTTGCATGAATAATTCCTGCATAAACAGATCACGTCGTGTTTTACGCATCAGGAAATCGCGCTTATCTAATACCGCATAATAAATGTCCCGGCCCAGTTTTTTTTCGTACTTTTCAACTATTTTCTTGATATTCAACATATTCAGATTGTCACCAACAATTATCATGTCTATGCGGTGCTTACCGTATGGCGCTTGCCGCGTATATCCTTGTGTAAGCACCGCATAATCAATCAGTCCTAATTTCTTCTCGCCAGTAATAATCTCGTGACCTAGTCCGTATGACTTGAATACCATCCCCAATAGCTCATCGTAAAAAACGAAATTCTTAGAAAGCATAAAATATTTACGATTTCCTTTTCGCTCTACTACTAGTAGACCTATCTCTTCCATGCGATCAAGTTCTCTTCGCACAGCATTAATCTCTTCGTTTAGCTCACGTACCACCCCACGCAGGTGGATAGGTTCATCACGATGTGTAAAAAAGTAATGTAGAGCCTTAATTCTGACTTTAGATACAAATAATTGATCTAAGTACTTTTGTGGGTCTGAGTTCATGGTTTAGATACCGGCCTTTTCCCGGACTTTTTTAGCTATTTCTTGTCTAAATTTCGCGTCACTTTTTAGTACTTCTTTCACACCTTCTTGCCCTTGTCCTAAGTTTTCGCCTTCATACTTATACCAAGCACCTGCACGCTCAATTACCTCGTACTTGATTGCAGCATCCAAAAGGCTGGACTCTTTATCGATTCCCTTACCATTAATCATATCAAAGAATGCTTCTCGGAAAGGAGGTGAAACCTTATTCTTTACCACCCTCACACGTACGACATGCCCAATTACTTCATCTCCTGAAGTAATTTTTTCAGTACGCCGAATATCCATACGTATAGATGCGTAGAACTTCAGCGCATTTCCACCAGTTGTGGTCTCCGGATTACCAAACATGACACCAATCTTTTGACGCAGTTGGTTAATAAAGATAACTGTCGTATTTGTTTTGCCCACAATCCCAGTAATTTTTCGCAACGCCTGACTCATCAAACGAGCTTGCAGTCCCATATGTGCATCACCCATCTCTCCTTCAATTTCTGCGCGTGGCGTGAGTGCGGCCACAGAATCTACTACAATTACATCCACTGCCCCTGAACGTACAAGCGTTTCTAAGATTTCTAAAGCCTGCTCTCCGTAGTCTGGTTGCGAAATTAGTAATTCTTCTAAGTTGATTCCAACATTTTTTGCGTAAGCTGGATCAAATGCGTGCTCTGCATCAATAAAGGCAACTACTCCGCCCTGTTTTTGTGCCTCTGCCGCGATGTGTAAAGTCAAAGAGGTCTTACCGGATGACTCTGGGCCATAGATTTCAATAATTCGCCCTTTTGGAACACCACCAACACCTAGTGCAATGTCCAAAGAAACCGCACCTGTGGAAATCGCCTCTACATCCTTTTTGTGATCTTCGTCCATGCGCATAATGGAACCATCTCCAAATTCTTTCGTGATTTGGGAAAGTGCGGCCTCAATTGCTTTCTTTCTTGCGACTGAGTCTGCATTCCCATCTATAGGTTGTGCGGAAGTTTCTGTTTTCTTATTAGATTTTTTAGCCATATATTTAAGCGAGAGTAAAAATTAAGTCTGACAGCAGCATAAATCCGAAAAGTTAAATGAACATTAAGTCGGAAAAGTTTCTTCTATATTTTAGCGGAGGGTTGGCAAATTGAGCAAGTATGTTTAACGTTAGCTGCCAGAAACTATCCTAAAGCTGAGGTCGTAGTAGATACTGATATTGTCCTGTGGCACTATACGAATGTTGAAACTGTTTTCCACATCAGCTCTATTAGTCTGCGGAACTGTATTAACAGCACCATCACTACAATCACCTCGACGCATTAGAAAACTTCCATCCTCATCCACACCATCATAACCTTGTCCTCGATTGTCTCTGTATACTATGCCATTGTCGATTCCAACTTGAGTATGAGCTGCGGTAGTATACCTAATGTTGCCAGGGTCAGAGAATTCAAAACGGATGTTCCAATCAATTCCAGCGGGCAAGTCTTGACCAACTACGTATGTTCCCCCATTATTTATAGGAGTAAGTACATTGCAGTCACTATCTATAATTACGAAATTAAACGGTGTATTCTCTCCCAAAGGTAATTCCTCGCCACCCCCACCATCAACAGATTGGTCAACAAGTATTGAACTTAAACCATAGCGACCGGTAAACAAAAGTGCAGTACCATCAGTCTGAACAATGCCTGTGCCAACAATTGGCAGCCCTGAGGATGTTTCTATTCCAACCTAATACGTTGTACCGGCCGGGAGAGATGGATATTCATCTATGTAGGTACCTATCACCCCATCTAAGGTGCTGGCATCAGCCCCATCTGTGGCCAAGGTTGAAAGTGTAACATCAGGCAAAGGAGATCCCCCTGCTGTTGGTAGCTGACCAATATTGTCTACCTCGTACAAGCTTATCGCTTTTGTCAGAGCCTGCACATTATTACGCCTTTGTGCGTTGTTAGCAGCCAATAATCTTGCAGCAGGGTTCAGTGCAGCTACCACTATAACCGCCAATGCTGCTACCACTGCTATTACGATTAGGATCTCAACGAGAGTAAAAGCTTGTATTTTTTTCACCGTCAAAGTATACAAAAAGCGAAATAGCAAATCTACAATTACTAGACATATTCTACGAACTGCAAAGACACCCAACCTTCTGTTCCGTCATTTAGACGAATCTTAATCCAACCATTATTAGCGTTGTCCACTTGGTAGAAGCGCTCTCCGCTGGAGACTCTGCCAATCTCGTTGTTTTCAACTCCATTTGGGGTAGATCTAAGTCTAAGCCAGCCAGTTGTGGTCTGCCTAATTTGCACAATAGTACCCTCCGGACGCGCAATCTTAAGTGAGATGGGAAATTCTATGTCACCGAGCGATTTACCCGCAATATTTTCAAGTCTAAATCGCTCTACTTGCTCCCCAAAGTATAGTGGGGTTCCGACTGTAAATTCCAGTTCCAATTCCTCTCCGGGCAAAATTACATCCTCGGGTTTCATTAAGCTTAATTGAGTAGGGCTTAGCCACTCATTATTCACAAAAAATCTACTTGGGCCTGTGTTTTTCTTAGTAGCAATAATCTCTGTCTCAGTTCCTCCGTATATGCCGTAATCACCTTGATTTGCCACTATGATTGAACCTTTAATTGTTGTACCACTCTCCACTTCTTCCTGAGGTAACTTCACTTCCTTTACTGAGAGTTTGTAAGTCTTTTGTTGAGGCTCATAGCGGGAATTAATACTAGTTACGATCTCTGAGACTTCCTTATTCCACAACCCAAACACCTCAGCTTTTTCCAATCTTACGGTCTGCTGCTCGGAATCTTGTACAAACTTAACTCCCTCGACAGTTACATTTTTAAGGGGGATTGAATGTCGATTAGCAGTACGCAATACTAACTCTCCAACACTTTCCTTTGCCCGAATATCAAAAGTCGAAGCCTTAGTGTCAGCAAGATAAGCTATAACTACTGCATCATCTCCTACACCCGCAATACTAATTTTGCGCTCTTCACCCCCGCTGTTACCTTCATAAACCCTCCCTCTTTTACTAACCACGTAGTGGAAAGGGATATCTGTAAAACCAGAGCGGCCATCGCTAGCTACAAGATAATAAAATAGACCTCGGAACCAATCTTCGTCTTGAATAGCTATAGAGTTGGCAGCATCACCAAGAAAAATAGGAGCTATAACAATTCGTTGAGGGACGCTAAATGAACGATCTTCCTGAACCGAAGAAGTATCAATTTTTATATCTGAAAGCTGTATTACAAAGTTCTGGTTTTGGGTTTGTTCTTGGGCTGAAACATGATTGACGCCAACGAACATAGCACTAACTATAATGCTACCGATCATCAAGATATTCGAACCCAAAAACTTATTAACTTTCATTCCTATATTCTACCAGCTTAATAGGTATAAAGTCAGACCAACCTGCGCATCTAGGCTACCCCGCTTGATGGCAAAATCTAGTCTTAGTAAAGCCTGTAGAAGCTTTTTTACCTTTTCTAAAGTGAACCTATCTGCCTTTGCTTGTAATTTTTTAAGCACGAAAGGGTGCAATTTTAAAATCTTGCCTGCTTCAGCTACCTTCCCCATAGCCAAAAGATGCAAATAATCATTCAATAGAGAAAGTTCACGCGCTAGCATAGCTATGATAAATTGATCACTTTCACCGAAGCGAAATAACCTCTGCAATTCATCTGCTGCCAATTGCTTTTGTCCACCTGCTAGAGCATCAAGGAACTTCCAAATATCACCAGATACATCTGTGCCTAATAAAACAGACGGGTCAGGAAACTCACCTTTAGCCTCCTTAAACAAGGATATTTTATCCATCTCCTGTGACAGAGACCATTTATCTGTACCTACCTTTAAAATTAACTCGTTTGTGAAGCCTTTTATGTTGCCGGCTGGCAGACCTAAATTTTTTAGTTTGGCTGCCAGCCAGCTTTCAACCTCCCACGACTTCCCCAGGGGGAAGTCGTGGAGCACCTTAGCCTGTGATAACTTTTTCACCACACCTTTTCGCTTATCAAGCTTGCCATCTTGCCAAATAATCATCGGTAACTGTAAAGCTTTTTCCAAATTATTCTCGATGTACTCTACTAAACCAGAGTTTTTCATTGCTCTTTTAGCCATAAGTACCTGACCTGATGAAAATAACCCTATGTTTTGTAGCTTTTGTAATACTTCATCACGGGTAAGCTCATCAGCTTCCACCACTGACATTGGGATATTTAGATCCTGAGCAAGCTCAGCAGCAGCCTTTTTTGCAGCCCTATAGGACTCGTAGGTATCTTCTCCGGAAAAAATTTGTAGTTTCGCTGGCATATGCTGTTTAGTTGTCCCCGCCACCAAAGAAGTCTTCAAGCCCTGTAGAAACATCTAGTGTAAGCAGTAACTCCTTGTCTTCAAGCTGTACTTTCTTGACTCTGACATTGCTTGGTAGATCTACAGCAAAATCTAGAATACTATCTGCATCAGCTTGAGTTACAAAATTGCTTGTGGAAAGGATGACATCTAACAAGGCATCATTTAGGAATTGAGGAGTAGAAATCCTTTCTGTTCCTACACCTGTAAGTTTTAAGTCCTCAGGATTAGCCGGATCAATACCAAATTTTGCGACTAACCATAACGGCTTATCAGAAGTGGGGTCGCTATTTGCATATAACTTAAGCTCACTTTCCACGATTCTGGCGTTTAAATCAGCATTGGTAGACCCCTGATTTAAGAGCACATTTAGCTCTTTTTCGTTTATACGTAGGATGTTTTCTCCAGTATTAAACCTACTTACCTGAGAGTTAAGGTTGAAAATAGCAGTTTCTGCTTCTTCGGGCGTAAATGTAACCGCCTCTAGGTCTTGATTTAACCAATCTTTAACTGGATCAACTATGCTTGGGGGGCGGTTGATTAAGATGTAGGCTAGACCGATTAACAGCCCTAGCAATACTAGCGACATCACAATACCAATTAAGCGACAACCACATCCAGGGCCGCGTAGGTCCTCAGCGCGCTCACGCTGCCGCCGCCGCTCGCGGCGGCGGCGGTCCCTATCAGTTCGATCTTCGTAGTAATCTTCTTCATCCCTTCCTCCGCGAAACTTTTCATACTTTTCCCGTCTGTTATCAACTGGTGGCTGTTGAGGAGTAAATTGTTGTGGTGATTGCTGTTGTTGCCATTGATTTTTTACTGTCCCCAAACTCAACCTATTAGAATTATTCCCTTCCTTAGGTGCTTGTAAACCATTACCCTGCTGCTGCCACGGCAAAGGTGGTAATTGATTGCGATTATTGTTTACCGAAACGTTATTATCTGACATATATATTATTTTATATAAATTCCACCCAATTTGAAAATCGGATTCAAGATTCTTCTAAGTATCTTCAATTCCTCTACTCCAAAAAGGTGACATAGTAGATAATACACCATAAACGTGGTGGCTGTAGTTACACCAGTAAGCAAAAGTAAGTTAACAGTGGTAGAACCCGCGAAACTTTCAGATGCATCAATCGGTAAAGAGAATGTGTCCCAAATGGTATACATCAAGTACATTAGTGCGCCACTAAGTACGATTGGCCAAAACTTTCTTAAGAAAGATGTAAAAAGGTGCGAAAAGTCTAGTTTTACCACCACCTGATTAACCAGAATCAATAAGATAATGAACTCAATAAATGCTGTGATACTTATTGCCAGTGCCGCCCCACCAATCGCAGCTAACCCTTCTCCTGCAGTAAACAAGTTATTAAAAGTTAGAGGAATACGGTTAATAGCGAACTGATCTGCGTGGCTGAATAAATTCCCTAGCATAATTGTTAGTACTATGGTCAGTCCGAGCGAAAAGAAAGATACAAAGAAAGGTACTACTGTATTTTGAGCAACATAAAATAACCTATACAAATACCATTTGGTTGTCGTAAATACTATCCCTATGGCAAAGAACAATAATGTCCATCCAACGATTGCGGTATCCAATCTATCAAAATCCGTACCGGCACCCAAACCGTAAGCTAGACGCACTATTGGCAGCCTCAACACTATTAAGGCTAGGATAATGGGGGCTGCCAAAAAGATAATTTGATTCAGCATATTAATCACAATGTCGTTAATCTCGGCGAATCTTTTCTGTGCGTATAGTCTAGACAAAGTAGGAAATGAGGCCACCGAAAAAGCATATCCAATAACACCTGGAACCATGTTGGCTAGGGATTGGGCATAAAACATGGTCGATAGAAAGCCAGCACTAAACCCAGATATTATTAACTTATTTAATACCAACCCAAATGAGTCAGCCGAATAAGCAATCAATCTGGGTATACTTACCGCAAAGAAATTTTTAAGGTAGGAGATACTCAAATCTATTTCAAACTTGTAATGGAGACCTAGCATGCGCGCTAGTGGCAATTGAATAATCAGATGTAAGACCGAACCAGTATAAACTCCCGCCACTAGCGCCCAAGGGCTTCCTGGATCACCAGGGTTAGTTTGCGAAATAGGCAGCAAAACCATCACCCCAAAAATACGCCCGACATTGTAAAACAAGGGTGCCAGCTGAGGTAGCAGGAACCGATTATATACATTTAAGCCGCTGGCAACGAAAACGCTCATCCCTAAAATGAGCTGTGGTAGCATTAGTGCTTGCATCAAAGTTACGATCTGAGAGCCACTAAAATTCACACAGTTCTTAGGATCTGTTAATGGAAGGTTTTCACGGCGTGCGAATTCGGCTTTGTCATAATAGTAAGGGTATAAACATGTATCTTCCGCGGGATTAATAATGTGTTCAACCGTGAAATCAAAGATTGGGGATGCAAAAAGTATTACAAAAAGAGCAATAACAGTAAAAGCACCTAATAGCAGGTTAATAACCGTACTGTAGAAACGGAAAAAGACCTCCTCGCTTTCTTCTTTTGCTTGAATAAAAATTGGAATTACTAGAGTGCTGATAGCACCGGTTAGAATAATTTCTGCCAGAAAAGAAGGTAGTTCGTTTGCATATAGGAAAGTTTCAAATACACTTCCACGTCCCAGCTTATTAGCGGTAAGCAGTCCTACTAATAATCCTGTGATCTTAGTCAATAAGGCTGGAACCATTAGCATTCCAGCAACTTTAAGGATTTGAGTTTGCTCTTTGGTTAGTAGATCGCGTAAGCCGTTTAAGGTATTTAGTATTCTTTTCGTCAAATTTCTGTCCTAAAATGCTGAAGGCAGTATACCTCTAAATCAATCTATTGTGAAAAAACTTATGGTTGATAAAAGGGAATGATCTTCGGATCAATATAACCTAGATTTTGTTCCTCAATAATTACATATTGGCGCTCTATTCCTGACTCCGGAATTGCAAGTATGCCCTGACCGCTTCCGTACTGTAGCTGCCGATTAAAATCCATCCCCCTCCACTCTGGAACCATTTGCTGTAAGTTCAGTTTAGTTGGTAATTTGGACCCATCCAGTTTTTCAATAACTAAGGTATTGTCATCTTCGGCGTAAAATAAAGTGCTGTTCCAAATGTGAACTATCCCCTGAGAGTACTGATGCGTCTTCATCTGTCGTTCTTTCACAACCTCTCCAGAGCGTAAATCAAGTTCATACAATGTACTACGTGTCGGCACAAAAAGTGAATATTTATCTTGTGGTATTACATTCGTAGCTACATTTGCATATTTCATCTGTAAGGCATCTGCTAAAGAGGTACGCCAAATCTGGTCACCACTAAAGAGGTCTAGTGCTACCACTGTTGAATTAGCCCACGTCACAGTAGATAAACTGTCTTCGTAATGGATAATCAGCATCCCATTCTCAATTTTTAATGCATTGACTTGGAAACCAGTTAAATGGTAATTAAAAAACCTATTTTGGCTAACATTGCTAAACCCTTGCACCTCAAGCTGTTGTTCTGTCGAATTATTATTAAACACAAAAGTGCCAAATTTCTCACTGACATAAACGAGTGGTTCAGCAAGCTTTGTAAAGTCAAACTTCACCTCTAGAGGGAATTGAGACTGTTGGTTATCACTGACAGGAGGGAACTCCAGTTTGACCGAATTCTGTAAAGAATCCTTGCTTATCTTTAGTTGAGTAGGATTCCAACCCACGGTTGCATTGGAGACAGAAGGATTATTACCTGCACCTGGCTCAGTTGAAACGGTCTCCAATTGAGTAACTCTTTGAGAGAACCTATATTCAGTCCTTTTAATCTGACTTAGCGTAAATAGAAAGGTAGCTACAACAACTATGAGCCCGACTAGCGCCAAG
Organism: uncultured Candidatus Saccharibacteria bacterium; assembly: GCA_964446595.1. Classification (GTDB taxonomy): domain Bacteria; phylum Patescibacteriota; class Dojkabacteria; order J137; family JAEUSD01; genus CAYUPY01. The sequence continues at coordinate 821 of CAYUPY010000015.1, read as the reverse complement.
GCAATTATGGTGTCTCTAGCAGACAATTTACGAGTCAATACTTTCATATACTAATTATATCATAACCACAATAAGAGGCCTGTGAGCATGCCGATTGTCATACCCCAAAACATTTGAATCCAAGTATGTTTAGTTAAAGCGAGCCGTGACCACATAATTAACGGCACGGCAGCAAACAAAATGGCAAAGCCAGGAGAGGCAAATTCAATCAGAGCCATTATCCAAAAAGTGTACATGCCCACATGCTGGCTAGTCTTATCAATAAAAGTGTTAATAAGTAACGCAAGTCCAAAATAAAGAGCCATGGCAATACTTAAAAATGACCAAAATCTATCAGGAAAGATATTAGTAGCGAATAAGGTAGACAGTACACTAAAGCTGAAAAAAGCTGCCAGATACACATGATTACGTTCCTCACGCGTCACCACCCTATTCACCTTAGTATTCAGATATTCATACACTAGGGATACCAGCGGCAATAAGCCACCTAGTCCTATAAAAATAATGCCCGCTATTTGGTCCTGCAAAGAGTTTCGGAGATAAACTATAAAGATAACACTCACGAAGAAAATAACAGTAGGATCAAAAACCTCAGTAATTATTTTGGCGGTTACGTTTTTAGTACTCACAGTTTTAGTATGGTGGTTTTATGGGCTGGAGTCAACGCCCCGCGGAGCGCTTCGCGCTCCGCGGGGCTGCATCTATCTACAAAGTTACCTGACAACAATTAGTCGTTATTGCTTACGGCTTTCATAGAGAAACTCAGGCGGCCTGGCTTCTTCTCCGTCAGTTTTACACGAACCTTTTGACCAAGTTGCAGA
>CAYUPY010000014.1:13976-25347 GCA_964446595.1 uncultured Candidatus Saccharibacteria bacterium | reverse complement strand
GGATACATGGCGACGGAGTTCGGGTTTTATAGCTTAATAGGTGCGGTAGGGGTAATTACTATGGCCGGTGGATTGATTCTTATTCCTATTAAAAACTATTTAGCACTAACTTTAGAGCCGAGTTCTTCCAGTTGACGCTTTAGTTGATGCTGATTAGCAAATTTAAACTCTCTAAATGTCCCGATAGCATCGGGGGTAACGTTATACACTCTCTCATACACGTAATCCACAGAACCTAAAATTACTTTCTGCATATTAAGCCCTAGTTTTGTGGCTAATGTTCTCATCTCAGTCTCGTTTTTACCCTCGATTTCTATGAAAGTCGGTAAAGCTGGCCAGGTATCAAGCGTCACCTCTATGCCATCTATTTGCCATTGTTCGCGATACTTTTCTTGATCAACTGTTTGCACTAAACCCGTTTCTATAAGCATCTGGCATGCCTTGTCATAGTCATTCACTTCAATTTCTAGCTCCTTAGTGTGATCATCACGGGTCTCTCCGTCATCAAATATTTCTTTTAGGGTGACGGTAATACGGTGACCCTCGTCGCGAACCCGCCACCATTTATATTGACCTTTTTTGTTCATTTCTTGTTTATTTGCATAGTCAAACAACTGCATTCGCATCAACTTTTCTGGATATACTTTGTGTGCGCCAAGCTGCGCAAGGCGCTCTCGCACGGCATCTTTAGACTGAATAATAAACTTATATTCAATTTCTTCTTGCATGGAAAGATTATACTAGAAACCCAGCTGGAATTGCAGTTGCTGATACGCACTATTCAGCTGTTGCATTCGTTCTGTAGTACCATCATCCTTATTTACATCTGGGTGTAATAACCGCGCCTTGGTGCGATAAGCAGATTTTATTTCTGCAATAAGTGCGTGATGGTCGAGTTCTGCGACCTCAGAGATATGCAAACCTAGTACCTGCAGAGCTGAGGTTAGTCCGACAAGATGGGCTGGGATTTGCATTTGAGGCTCAGCAGAGCTGCCATGTCGATGCGGATGGCCATTTTGTGGAGCTCTGTTCATTAGGCCAATGATGTATGACAAAGTCTGGGTTAGCTCCGTATAAATCTTATGTGGTAGAAACTGTGCAGCTTCACGTCCAGAGTGGGTTTCCTTGTTAAAGAAATTTACATAGCTACTATAAAGTCTTAATTCTGCGTCATTCCAGTTCCCGAATTTCTGTTGCAAGACACGTAAATTGTGCCTCATGTAAGACAGTGTGTCACTAGACTGATTGAAGAATCTGCTTCTCGCTTTTAAGTCTTCACTCGCTTCTTTATCAAGTTTTTCGTATGCATACCCAACATGAGTGAAAAGCTCAGGGTTATAGTCGTAAAGGCCAACTCCAAAGTCTATCTTGCCATTTAGAAGATTATACAAGTAATCTATGACGCTTTTTTCTACATCTTCATAGAGTTCGGCTAGAATCCTACCCTTAACTGGCTCCAGGATAGAGATTAACCTTTTCGGTACGGTAGACTTTACTGAGACAAGTTGTAGGCATTCGTCCAGGAACGAAACCATTTCCGGATATTCCTGTTGGCTGAGCTGCGTGCTCAGGATAGTATTTATTCCCTGTTCTAGTAATTGGTAAAAGTCATCTTCAATCGTACTCAAATATCCGTTTATCCATTGCTGGTAACGCAAGTAAGCGGTGATGGACTTACATAACCTGAGCTGATTTAAAACACATTTGTCCTTTTCCTCAGGTAAGATGGTATTGATTAAAAGGTATCTAATATTCAATTTCAAGACTACCTGTGGATCGTTTTGTGCAGCTTCTGCCTGAGATAGTATTCGTTTAGCATAAATTCTTAATTCATTAATGGCCTCTAAGCGTTCGTTGTATCTACTAGTGGCACTGGTGATAATATCCCGGAGTTCAAGTATTCGGCTTATTTCCAATTGTGTTAGGTCAAGAATAACCCTTTCTGGGCGCATATAGTCATTATATCATAAAATTTCAAGTACTTACTGCCCTTAGCTACTTTGTACAAGTATTACGGGTGGTAATTCGCAGCATTACTATATAAACTAAGAGTGGTGTATTAAAAAAAGGGAACTAATTTAAATAACAGATTAATAGATGAGTAAAAACAAGATTATAGGCCTAATTGTAGTGTTATTTGTCATGGTAGGAACGCTGGTGTTTGGTTCGATTTTTGTGTCGCCACTGTTTCAAACAGGGTCGGCGGCAGAAGACCAGGTAACTATTTCTAGCACTTCTACAGCATATGATACTGAAACTTCAGACTCAGATTCACAAACTACAATAAGCATCAATAGTAGTGCTCAACAGTCTAGAGAACTGGACAAATTGTTAGCCGAACGCACACGCATCCTTAAAATGCCATTCGCAATAGTAGAGTCTAGGGCTATCAGTCCTCTTGATGCTAAGCCGCTTTATTTTCCTAGCTTTGATTCTCAGCCACTTACACTAGCTGAAAATTATGACTGGGGAGGTAACATTGCTATCTCACCCAAAGGAGACAAAATTGCTTACGCAAATTACCGTGACCCTTATATTTTCATCTACGATGTGCGAACTGGAGAAACAAAAACGGTGCAATCCACTTTCAGAACCACTGAAGAAATTCATTGGAGCCCAACACAAGAATACCTGGCCATAGCCGAAGTAGGAGGTATAGTGGATAACTATCAAGTAATTGAGATAGCAACTAATAAAGTATTAACAAAAGTAGATAAAGCATCTCGCCTAGAATGGGTTGGAAATAAGGAAATCCTCTACAACCGTTCTCACACAACAGTGAAATACGACACTTATCTATTTACAATGTACCGTCAAAACATAGTTACCGGAAAAGAGATGGCACTTACAACTCCTAATAATTTGGTCACCTATGCAAATTGTCCGGCAGAATCCGAAACCGAAGGCGAATATCTGTTTTCTCGTTCTTTAGATGGAGAATATCTATATGTAACAAGGTGTGAATACCCTGATAATGTAAACATGCCTTCCACTATTTTGAGGACTAAAAAAGTAGAGTATAAAGCAATTAATTTGTTTACTTACAAAATTACTTCGTTACAGAATAAACCAGAAACTCCAGCTGATAAGATTGAACGAATTCTAGGTAAAGAACATATATATGCAATTCCTCATAGCCTACATTCTGATTGGTATCTATATTCTCCTGAAGGTAGAACAGAAGGAAACAATTATTATTCAGAACTCTTTATTACTAATATTAACAGAGTGAAAGCTACGAATATGAAAGTGAAGGAACTCGCAGGGTATAGGTTCAGTTGGTAGTTATGTAGCTAGTGTGTCTTTTGAAATACGCGAAAGTAGAGCAGGTTAACTATAGCCAAACTAATTAGCATTTTTAGTTATAATACTCGCATGAATTATGACTCTCTCCCCCACAAGTATCTGGAGCTGTTGCAAGAAAGAGAGCGGGTGGTAGAGAAGGCTTCTGTGCAAGCTAAGCAAGTCTTTATACTGGCAGAGGGCGGATTTCGGCGTTCAAAAAGGCTAGTGCGTAAGCTGCGGATTAGCAGAAAATATGTGTATCGTGGGTTGGCTGCTCTGTTAGTAATTATGCTACTTGGGATGGTTGGAGCTATTAGAAATCAGCAATTATGTAGTTATCAGGAATTAGTGACTTCAAACAGATTAGTGCAGCAGAATAACTTTCAGTTATGTCCGAATCTGTTTGATGTGCAGCAATGGCCAAGTATATTGGCCAATATATTGGTAACGCCCGCAAATGCTCTTGCTCCAGTGCCGGAAGGTGAATTTAGTACACTTTTTAATCTTGACGGATTAGGACAGAATGATACTGTGTCTTCATGTACTGATGTGCTTAACCCTGAATGTTGGTTAAATAATAAGCCAGAACTAAACGAGACTGACGGCTATACTAATATTTTGCTGGTGGGAGTAGATGCGCGAGCTGGCTATTCCAATATGAAGAATGCTGATTCCGTTTTACTTGTAAGTTATTCTCAAATAAGCGGTGATCTCTTATTTGTATCTTTCCCCAGGGATCTGTACTTACGTTATAAACGTCCAAATCAGTATCTAGTGAGTGGAAAGATCAATGCGGTTTATGCGAATGATGATATTGAAGGGTTGAATTATGTAGTGGAGCAAGTGTCAGGAAAGAAAATCCATTACTTTGTCTATTTGGATTTGCAGGTATTTGAAGATGCCTTAAATGCTTTAGGAGGGGTGACAGTAAATGTGCCGGAAGATTTTACGGACTACTTTCCGGCAGCGGAGCTGCCGGATGGTTATGGTTGCCCAAATCCTCAGTACTTTTTTGACGGGCTATATTGTGGGTTCACTTTCTATAAAGGGGAGAAGAAGCTTACCCCGGTAGAGGCTATGGCCTATTCCCGCGCGCGCAAATACACCAGTGATTATGGGCGCGCGGCACGTCAACAAGATGTGGCTTTCGGGTTAATTAAGGAAATTCAACAAGATCAGCGACCTCTGCCTCAGAAGTTGAATAGCTATATCCAACTCTATAGAAGCTTTGCAGAAAGAGTAAAGACAAATATCCAGCCCAAGGATGTGGCCGGAATGTTCTCGTTACTCGATAGTTTCTCGCGGAAGTCAGTCCGCGTCGTGGCTTCTCCGGCATTAGAAAATGGTAGATTTGTATATGAGGCTGGAATTATTGAAGGTGCTGGTTATTCCAGCCGTTTCTACGATGAAACGTATGCAAGTTTCCAGGGCTATTTGAATCAAATTCAAACATATCTCCCTTTTTATCTTGAACAGCCTAAAGTATTGGTGATCAATGCTAGCGGTAAAAAAATATCCCCAGATTCAGATCTATATAGGTTTATTAACCAAAAGGAAAACTACGTTGAGTTGCAGCTAAAGCAAGGGAATAAAATTCAGACAGGGAACTTAAAGTTGTACAGTTTTAATAGTGATAAGGCTAGCAGTTTAAAGTTCTTACAGCAAAAATTAGCTGAAAGTCTAATTTTTAGCTCTAGATTGGATCAAGTAGATAGAAGTGAGTACAAAGAAGACATTCTCATTGTGGTAGGGGAGGGTTACTCGGGACTAGTTAAGGAGTAGGAGTCTAGATAAAGCTGCTTACCGGCGTTAATTGTGTTTAAATTAGGTTCTCCAGAAAAAACTAAGCTATTCCAATTAGCAGCAAAGGTGTTCTGTTCGCACTCTTGATTCGTGCTAACTTCTACCTGGCAACTTAGCCAAGCCAATGCTTGAAAGTTATAGTTTTTAGTAGGGCTAGACATGTTTTCACTTGTTGCTGCTGCATTTATCTCAAGTTCTAGTGCCTGGTTGACCAATAAATATTTCTTGTAGAGATCTATTAATTCTGTAGTATCTTTTAGTTCAGAAGCTGAAATTAGGAGGTTGGTGATGTTGTTGACAGTTTGTTGGTCATCAAAACTAATCTCTTGCATTCTGGTAATTGCAGTTTCCAGATGAGAGTTTAAAGAAGCTTGCCACTGATCTTTGGAGTTATTAGATATTTTAAAACCTGCTTCAGACAATAGAATGCCGTATTCAGGCAGATAAAACTCTTGATTGCAGCTAGAAGTGGTCGCTAAATTGGCAAAGCGGATTTCTGTCTTTTCTAGATCAGGATTGAGTAGGCTAATTGTAATAATTTGGTGCCAGGTCTTTCTTAATTCTTGCCACAACAAGATTTGTTCAGCACATTGGCTGTTTGTAGTAGCTGTTTCCCAGGCGGCGAGCAGCTGGGACTGTTTATCTACAAGCCACCTCAACTGCTCGCCGCTCTCCATATTGGCTACTTGTTGTGTCTCCACTGTAGATTTAATGGTATAGAGTAGTTGGCCTGGTACACTAAAATACACAGCTGACACTAAAAGGACACCCACCAAAACTATTAACCAAATAATTTGCACAGGTCGCAAGCTCCCAATTTTCTTAATGGTAGGTATTGCTTTTCGTAATACTTTCTTACTTTGAGTATTAGCCTTAGAGGTAAACTCAGAAAAATCCATAATGAGAGAGTTTAGCCTTGCCAGCAAGAAAATTCAATGGACGATGTGTTGGGGTAGGAATATGCTAACTCGAGCCAAACTCGAGCCAAATTTAAGCAGCGCTACTTTCTGCTTCCTGAATTGCTTTTCTAATATCTTCCCGTGTGAAGAATAGGTAAAAGCTTACTATGTTAGAATAAGAAATGTTTAAAGGCAATTTGAATTATCGTCAGTTGTTCCTGTTAGCATGCCTAATCGCCGTGCTGCTTCTCAGTATCATACTCATTGGCCCATATTTGATCACTATTATATTTGCCATTCTGGCTGCTCACTTCTGGCAGCCCGTAGTGAATAAAACTAGAAAAGTGATCGGAGATAAGCTAAGTAATTTTGTTAGCTTTATTTTATTCACTTTATTAATTATCCTGCCGGCCACATTGATTGTAGCTTTGATTGCCACCCAAATCTCTACTATAGTCGCAGACATTGATTTGCCAGATGCGGAAGGAGTTTTCCAGACAATATCTAGCAGTGCGAACAGTGTATTAACTACCCTTCCTATCCAGGTGGATACAGTATCGCCTCAAGAAATTAAAAGTGCCACCCGTAACGCTCTGACTTCTCTTCCGCAATTAGTGCTGCCAGTTTCCAACTTTTTAATTAGTTCCGTAACCCATACCATACTATTCTTAATAGTATTTGGAAGTGTGAGCCAAAAGTATGAGCAGTTTATTAACTACATCATCAAAGTTAGTCCGTTAGATGAAAAACATACTCAAGATTATCTAGAAGCCATTTGGAATATATCAAAGCAGGTATTTAAAGGTACGGTTTTAGTAGGTATCATTCAGGGTATTATAGCCCTAATAGCCTTCTTAATTTTGCAGGTAGAATATTCGTTTTTCTGGGCTGTGCTTACTACGATTACTGCGATTTTGCCTGTGGGGGCAGGATTTATTCTTTTTCCTTTAGGTTTGTTTTATATACTGACAGGGGAAGCAGTGAAAGGAGTGATAATATTGGCTTTAGGTTTTATTTTGGTTAACTTGGTCGATAATATTTTAAGGCCGCGCCTAGCTGCCCAGAACTCGGTATTGCCACAAGCGGTAATCCTAATAGGAATCTTAGGCGGATTGTACATGTTTGGTATAGCCGGAGTGCTAATAGGCCCGCTGGTGCTAACTGTTACAAAGGTAAGTTTAGACATGGCTTCAAAGCACTAATCTTCGTTTAGAATTTACACAATATTCATATCCCTTACATTAAATATTTAATTCCTTTAGCTAAACTAGATTATTATTTATTAACTAGTTAAGTATGGCTCACGAAGTTCAACAGAAATTAGTTAAATGGCTAAAAACAGCACACGCTATGGAGAGGCAAATTGTAGAGACTCTCCAGAAACATGAGCAAGACGCTGAGAATATGCCCGAAGTGCAGAGTAGAATCCAACAACACCGCGACGAAAGCGAGCGTCATGCAGAGTTGATTGCCAAGTGCTTAGATACGTTTGGTGAAGATACTTCTACCTGGAAAGATATCAGTGCCAAGATTGGTGGTAATATGTCCGGAATGTTCACAGACCTTGTGGATAACGATATGTTGGCAAACTCCATTGCTGATTATGCAACAGAACATGTGGAAATAGCATTCTACAAGTCCATAAAGCTTGCTGCCCAACAAGAAGGCGAGGACGAAGTAGTCCGTGCTTGTGATGAGATTCTTCAAGATGAAGAGGAAATGGCCAAATGGTTAGAAGATAATCATAAAATGGTGGTCGAAAAGGCTCTCCAGGCATAAACTTCTAAACAAAAAGAGCTTGGATGCTAGGCAGGTAAGGTCGAGGTCGGACCTTCACCGATCCTGCCTAGCACACTCATATTTCCGCTGGTTTCTAAGATTACCGCTTCTACTTCGCGTAGATCTCCAAATCCTTTCTGCCTCATAGCCTGGAGTATCTCATGTCTGTTCACACGTGTTTCTTTCATTATGCTTTCTTGAAACTCACCATTTAGATAAAGAATTTGGGGCTTAGACTTAATCAGCCTATCAACAATATTAAATCGCACACTCAGCCAGGTAATTATTAGTTGCATCAAAACCAAAAGTGTTAAAGCTGTTACTCCTTCCACGAAAGCAATATCTTTAGAAGTGATAGTGGCCGATAATGTTGAACCTAAAGCTACTGTAACGACAAAGTCAAATGCGTTGAGTTTGGATAAAGTCCGCTTACCCGTAACCCTCAGAATAAAAATTAAAGAAAGGTAAGTTAGTGGAGTGACCAGTATAACCGGCACTAACGCTGAAATTGAATCGAAAAATGGCATAATCTATTGCTGTTGAGTTAGTTACAATTTTAACTTGGGCTAATTCCCGTACTAGGCAGCGGGTTAAATTGCACAGACCCCCTTTTTGCTGCACAATAACCCGCTGCTCCAGCACGAGGAATCTCGTCGTGGATTGAAGTAAATTTGATCATTTTGAGGCTGCCTCCAACCACGCATCGAGACTAATAAAATATTTAAATTCTTCAATTTTCTCATCCGTACCAAGTGTTAAGGCTTAATATTAGGAATAATTTGTTCTTTATAAAACTGCATAAACTCTGCTTGGTTGTGACCCACCTGGTTTAGGTAGATATGATCAAACCCTGCGTCAATATATTCCTGGATCTTCTCTAAGTATTTTTCTAGCCTTGGTCCACATACTATGCTTTTAGCTACGTCTGCCTCACTTACCATCTCCATTGCATTTTCAAAGTAGGCCGGTATCTCTAGTTCTGTGTTGAGCGGGCTAGGTAGGGCCGAGAAGCCCCACATTTTATGAGCTGTTTTAATTGCCCGTTGTTCATCTTGGTCATAACACACAGTTAACTGTCCATACTTTGGCTTACCTTGACCGCCAGCGGATTCAAATTTATCAATTAGCTTGGTGGCAGGGGCAGTTGTAATAAAACCGTCACCAATTTCTCCAGCCATTCTGGCAGACTTAGGTCCATAAGCAGAAACAATAATGGGAGGAAGTTCTTCTGGTAAGGTATAAAGTCGCGCATTGTCTAAGGTGTAGTGGTTACCCTCATGATTTTGATAACCACCCTGCCATAATAAACGGATTATGCTAATAGCTACTTCTAACATTTCCTTACGCACTAAGTACTTTGGCCATCCAAAACCTACCACATGCTCATTTAAATTTTCTCCTGTTCCCACTCCAAAAATAAACCTGCCGGGCATCAGCACCGCCGCCGTGGCGGCGGCTTGGGCCATAGTAGCCGGGTGGTAACGGAGGATTGGCGCGGTTACCCCGGTTCCAACTTTAATTCTATCGGTAACCGCGGCTATTCCTCCAATAATGCTCCAAACGAAAGCACTTTGCCCTTGTGAATCTGTCCAAGGGTGATAGTGATCAGAAAGCATTAGAAAATCAAACTCATTTTCTTCTGCTTCTTTAGCTAGCTTAATTAATTCCTGTGGCGTCAATTGCTCCGTAGAGAGAGAATATCCAAATTTAATCATGCCGTAATATAACTGCTGCTCAAGACAAAACAATGAACCTTTTGTAACAGAAGCGTAAATTGAGAGTTAGGTCCTGTTCTTAATTCTATTGCTTAGAACTCCTTATCTTGTAAGGATTTGGGCGCTATACTTATACAACTATGTATATACTCTACATTCTCCGCTGTGCAGATGACACACTTTATACCGGAATCACTAATGATTTAGACGCTCGTTTGGCGAAACATAGACAAGGACAAGGGGCAAAATATGTGCGGTCGCGGCTGCCTGTGGAATGTGTTTACACCGAAAGTTGCCCCACCAGGTCAGCCGCGCTAAAGCGAGAGCTTAAGGTGAAGGCACTTACTAGGCAAGAGAAGCTAAATCTAATTGATAGTCAATATGAATTTGCTCCACAAAATCTTGCATATGACTAATCAAAATCAGCCCTCCTTTATAATCTTGGATGGCTTTAGCTATTACAGGCAGATGGCGAAAGTTAATGTGGTTTGTAGGTTCGTCCATAATTAAAAGTCCGGGTTCCTGTAGCATAAATCTAGCGTAACAGAGCAGACCCTTTTGACCTTCGGAAAGGGAACCAACTTTATTTTTTAGTAAATCGCCAGTTAATAAAAATCGCCCAGCCGCAGCATAAATTTGCTCGGGATTTTGCTCCAGACTCACGCTAATAAGTGATTCGTAGCCTGTCTGTTGAAAGTCTAGTTCAGCAAAATCCTGACTGTAGTAACCCACCCGTACGTCAGGGTCAATATTTGCACCCTCGTTATTGAGAATTGCTTTTAGCAGAGTGCTCTTGCCAATCCCGTTAGGACCGGAGATTAGTAAGGTCTCGCCCCGACGCAGTTCGTAATCGACCTTCGCTTCTTGAACTTCAAAATCCCTCAAATATTTCACATGATGAATTTTTACCAGAGGTCTGGGGATATGTTGGGCTTGTATTTGAAAATTGGGAATGGTTTTATCTTCTTGACGAATATCTACCATGTTCTCTCGATCCTCTTCAATCTCAGCCCTCACTTTTTTAGCTAAGCGTCTCATGGCGACACTTTTACCTCCCAATTTGTTCACTTTTTCAAAACGATCCTTAACACTTTTTTCGATTCTGGCGTTTTGTAAGCGCTGTCTTTCAATATGCTCAGCTAACTGTTGTAGAACATCAAAATAATTACCCACAAATTGCTCCACCTTATGAGTACGGGCATCCAGATTTAAGACGCCGTCCGTAAATTCATTTAAAAAGTCGGCGTCGTGCGAAATCACAATACAAGTATTCCAGTAATATTTTAGGAATTCAGTAAGGTGGGAAATGCCCGCATCGTCCAGATTGTTTGTAGGCTCATCAAGTAATAGGATATCCGGTTCTTGGATTAAAGCACCAGCCAGTAATAGTCGTGCCTTTTGTCCACCAGATAGTTCCTTAATTACTTTATCCAGATCGATTTTGAGATTAACTATGCCCAATACATCATGAATTTGTTTGTCTATGCCATACCTTCGCTCTTCAAAACAAGTTTCAAAATAGTCACGTACGGTTAATTCTAACTTATCTTCGGGAACCATCTGTTCAGCTATGGCAATGCGAGCATCAATATCAATATGAATATCCCCTTTTTGGGGTTGCAGTTTGCCGGTAAGTAGTTTAAAGATTGTGCTTTTGCCAGCTCCATTTTGTCCCATAATTGTGATTTTGGAGTAGCGGCGTACATTAAAATTAGCATCTTCCAAAATCACTTTATCCTCACCCTCGCGCGGATACTTAAATGTGACATCCTTAAATCGAATAATTGTATCTTCTTTGCTCATAAGATCAGATCTGTTTCCAGAAAAACCAGTTAGATAATAGCAGAAGAATGCTTATCTCACGAGATTTTGACTTTATGATGTATACTT
>CAYUPY010000014.1:0-13966 GCA_964446595.1 uncultured Candidatus Saccharibacteria bacterium | reverse complement strand
AACTTGTCTATAATTATTAATCCCAAGAATTTGCGTCCAGAACATAGCGTGCTCTTAGAAATCCAAGAGGCGCTAAAGGATGTAGATTTTAAGTATTCTGTTTATGTTTCCACACCTTCTACTTCAATCGCTGAAATAGTGGAGGGCTTAGGTGCAGAAACAGATACCATCCTTGTGTATGGAGGCGATGGTAGTTTGATGGAAGTGGTAAATAGAGTGTTTCATAAGCGCCAAAACTACCACCCTCAATTAACAGTAGGAGTTTTGGCGGGCGGCACTGCAAACGTAATGGCTAAGGAGCTAGGGACAGAATCCAGCGTTAGTTATGCGTTGGAACGCTTTGTGAACAATGAATTCGACACCAAGAAAATAGATTTAGGCGAACTAAACGGAGAGTCTTTCTTCTTACGTATAAATGTGGGTGGCTTTGCCCAGATGGTTACGGAAACCTCTGAGGAAGAAAAGAGTAGTTTTGGGATGTTTGCCTACAGCCTTTCGGGTATACAGCAGTTATTGGATCAAGACACTATGGACTCCCGCTTCCGGCTCACGATTGATGGACAACAAATAGAAACAGAAGGTATCGGATTAATGATTAGTAACTCAGGTAATATCGGCATTAAAGGAGTATCTTTTCTGCCAGGAATTTCGGTTACAGATGGTCTTCTAGATGTAATCCTGCTGGAACGTGTGGGTTTGAACAACCTTGTCCAAATAGCTGCCGAAAGAGTCTTAGGCGCTCAAGATATTGAAAAAGTAAAACATTGGCAAGGTAAAGAGATATTTCTAGAGCTTGACCAGCCACAGACGGTTATCCGTGATGATAAAGCAGTGGAAATGCAGCGTTTAGAAATAAGAGTTAAACCTAGCGAGGTAAATATGATAGTCTTTGACAGTGAATGATCAAAAACCTATCACAAAAAAGGCATCAAGTAGATTAAAACGATTTTTAGTAGAAATTGATCGATTCGGAGCTCATATTTACAGGCGAGTGTTTGGCTTACCCACTAAGAGATTTAGCCTGATATCCCCTCAACTATATCTTGGGGGTCAGTACACGAAGCGTGGATTTCAGCGAATCCTGAGCCAAGGATTTACGGCAGTCGTAAATATGCGAGAGACCAGCATTCACAAAATAATAGAGGACCAACCTCTAGGGATTCACTATTTACATCTCCCCACTGTAGACCAAACTGCGCCGAGCCTGGAAGACTTAATCAGAGGTGTAAGGTTTATTGATCAAGAGATTAAAGCGGGAGGTAAAGTATATGTTCATTGCCGCGCCGGCGAGGGTAGAGGGCCAACAATGGCTGCAGCCTACTTAATTTTTACTGGACTAACCTTGGAAGATGCTGTGGATAGTGTCAGGCAAGTAAGGAGTTTTATTAGGCCTACTGCAGTACAGCTAGACAGGCTTAAGGAATTGGAAAAGTATTTGGCTGAACACGCGATAACTTCAAGTTAAATTCCCCTAAACTTTATTTAACTTATAATATTTATGTACTATAATAATACAATACTCCTAATTCCACCCGAATGGAATCTACTGGCCCTGTAAAAGGGTTAAAGCTAAATAAACGAGTAATTAGTCAAAACGCAGACTCTGTTGTTGGAGCTTTTTTCACTTTCCTATTTTTATTGCTATTTAACATTTTCTATGGACAAATACCGTTTTTGACAGCAAGATTTGATCCACTGCTTTGGCTGTATAATTTAAGTCTTATTGTGGCGATAATCATTCATGTCTCAAGAGTTTTCATTCGAAGTTCGCTGTATAGACTAGTGACGGAGTTTATTTTGAATACTTTCTTTGTAATTATTGCCTATCGTTTGTGGATTACATTTCCATTTGACACATCTATCTTTGGAGATCCAAATACTTGGAATTCAATTTTTAGATTCCTGATTGCTTTTCCACCAACCATAGCAGTCTTTGCTATGCTAGTGCAGCTAATTAATCTCACTAATCAACAGAAAGAAGAATAACATGTTGACCTGGAAACCCATAAATAGTATTTATACATATGCTGTAAAACCAATTTTTTTTAGATTTGACCCAGAACTTGTGCACGACATCGTGGCAATGGCAGGGAGGATTCTGGGTTCAAATCCAGTCACCAGATATGCAGTAAGGCGTCTACTTAGCTATCGCAATCCAATGCTAGAACAAACAGTCGCTGGTACTAAGTTTATTAACCCTGTTGGTCTGTCAGCTGGTTTTGATAAAAATGCGCAGCTATTAAATATCTTGCCTCAGGTTGGATTTGGGCATATGGAGATTGGGTCAGTCACCTATAAACCGTATAAAGGTAACCCTAAACCACGCCTATATCGCCTTAAAAGATCAAAAGGATTAGTTGTCTACTATGGACTAAAAAGTGACGGGGTTGAAAAAATAGCACCTCGGTTTAAGCGTGCCGTCAATACAGATGCGCTGGTTGGCATTTCTGTGGCGAAGACTAACGCTGAATATACCGCTTCAAATGAAGGTGGGGTAAAAGACTATGTTGATTGTTTAAAGTACCTGGAAAAGGAAGAGGTGGGTGACTATTACACGATTAACATTTCTTGTCCGAATACGTTTGGCGGCGAGCCCTTTACTACGCCTGAAAGGCTAGAGATGTTGCTCGCCGCCACATCCAAACTAAAAATCTCTAAGCCGACGTTTGTAAAGATGCCAATAAACTTGCCTTTTGAAGAGTTTGAAGCACTCTTAAAAGTGATAGTAAAATACAAGTTAAGTGGGGTGGTAATCGGCAATTTGACCAAAGAACGAGACCCAGAGTTGATCCTTGATCAAGTTCCTGAGCATGTAAAAGGGGGAATCAGCGGCAAACCAACGCAAGCCCTTTCAAATGCTCTAATCTCTTACACCTATGAAAAATATGGCGACAAGCTAATTATCGTTGGTGTTGGGGGTATATTTTCTGCGAAAGATGCGTATGAAAAAATTAAACGCGGGGCTACCTTACTGCAATTAATTACGGGGATGATCTTTGAAGGCCCGCAACTAATCGGTGAAGTAAATAGAGGCTTGGTAAAGTTGCTGGAGCAAGATGGCTATAAGCACATTTCAGAAGCAACTGGAGCTAATACCAAACGCTAGCTTAACTAGCGCACGTAAACATAATTACCACTTCTAGCTTGTGGTTAACATTCTACTTCCTTCACGCTTTTCCATACCACTCAGTGGCAGTCGTACAAAGAAAGTAGTTCCTTGATTTTCAATTGATTCAAACCATATCTCTCCACCTGATTCCTGCACGATTGCTTTCACGATGTAAAGTCCCAACCCACTCCCATGGGGGTCTTTTGCGCGGGCGTTGCTGGCGCGATAAAGTTTTTCAAACACCTTTTCTTGTTCAGATTGCGGTATCCCATAACCAGTATCCGCAATGGAAATTAGTAGTTGATCGCGTTCAATTTCGTGGGCGATCGTAATTTTTCCTCCTTCAGGTGTGTACTTTACCGCATTGGTCAATAAATTCTGATAGACAATGCGGAACAGTCCCTTATCCAAAGGTATCTCTGGGATCTCCGACTTATAGAAGTCCAGTTCCAGCTTTTTTTGTTTTATTAACAGTTTCAGTTCATCAAGTACACTCTGAGCAAATTCATTAACGTTCGCAGGCACTGGATTTATGGCAAAAGTACCTAATTCGATTCGCGAAACGTTTAATAAAGAGCTAACTAGCTCCGTCATCTGCTTTGAGGCGGATACGATTTCAGTGCGGAACTCTTCTTGTGGTTTCGACAACCCATGTTCCTCCTCGGCGATTAACTCGGCATACCAGTTAATCGCCGTCAACGGAGTCCTTAACTGGTGGGCAGCTAGAGATACAAACTCAGTTTTAGCTCTATCTATATCCTTCTCCGTTGTGATATCGCGGAATACTTCTACTGCACCCTCTACTTTTCCGTTCACAGTAATTGGCGAAACCGTTACCGCAACCGGGAAGGAGCTTCCGTCTTTGCGTACATAATATGTGTCTCGACTAGATAAAACTTCGTTTCCACTGGAAACTAATGCCTTTGTTAGTATCCTCTCTCCTTCGAGTAGTGGTTTTTTATCTTCATCCTGTACTTCAACTATTTTATAGAAATTCTCCCCCATCACCTCACCCTCACTCCAACCCAGTAATTTCTCAAAAGCCGGGTTAACGAGAATAATTTTTGCATCCGCGTCTGTCGCCACTAGCCCTTCACCGATTCCAAGCAACATCGCCTCATCTTTAGCCTTTGCTTCTTGCAGATCCTCTGTTACTTCATCGGCATATGCAATTGCTCGTTGTCTGGAAGAGGCTAAGGTAAAGGCAATAAAGGTGATCAATACGCTGATTCCCACTCCTACTGCCATTACACCTAAAGGAACAAGTTGCGACAACGACGTCTCCCCATAGGTCTCACTGCTGACAAAGCTTATAGTCCATGGCCTTCCTGCGACATAGATCGTTTGCGTCCGCGTAAAACGAGGTGAATTATTTGCTCCTAATTTTTCTTCAAGATCGCTGTATAGGAGATTCTCTGTTTCTAAGTTCAGGCCATCCGTAATACTAAATCCAATTTGATTCATATCCTCACCTTTAAATATTCCCTCCACAAAATTCCGTGCTCGGAAAGGGGCATATATGTAACCGCGGGTTTGAGAATCTTTTTGCAGTGGAAGGTAAACCACAAATCCAGGTTGCACATCACGGTCAATTTCCTGTACGAGGGTGACTTTGCCGCTCATTCTTGGCGCGGAAGAACTGTCTGCTTGCCTAATTGCCGTTCGACGTGTGGCTTCAGATAGCATATCAAAGCCAAAAGCTTCTCTGTTACGTTCATCAAACGGTTCCATAAATATTACTGGAACATAAACTTCGCGATCGCCTCCTGGAAAGACCTCATAGTCTGTAAAGCCCTCTTCTCTAATTCTGAAGATGTGCTGTTCAAGTTCTGCTGCCGGAACTATTTCCGCAAACCCGATTCCTTGAGTTCCTGGGTAGTTTTCCTGAATGGACAAGGCTTGAATATATTTACTCCATTCCTCACGCGTGACCTCATCAGAGGCCGCAAATAGGCCACTCGCACCATCTAAAGCACTAACATAGAAATTTACTCTGTCTGTGATCGCTGTCGCTATTCGCTCAGCCTCCAAATTGAAATTAACGCGCGATTCGTTTAGGTTACTTCGCTCGACAGTTCCCGCAAATAAAACAGTAAACAAAATAGATATTAGTAACATTCCAAACACAAAGGTATTACTCAGAAATGGCAGACTTACACCTTTCTTTGGGCTGAGAATGGTGCGTGCGGTAGAACTGGCTATGATCATTAGGATCGCTGTGCTTGCTGAGGTGAAAGCAAAGAAAGGTAAAATCGTAATTTGCAAGGGCTCAAATAAGTAGCCGAGTACCGCTAAGCTGGATAGCATTATCACCGTTATCACCATTATTTCCACGATTCGCAGTTTCCGCAATGACCGAACAGAGTAGACTATAAATGCAAGTCCTAGCAGGTAAAAACTGGTAGCCGTGAACAGGGACATTCTGCTATTGAGTTGTATGACTGCGTCTGTAAAGAGAACCTGATCAATTTGCAAATCGATTAGATTATAAATCGCTGCTATCCGCAAGCTGTTTAGGACCAATAAACTCATACCAACTAGCATATAAGCCGCTTTTGAAGCTTTTTTGCGCACTATTAACAATAAGCCAACCAGCACGAAGCACACTGCCGTGAGTGGATTCATAATCGATTGGCCATCCAAACTATACCTCTGCAGAGCATCTAAATCCGTTAACCAAAGAAGCAGAATTACCGAGGCCAAGAGAATCACGAAACCAGCGGCAACCCTTTGCGCAAGACTGGCAGGAATTAATTTTTTTAGGTAACGGCGAACTTTCGGCTGTACCCACAAAGTCAGCAGTGCAGAAAACAGCAATAGTATTGGGATGTATTGCTCTAGAACTATTATTCTGGCCTTCTCAAAAGTGGCAGCGCTTACATTTGCCTGCACACTATTGATACTCATCTGATTAGAAAATTTATTCCATGGATGCAAACGCTCTCCTGTGGATAGGTCGTAATAATAAGCTGTTGTTTGATCTTGATAGTTAACTAGTCGTCCTGAGACGGGTTCAACCCAAATGTCTAGCCTAGGCTCAAGTTCAACTCCCAAGTTTCGCCGACGTTGGGAAGATAGTCTAGATCGGTCGTTTGGTCGATGGTAACTCCTTCATAGCTCGTTTGATAGTGAAAGACTGGTAAACCATATAAAACTTCTCTGCCTACATACTCCATTTGCGCAGGGCCATCATAGTTCACATGCCAGTAAGTGAAGGCTTCCCCCTCTTCCAAATGTCGTGGAGCGAACAAATAACCAACACGCTCCTTGTTGCCTAGGGATGGAATGTGTTCGCCTGTATACCTATTTATCCCATATTCCCGTGTTACTGAGAAAATAGGAGCGCCATCAATCGTTCTAACATCAAAAATATTTGCTATGACTAGACTTTCTGCTGTGGCATTCAGTGTTTTGTACTCGAAAGTTGTCCGCGAAAATTCCTCACCCTTAAATGCGCCTGCTTCTAGATCATAGAAATTATCAACGGAGATCACTTCCGCTTCAAACTTAAATTCATCTGCCAACCGGAGCCGATTAGGAGCAATGATATTTAGCCACAAAGGTATTGCCAGCAAAAGCAAAGCCGCAGGGGCTAGTTTTTTTATTAGGGCAGTCAAATTCACAATAAACCAAAAAACTTACTTACTAACAACACTTTATCAAAAAAACGCTTTCAGTTCTTCAATCTTTTTCTCAATAACTCGCTTGCCCATACATAGTGGCTAGAGGTAGCTGATGCTAGGTAGCTAGCTAAGTTTGTGGAGCCATTCCAACCATATTTTTTCTTAGTAGTTAACTCTTCGTCGGTGTGATTAGCAACGATTTTCATGCATTTTGCATGAGATGCCGCAAAATCTGCTTTAATCTTTTCCCACTTTACATCTTTATATTCTTGAAACAACTTCTCATTCAGTTCTGGGGTGTCTTTAAATGTGTAACCAGGAGCGGGGATTTCTGGCTTGTTCCCTTTCATCCCTTCCTCTTACCAGGTAAAGAACAGCCTATGCCAAGCAATTAAATGGGCCAAGATATCTTTAACTGTGCGGTTATCAAAAATTTTCACATCGAGTAATTCGTTCGACTCATATTCTTTAGCAATAGCTTGTAAATTAGTGAATTCTTTTTCTCCGAACTCAAAGAGTTGTTGTTTGTTACGTGCTCGTGCCATACCCAAGATTACTGCTAATTGTCACAGAGGGAAAGAGCTTGTAAGATAAGTTATGCAAATATCAGAAATCAATCGTCAACGCATTATTTTGCTGCTTATTGTGCTTTCATTCTTCCCTTTGGTGATAGTTTTGACTTACGATCAAATCTCGCCAATTTATCGTCTCTCAAAATTTGGTGCGTACACAGGTGTAATTACCATGTGGTGGGCTTACATTTTGGGTATACGCAGGTTTACCAAGTTCTTCATACGCGATATAACCTGGGCGATGAAGATTCACAAGTGGTTTAATATCTTTGGCTTTTTGGTGTTTTTGTTGCACCCATTGGCGTTAATTGGTGTTTTTAACCCGATTTTGGCACCAGAATCAAAGGCAGCACAGCAGATAAGTGTCCTGCTTCCTACTTTTGAAGTTGGGGTTGCAGCAGAGTATGCCAACCTTACCAGTTTAGGAGTTATCGCTTTTTACGTCTGGGCAGTAATTTGGATAACTAGTGCGCTCCTAAAAGGGAGGATGCATTTTAGATTATGGAAGCCAATCCATTTGTTAACTTATCCTATTTTGCTGATGGGACTTTTGCATATGGATATTGGGTTTCTTTACAAGAATATTCCCCTCTTAGAGTATACAAATGACTTTTTCTTGGTTAGTTTTGTGCTTTTGATCCTCTGGCAGTTAATTGGAAGAATAGGAATTTTGATTCCCAAATACGAAATTGTAAAAATAGATGCGGTTTCTGCAGGTTCAGTGAGTTTACGGATCCACCCACTTTCCGCTTTCCCGCCTGCGATTAGGCCGGAACCAGGGCAGTACGTTTATATCCAGGATGGCCCGTTGGGGGAGTCGCATCCATTTTCGATTTCAGACTACGACCCTGAAACAAAGCAAATAGAGATAACGATTAAAGATTTAGGGCCATTTAGTAAAAAAGTACAGCAATACGAGGTGGGAGAACAACTTATTGTAGATGGTCCTTACGGTGTTTTCTTAAAAGAAATCGATACAGAGTCAAAAGATGTTGTTTTCCTAGCTGGAGGGGTAGGAATTACGCCATTCATGTCTGTGATCCGCGTTTTGTCGCGCATTCGACAAAGCGACGAAAACATCTGGCTATTCTTTGGAAATAAGACTTATGATGACATGATGTTTCGTGACGAACTAGATCAGCTGGCTGCAGAAAACGACTGGCTGAATGTAGTGCATGTTCTAGACTCTCAGCCCGATTTTGAAGGAGAGAAAGGGTTTATAACCGGAGATTTAATTAAAAAGTATTTGGAGGATGTTTCGAAGCACGAATATTTTATGTGTGGACCTCCAATAATGCTTACAAATGTTACTAAAAGTCTGGTAAAAGCAGGAGTAGACTCGAGCAAGATCTACTCAGAAAAATTCAGCGCATAAAAAAATGGAGAATCAGTTCCGGTTTGAATTTGAGGGGGTGGGAACTAAATGGATAGTTAAAATTAGTGAGCCCGCTCGCGGTAGCGAGCGGGAAATTGTGGCTAAAACTACAGGAATTGTGCGTAAATTTGAGGGGCAGTACTCCCGATTTTTGCCAACTTCCTTAGTCTCGCAGTTAAATAAGTGGAAAGAGATGCGAAATCCACCTTTGGAGATGTTAAAAATGTTGGATTTCGCAGCAGAAATTTTCACCTTTACCAAAGGCGCCTTTGATATTTGCCTGGGCAAGCAACTCGAAGATCTTGGTTACGATCGTCATTATTCCTTTCAACCAAAACCAAAGCAAAAAACAACAAATTCCAAAGTTCAAACCGGATTTTGTGTTGAAAAAGCCTCCCCGTTTGTGAAACTTCCTCAAGGCGTTAAGATTGACCTGGGGGGTATGGGGAAGGGCTGGCTGATAGACAAGCTGATGGAACAGCTTAAGCAAGACTTTGCTCCTGAGGAGATTTTGATAAATGCTGGCGGTGACATTAGGCATTTCGCAGTCGATGACCGCTCCGTCACCGCCGCCCTGGAAAACCCTTTCGATGCTTCGCAGGCGATTGGCACCATCAATTTTTCAAATTCGGCAATCGCCTGCAGCGCACCAAACCGCCGCCGCTGGCGCGATGAAGTTACCGGTCAGGATTTACATCACCTAATTGCCAAAAGCACTAATCTTATTCAGCACAAAGCTGCTGTTTTCACACACGCACCCACTGCACTACTAGCGGACACAGCTTCAACTGCAATCTTCGTTGGCGACCCAGACCTAAACAAGGAATTTGAGGCAGAATACAAAGTTTCAAGCCTAGTTGTCGGCTACGACGGTCACTTTTGGGCGACTCCAAGCTACGAAGGTAGTCTATTTAACGCAGACTAATTAGTACAGACTAAAATCCTGCTATCCCATGATTGCAATAGCCATAAACTAAGCATATACTGATATTAATTTTTCAACCTACAGTCATGTCCGACTCATTGTACTCGCAACCCGAGACTCCTGAGGCAAAGGCAGACAAGCCAGCGCCAATTTTACCAAAAACCCCACAGCCAAGTGGTAAAAACACTCTATCTGTACTGGTAGGCGGGGTAGCGATTGGGGTAGTGATCGGTGCAGGAGGCTTTGTGTTGGTGGATAATTTGCAGCAAGCGCAAGAAGGCCAGGGGAATAACGTCGGACTGAGCAGTAGTTCAGCACAGACGATTTTAGAGGCAGTCAAATACAAAGACGGAGTTTACACAGCAAACGCAACATTTATGGTGGAAGCAGCTGATGTTCCTGAACACAGTATTCGCGTTACTGTCGAAGTTCGCGATGAAAAAGTGGTTTCTGCTAGCGTTGTTGAGATAAACGAAGCCGGTGAGGCAGTGGAAAACAATTATATGAAGAAGTTTGTTGATGAGTTAGGCAAGTTAATTGTGGGCAAGGATGTTGATGCAGTTGGCGATATGAGTCTAGTAACAGGATCAACTCTGACAAGTAATGCATTCAAACAAGCCTTTGCCGCTGTAAAAATCGAGGCTAAGAACACAGCAGCAGCTGGCCTATATGAGGATGGACGCTACTACGGGCAAGCACGCTTTGATGTCCCTGGACTTGATCGGGAAATTTTTCACAATATTGGGGTGACTATTGAGTTAGAAGACGGCGTAATTGCAAATGTGATTGCCACCGAGGTAGCTGATGACGGACAGCCGATTGCCAACGAACATATTGACGAATTTGATGCTGAGGTGGAAAAACTGATTATGGGGAAGACAATAGATCAATCGCTTGACTTAGACACCGTCAGCGGTTCAAGCTACACCACGATTGGCTTTAACGAAGCGATGGCACAAGTAAAAGACCAGGCTACACTTAAATAATAGTTAAAACAGACTGATGTACAACCAACACCACGAATTCAAATCTGGGCAGTGGGTAGCAGAAATTGATGTGAGAAATTTTATTCAGCTAAATTATGCCGGTTTTGAAGGGGATGACCAATTCTTAGCCCCAGCAACCGAACGGACAAAAGCTATTTGGGATAAACTCACGGAGTTAATGGTAGAGGAGCAGCGAAAAGGGATCCTAGATTTGGATGTGAATACTCCATCGACCATCACCAGTCATCAGCCTGGATACATCGATCAGGAGAACGAATTAATCGTGGGCTTGCAGACTGATGCTCCCTTTAAACGTGCTATCAAACCACTAGGAGGAATCAGGTTAGTGGAAAAAGCTGCTGCTGCTTATGGTTATGAAGTCCCGGAATCAGTCCGCCAAATCTTTTACGAGCACCGTAAAACTCACAACGATGGAGTGTTCAGTGCTTACAATGACGAGCATCGTTTGCTACGCAGCAAACACATTATTACCGGCCTACCGGATAACTATGGTCGAGGGCGAATTATCGGTGACTACAGGCGCGTTGCCCTCTATGGGGTTGACCGCTTAGTATGGGATAAGGAGCAGGTGCTGGCGAAAATGAGCGATGTGATGACCGAGGCTGTCATTCGCCAGCGCGAAGAGCTCACCGAACAGATTCAGGCCTTAAAAGACATAAAAAAGATGGCCTCAAGTTACGGCATAGATCTGAGTTTACCTGCTGCTGATACAAAGCAAGCAATTCAAGCTATCTATTTTGCCTACCTTGCTGCAGTGAAGCAACAAGATGGTGCCGCTATGTCTATGGGTCGTTTGGATTCATTCATCGATATTTATGCCGAGCGTGACATGCGCTGGGGCAAGTATTCCGAAGAGCAAATCCAAGAAATGGTGGACGATTTTGTGATCAAATTAAGAATAGTGCGCCACTTGCGTCCACCAGAGTACGACGAACTATTTGCTGGTGATCCAACCTGGGTTACCTTGGTGTTGGGTGGAACTGGTCTGGATGGCCGCCACATGGTGACAAAAACATCCTTCCGTTTCCTACACACCTTAACAAATCTAGGCCCTGCACCCGAACCAAACCTCACAGTGCTTTGGGGTGAACGCTTGCCAGAGAGTTGGAAGCTTTACTGTGCGGCACAGTCAATCCGTTCTAGTGCAATCCAATACGAAAATGATGATTTAATGAAGAACTATTATGGCGATGACTACGGCATCGCCTGCTGCGTCTCTGGAATGGAGATTGGCAAGGAGATGCAATTCTTTGGCGCGCGTGCCAACTTGGCCAAAGCCCTACTACTAACTATTAACGGAGGCCGCGAGGAACCGCTAACCCACCTAGAAGGCGCAGAAGCAGAACATCACCAAGGTGGCGACGTAATAATTCCCGATATGGCGCCATTTTACGCAGACAAACTAGACTATGAACAAGTTTGGGACCGCTACAAGCGTTTGCTGGATTGGCTCGCCGAGCGTTATGTTGGGATCATGAATGTGATTCACTACATGCACGACAAGTACAATTACGAGTCTTCGCAAATGGCCCTTCACGATGAAGAGATAAAGCGCAATATGGCTTTTGGAATTGCTGGTTTGTCGGTTGTCGCCGACTCACTAAGTGCAATTAAGTATGCAAATGTACGCCCAATTGTTAATGAGCGCGGTTTAGCCGAAGGTTTTGATATTCAGGGAGAATTTCCCAAGTACGGAAACGATGATGATGCAGTCGATCAGATTGCGATTGATGTGGTTAAAGAGTTCATGAAGGCTCTGAAAAAATATGAGACCTATCGAGAATCAGTGCATACCCTTTCTGTGCTGACGATTACCTCTAACGTGGTTTACGGAAAAGCTACTGGCGCCACACCCGATGGCCGGGAGTCAGGTTTCCCATTCGCACCAGGAGCAAACCCAATGCACGGCCGTGACGTGCGTGGCGCCATCGCCTCCCTTAACTCAGTAGCCAAAATCCCATACGAGTTTGCTCAAGACGGTATTTCTAATACCTTCTCGATTGTACCTGGTTCGCTAGGGAAGGGTTTTGATGAACAGGTGGTAAATCTAGTTCAGCTAATGAATGGCTACTTTGTGGGCAAGGGGGCGCACCATCTGAACGTGAATGTGTTTGATGCCGACACCTTGCGTGATGCGCAGACTCACCCAGAACGCTACCCCCAGCTCACAATTCGAGTTAGTGGGTATGCCGTTTTGTTCAATCGCCTTAGCAAAGAGCAGCAAGACGAGGTAATCGCTAGAACTTTCCATCAGAGGATGTAGAATAGACTATGTCAGACCAACAACTAGACCAAGCGTCTCAACACAAAAGCAACCGTGAAGTTTTTTCTTTGGATGAGGATTTGAGTGCGAAGCCATCACATTTACGCAATTTGAAAGTGCGTAGTGGTAGAGTAGGGGCGATAGAAACGCTTGGTGCTGTAGATGGGCCTGGCTTGCGCACGGTGGTGTTTATGCAAGGCTGCCCTTTGCGCTGCAAGTTTTGTCACAACATAGACCTGGCGCAGCATTGGAATGCCCCGCTGTACGAACCGCAACAGCTTTTCGATGAGATTATCAAAAACAAGCCTTATTGGCAGCAATACGATTACAACGATCTGGGCAAGGCGATCGATATGCAAAATATTCCTGGTGGTGTGACTTTCAGCGGAGGCGAGCCGACCATGCAGACAGACTTTTTGGTGGAAGTAATGAAATTGCTAAAAGAGCATAAAGTACATATAGCGATCGATACCTGTCTCTATACCTCGCCGCATAATATTGAAAAACTCTTGCCATACGTCGATTTATGGATGGTTTCCATCAAGCAATTGGACGATGAGTCTCACCAAAAGCTAACCGGCGTTTCCAACAAGCTGATTATGAAAAATATAAAGTACCTGGACGCGCAGCTGGCTTATCAACCGCACAATCCGAAGCTGCGCGTCCGCTTCGTTCTCATCCCCAGCGTCGTCAGCGATGACGAGTACCTGGAACGTCTAGGAACCTTTGTGAAAGGAATCGACAATTTGGAGTTGTTCGAACTTCTGTCATATTCCTTGATTGGTAAACAAAAATGGATCGATATCTACGGCGATTACGGCCTAGAAGGCATCGAAGAGCCCAGCAAAGAGCTAGTGCTGCACGCTAAACAAATGCTGGAAGAGATGGATATCCCTGTAAAGCTATAATTTCCGATATACTATTTTCATGATAGCCACAGAAGTAGAACCAGCACAAGCCTTAGCAGCGCCAGTAGAGGGTGATGATCAGATAGAGAATTCTGCTGCTCCAGAGTCCAGAGCCGAAGAAGTAAACAAGGAGCCCGTCCGGAATTTTTCATAGCTGGGAAAAGGCAATGTAAGATAAGCAAAT
>CAYUPY010000013.1:0-25478 GCA_964446595.1 uncultured Candidatus Saccharibacteria bacterium | reverse complement strand
AGTTTAGAAACAATAGTGAAGCGAGGTGGAGGGTAAAACTTAAACCTGTACATTCACTATAGAAAGCAGTTTAATTCCTTGCTGTATAAAAGATTCAGGGTATTTGATAATATTAATCCAAGGAGCAGTTCGAAAATCATCCCATGCTTCCCGCCAGTCAGAACGACTGGTATTTTTAGCCATGATGTCAAACGGAGGAATCCGGTCCCAGCTTAGCTTTTCTTCCATCATCTCGGTGAGGGTATCTGCAAACAGGCGGGAGAATATGCCGTCTTTCCGAAGAAATCTTCGATCGACTTGGCTTTTTTAAGCTCTTGCTTAACTGCTTCTGCCGATGGTATTGTTGCCATTAAGGGACTGTTAAAATTTAAAATCTGTGTCGTCACTTACACATACTATTTTACAGTCCCTAATCAACTTTTTGCATAGATTTCGTATCGTTTTCTACACGATTCTTGCTAACAGCGTACTCGTAATTGCGGTTGCTGCATCACTTCTATACATTAAAGCTGAAACTGGCAGCATTTTAGGAACCATATACCAAGATCCTAATCAAATAACTTATGCTCAGCTCAAACTATATAGACAAGAACACCAGCTAACTGTACATACATTTAACACCAAAACATTGGATGTGCCAGCTGGGTATGAAGTAGCCGGCGTTGAGGGAGTGCCCTTCATTAAGGTTACACCTGTCGAAGGCGAAGAAGGTGTGAGTGCGCGTATCTTTATAACTCCACGTAAGTTCGATTCTGGCGATTACCAGTTCGCGATCCGTCCAGAAGATATGACCCACCCTGAAAGATCTATTTTCTACCTTAAGGTTGAAGCTAAAGAGTTCGACAAAAAAGCTTTGCGCTCAGACTTACAGGAACTATTAGGAAACCGGATTGATCACTATGGCATCTATATTTACGATCTCCAACGCGAACAAAGTTTCGGCATTAACCATGAAAAAACTTTTCCCCCGGCTAGTATTGCAAAACTACCGGTGGCTATTTTAACTCTAAGGGATGTTGATGCTGGACTCATAACCTTAGAATCCACCTACCCTATTCAAAACCGACTCAAACACTCAAGTATCTTCCCCCTAGAGGATTTGCAAGAAGGAACAAATGTCACCATTCGGGAGTATCTTGAACGTTTGATACTAGAAAGTAGCAATACAGCATGGTATCACTTGCGAGATCGGCTTGGAGGAACCTATGAAGGGGTAAATCCAAGAACCATTAATGAGCTCAAAGCAAACGGTTTTTTTGAAGATCCACATATTGGGCGGGCAGATAAAGTTGGTAGGGTCTTGAAAGATGTATACGACAGGGTTACTTTAAGTGAGGAGAGTGCAAATTACCTTTTAAATCTAATGTTCAATGCACCTCCTGATCTAAAATTAGCTATACCTGGAGGAGTACCCGACGGGGTAAAAGTAGCTAATAAAGCAGGTTTTCTATTTGGAGGAAGAGAAGGTAGTACTTATGCTGATGCTGGGATTGTTTACGGACCTAGAACTGACTATGTATTGGTTGTCCTAAATGACCAAGCCCCACCCTACCCTAATGGCGCATATATAATTGCCGATATCTCCAAAATTGTATACTCTCACTTACAGAAATAAGGTTAATAGTATGCGCCCGGCCCGCGCTGCGCGCGGGCCGGGCGTCTCGCATATAAGCCACCAATTATTGGCCTACAAAGTAGCCTCTGGTGCCTGACACAAAATACTTACCTTATAGTACTTACCAAATACACGGAAGTCGTTAAGGTCTAAGATACAGTTATTATCGACAATGTCGTTACTAGCACAAGAATTAGTATCTAACTGTTTCTTGTACAATTTTGCAAACTCAGCAAAATCGGCGATATCTAGGATGCGGTTACTGTTCTTATCAAACCTACACGCAGGTCCTGTTTCTTCAGACTCAATACGAGGACACCAATTAGTGATATATGGGTTTGGATCACAGGTGGCACTTGTACCCTCTTCTGCATAAACACAGTTTGGCAAAGGAGTACAAGCTAGATCACAACGCAGATCCATATTAGTTACCTTATCATCACAGACCGGCGGAGTATTCTCTTCACGTCCACAAGCTGAGTAATAAGCGATAGGCACACCAGCCACTGTGGCTTCACAAGTGTTTCCATATGTTTTACCATCAACTCCACAGACAGGGCGGTATTCTTTCGTACACACGCCAATGTTAGTATTGTCTCCAGAGGTACTTGAACTTGTATTGGATGCACATTCGCTATTGCTAACTATTTCTACACCAACATTCTTAGCCTCACATTCATTGGAGTATGTCTTACCATCTGCTCCACATACTGGGTCGTAAATAGTTGCGCAGGCTCCACCTTGACTCGTACTACTGCCTGAAGCCGATGATGTTGCGTTTGAAGAGCTAGAACTAGTGATTGGACACTTGCCCTTAGACACTACCGAAACTCCGGCCTTTGCTGCATAACACGAATTAGAATAAGTTACCCCGTCAGCACCACATACAGGATCATAAATGAGTACACAGCTGGCTTGAGAGGAGGAAGAGCTGGTATTAGACCCTGCTGAACTACTAGTGCTTGTGCGTGGGTTAGATGTCGAACTAGATGAAGTTGCTGAGCTGCTGGAAGTACCCTCACATGCTCCTTCTTTAACTACCTCTACCCCGGCCTTACCTGCTTCACAGGCGTTACCATAAGTCTTGCCATCAATGCCACATACTGGCTTGTAAACTGAAGCACAAACAGTACCTTGACCAGTTATGTCAGCTTTGCGGATATAAATATCTTTGGTGTCGTACTGGTTGTAAACGCCAGTTGAGTTTTGACCTTTACATGAAAGACTTACACTTACCTTCCAGTCGCCAACGATTGGGCCATCATTTTGGCCTGTTGCTACATACTTTACTCCTCCTGCTGCTGCAATTACAGGAGTGCCACCAGAAAGTGACTTCAGCGAGATACTATAAGAATTTTGATCTGCACTTAGCAGGAAAGGCTGTAAAGATAATTCACAACTACTAAAATTATCTACAATCCACTCTACTGCGAACTCAAAAGATGATGGATAAGTAGATTTATTTTGCACAGTCGATGGAGTAACTCTTAGGTCCACAGACAAAGTACGCGGATACTTAACCTCAAGTGTCTTAAACTCCGAGGCTATATTGCTGCCATTTTTGGTGGTACAGAAAACACGGTGAGCAACCATGGCATTACCGGTAGCACTATTAATTTGGTATGTCCGTTTATCGTTTTGAATAGGAATATTTACACTTCCTGGTATCGGTGGGTTCGAAATTATTAAGACCGGTTCTAAGCCGTTCGTATTCACAGTAGCACCATTTGAGGTTGGGTAGAATGGATTATCATCCACTGCCACAGGTGACGTGACAGGATTATCGCTTACTGCAACAGGTACGTCTAACGTTGACTGCAGCTCACAGGAAGCCAGATTATTCGTTTGCCCCTTGAACTGCCAAGCAACATCGTAAGTCTGAGTTTGACCCTCTTGCTCCTGAATATTCTTGATTTGAGTAGTTATCTCTAAGTCATTAGCTGCCTCATCAAGAACCAACTCTACAGCGCTGGCTGATATACCTTGATTATTTTCACATTGCAACAAATATTTAATACTACTTGCAGTTGAGCCCTGTGGTACAGGGAATACACCATTAAAGTCACTGTAAACAAACTGGTAACTAAGTTGATCATTGTCTGTAGTACTTAGTAAACAGTAATCTACATTCTCAATATCGATATCAAGAATATAACTACTCTTCCCTACTACACTAACTTTTGTTGGGGTAGCTGGGTTTGAATTACCACTCTTATTATCTACTTTAAGACTAGCTTTGGGTTTGACTGTTTCACAACTGCGGACTAATAGCTGAGGTGCTGTCTGCTCCAAAGCCTCCGTGGAACAAGAGCTTACGTTTAGCACAGATCTATTCTGAAATCCTAAACTGTTACAAGCAGACCATTGCGTAAATGCATAACTACAAGAACTATTGCCAAATGTTATATTTGCTTTATCCGAATCAACTTCAACAATCTTTCCCACAGCTGTACTTACTTGAGCTCTATTTTTATAGAAAAAAGCTTTATCTACTTGCTGTCCCTGAGCAGCTACGCCGATACGGCTATCAGCCGTAACTTCTACTGGAATTAACTGATTAGCCTCTGGATTAACCACATCAAATACTACAATGCCTAATAATTCACCTTGCTTAAAGGCTACCCCTCTTTGAGTAGAAATATCAAAAGTAACTACACCGCTCTGAGCATCAATATTTTTATTTGCATATAAATAGTCCTCCCGGGTGAGTATACTTGCAGGCTTTGCTAAGCTCGGATCAACTTTAAGAATCACTTCGGCCACTGTTGCCTGGCTATTTGAAGTAGTATCCGCTGTAATGGCTAATTCAAAGCGCTTAGTCGAGTCCTCAATTGGGGTGGCCTGAATATTGTACGGTAGGATTGTAGCTTTTACCCCTGGTACTGGCTGAGCTGGATCTTGAACTGAATAATCACCAGGTTGGGTGATTGGGGAAAGCAAACCCATGGCTGCCACCAGTAACAATCCAATCACACATAATAGTATAGTGATGGCGCCAGCTACTTGGTTTTTGACTTTGTTGTCTAGTTTTTTCATATTTAGATAAATTAATTATTAGCTTTACTGCGATTTCTTGTTATTACCATCACTACTAAGCCTAATAGTGCCAGTGCTACCACTGCAATTAAGGCAAGTAATGCTGGATCAATAGAGGTGTCATAAACTGGTGAGACTTCTGGGTTATTACTAGCCCCGCTTTCGCTATAACTAATTTTGATCGTTCCTAATTGAGCCTCTTCACCACCGATACTTGAACCTTCTACCAAAGACAGGCTACCACCACCAGTACCTGTTAAAGCTACTACTACAGAAGCTAATGACTGTTCTTGTTCAAAATCCTGAGTAGTGGCAACATCAATACTTGCTGTAGTATCTGTAGTTTCTGCTCCCAGACTAAGTGCCTCATTGTTGCCTTGAATACCAAGAATACGTACTGCGCCATTTGCCTGCACTCGAATCTCCGCAGCATTTTGATCTGTTGCTCCGGAAGCGACAATCTCTATCTGAGCTTGTTCGTTTGCGTTTAGCTTAACCTCTGACGAGGAAAAGCCTAGCCTATAGTTTGTATTGGCTTGTGCAAACACTGTCAAAGGAAGCGCAAACATGCCTACTATGGCTGCTGCAATAAGTATTTTTTTATTTTGCATATTTTTTAGAATAATTAATGTAAGCAGTAGCAACAGATTAGCCGAAAAGGGGAAGAAAGTCTATATGCTGAATTAGTATTTTTTTATTTTGCATATTTTTTAGAATAATTAATGTAAGCAGTAGCAACAGATTAGCCGAAAAGGGGAAGAAAGTCTATATGCTGAATTAGTACTAATCTCCAACAATATAAAGCTCTTCTTCGGCTCGCGTGACAGCTGTATATAGCCAACGGCTCCAATCGGAATCAGACATTTTTGCGAAGCGCTCCTCAAATAAAATGACGCGCTTCGCCTGCGATCCTTGAGATTTGTGTACTGTCATTGCATAACCATAGTCAAATAGATCGCCCTTCATTGTTTTTGCCCGTTTATCAGTAAAGTTTGCAGCTTCTATCAGACTAAATTGGGGGAGAAAGATCAGTCCTTTGTATGTTTCTACCTCATCGTCCATCGCAATTTCTGCTTTAAGCCAATCTTCGTCATCTGTAGTTTCCACTTTAATAAGTTCTCCCAGCATACCGTTGTATATCTGTTTCTCGTGATTATTACGCAAGCAAATAACTCGGTCTTTGCGCTGAGGTGTGGGCTCAAATATTTCACGTGAAACGCGGATAGACTGGTTTAGTTTTACTCGTGTATGGTTATACCCACAGAGCACAAGCATATCAGGCTTAAAGTTATTAAGCTTTTCAGCAATAAACTCTTGCGAATCTATACCATCTTTTGCAAACTTGCGTACCTTGGGGCTATATTTTAAAGGTGGAATCTTCCCTTCAGTGCGGGCCATAATAGATAGCTGGATAATCGGATTACCTGCAGCTTGTCTATGAATCTGTTTTAGCTCTAACTGGGGGTACTGCATTAGATTGAAATCGCCTCTAATGGGGGGTAATTGTCCATGATCTCCCACGGCAATAATAGGTAACTTATAGCCTAAAAGATCATTCCAGATCTCGGCATCTACCATTGATGCTTCATCTACAATTATGAGGTCATACTTAATATCTTTGCGTAGCTTCCATCCTGTGATTTCTTGTTTATCATTTGTAACTGGCGAGTATATAAGTGCATGGATAGTGCTTACTGAATCATCAGAAAAGATGGCGGCGCTTTCTTGTAGTTTTTGTTTCAGAACACGTGCGGCCTTACCTGTGTAAGCACAGAAGGCTACTTTGATTTTCTTGTTTTGCTTATGAATATGACGACGCAGAATAGAAATAAGGGTAGTTTTGCCTGTACCTGCGTAACCACCGACTGTGATGTACTGTTGGCGGCCAGAGGCCGCCAACCAAGCAAACAAATCCTTAATTACATTTTTTTGATCGTCTGAAAGTTCCACTACGCATTATTGCACAACTTCAGTTAGTTGCTGCGTATTTGTTCTTGACTTTTTCGAACACTTCGCGCTATTCTATCTTAAGCCTATTTTTTAGTTTAATTATATGCCTGCCTTACACCCTACACAAACAAAACTTATTGGATTGCTAAAGAAGCATATTGAAGAGCCATTGACTGTACGTGAATTGCAGGAGGAATTGAATGTCTCTTCTACTTCAACTGTACATCATCATATTACTCAGTTGGAAAAGAAAGGCTTTTTAAGGCGTAACCCAAACAACCCTAGCGATTACCAAATTTTGGCTGAGGCGCCCGATGAAGAGATTGCTTATGTCAATATGTATGGTATGGCTAAGTGTGGCCCTAATGGTCAAATACTCACCGGCAACCCAGTAGATAAAGTACCTGTGGCTACAAAACTACTTGGCTTCCCTTCTAAGGATGCTTTCTTGATGAAAGCCAAGGGTAACTCTATGTACCCCAAAATCAAAGAGGGAGACTTGGTCATTGCCCGACGCAGCACTAACGCACCCAAAGGAGCCATCGTAGTTTGTTCTTACCAAGGAGAGGCATTGATTAAAAAGTACCAGCCTGCAAAAAATAGCGGAGAGGTAATTCTAATTTCGGAGAATGCAGAGTATGCACCTATCTTGGCTAGACGCGGAGAGTTTAGGGTGGAAGGAATTGTACGCGGAATTATTTCTTACACCGAAGTAAACTAACTAGAAGTATTCTGCGTGTTCTTCACTGTATTTCCGATACCAGGTAAATATCGCATAGGAACCACAGCCAGCGATAATCATGAGCGCTGCAAGAAAGGCAATTTGAAT
This sequence comes from uncultured Candidatus Saccharibacteria bacterium, assembly GCA_964446595.1. Classification (GTDB taxonomy): domain Bacteria; phylum Patescibacteriota; class Dojkabacteria; order J137; family JAEUSD01; genus CAYUPY01. Next base: position 18,048 of record CAYUPY010000013.1, on the reverse strand, counting down.
AGGGCCTAATTGAGGACTAATGTTATCACCGTTATTAAATATGCCAAAGAGACCCCATAGGACAGTCACTGCAAAGGGTAAGTCCTGAGCAAAAATTAATAATGCTCCAGCTAAAATAGCGGCAACTACCATTAGTATGGCTGCCCACATGCGTCCGTCAAGCACTAGATCAGTAATGCCAAAAGAGTCTAGAAAACTAGCGATATTAGCAATTGTTGCTACGCTAATCCAACCTAAATAAATACTAAAGGGTAGGTATACAAACAAGCGATCCTGCCAGGTGAATTCATCGTCTGGGGGAATATTCAAGTGGAGAGAAATATAACTTACCACTAAACTGCCTAGTAGAACTAACATTACAACAGGTGTGGCCACAATCAATTCTAGTGTCCAGAGTACTAGCCACATAATATTCGCGATACAGGACATTGCGTACCAAATTGCAACCTCATCTAAAAATGCCTTGTCTTTATTTTTAGGGAGCGATTGGTAAAAAGAGTAGCCCAGTAACCCTATAAAAATTACACCCCAGATAATAAAGGTAAGGCCATAAGGTGTCACATTAGTGAAATATTTATCGGAAACTTCAGCTACCGAGGTAGACCTAGGAACTATCTGTTCCACAAAGATATTAAAGCCAACTGTCGCTAGGGTAATTACGGGTATAAATATTTGTCGAAGTTTCATATAGAACTATAGATTCTGACGGTTGGTTATGCAACAGTTTATAAGCTAAAATAGCTTAATTATGTCACAGCAGAGGATACATGAATACATTGGACTCACTTTTGCCGGGGCTTTACTGATCCTGGTGTATACGCTTGGATTCGTTTTCCTAGCTGGAATGTTCGGATTTAGCGTAAGCGCGGCTCCAGTAGGAACTATAGTAATCGTGACAAGTACGACAAGCACGTCAACAACATCAACAACAACGTCCTCTGCTACTACAAGTCCAGCAACCACAACTAGTAATACTTCTACTGCGTCAACTAGTTCAGCCGGTAGCACAAATACTGCCAGTAGCCAGACAAGTAGCACCTCAGGTTCGTCCACGAGTGCATCTGGAGATGGTGACCCTTCCTCCTACCCTACTTCCTTCCCTACTTCATTCCCAACGGATTCTACCAGCTCTAGTGAAACAAGCCAGTCAGGCGACACATCCTCAAGTGGGTTTACGACTAGTCAAAGTGGAGGACCAAGTGATGATGATAGCGTAAGCGTGGATGATGACAATGGTTCTGACGTTTTGGGTAATTTTTGGGGCAATTTTGTAGGCGGGCAATACTTTATACCAGTGATAATTTGCTGTAGCTTCCTTACTTTTGGACTCATTGTGTTGCTCATCCTCGTACTAAGCAAGTACCGTCAGGAAAAAGATGATTCCGATATATTCTAAAATTTCTGGGCTCGGGATAGCGGTTAGTAATCATTTAGACAAATGATCGTATGCTCTGGCCTAAGTAGCTCCTTCTGAAGTTCTTCTGAGGCAGTGGGAATATGAAATGCCAGGTTTTGGGAATAACGTGTATTCGCCACCTCTAAATGTGGATGAGAAATGAGTTGGAATGATTTTGTCTTTGCTTCTTCCTTTAAATTGTCTGGCAATCTGGATAGACATTCTTGCCAATAATCCATAATCCTACTGGCAACGATGCCATGATGTAACAACTGGCGATATTCAATTAAGTCTATTACGTAAGGCATATTTATTTAATAAAGGCATAATTTAACCACCCTACCGCAAAAAAGGATGCTCAGTTATACTTAAACAGGCAGATGTATTTAGGAGTAAGATTTTTACATAATTCTTACATTTCTTCTACATTTGTAATTATTTAGAAACAAATTGTTACTAAAAGAGTATCAAAATGAAGATACACGGTCAAGATGTCAGCTAAACAAATTTATAAAATCATTGGCAAAAGGGTGAAGATGTTGCGTGAGCGACACGATTATTCACAAGAAGAAGTCGCTCACGCTCTGGGTTATAAGTCTCGCGTAACTGTTTCAAAAATCGAAAATGGCGATTACACAGTCAATGCTGACATGTTAGAAAAGCTGTCTAAGCTTTTTCATATACCTGTAAACGAATTTCTCCAATTATCGGAATCAGAAGAACCGCAGCAGAATTTGTGGGCCGCCCTTCAACAAGATACTGACCTTGCCCCAGAAGACATTTCTAAAATACTGGACTACGTAGACTATCTAAAAAGCAAGAAATAAAGTTGGCAAGTTTCTCTGTCGATGTTAGATTCCTATATGGAACAAAACCATATCGATCCAATGATATTTGATCACTCTAGCCCTCCAAGCTTAGAAATGCTTTACTGGGAGCAGCAAATTACCATAGCTTCATCACATTTAAATTTGCTTTACTCACTTATCAAAAAGTATTTGACGCTTGGTGTAACTTCTCCGACTCATCACCCTACTCTGGAAGAGTTAGTTATAGAACAAACTAACGGTACTACTGACATTGCAACTATTTTAGAGGCTGTAGAAAGGGTAAAGCTCATTTCATCAGAATCAGCTGTTTTAGCTGCAGCTATCCAAGAGGTTACCGCCAGATCAAAAGATATCATGGAAATTATATATCTTTTAAATGAGCTAGGAGTATATTGGTCAAATGTTGATAGCATAATTAATAACATAGAACATTACAGCCAAAAAGAACTTCGAGTTTCTGCGCTTCAACTATTTCACCATTTGGCCAGAACTCAAGTCAAATTACTAGATAAGAATTTTGATCTTAGCTTAACGGACAGCTTATTCGCTAAAATACGGTTCTATTTGAATGATGCTTTTAAGGATAATGGAGTGGATTGGCATGTATGGCTTGAGGTGCTAATTAACCAGATTATAGCCGACCTTGGTTATATTGACGAAAGTCTATCTTCCAAAGTAGATGGTAAATTACTTCTTTACCTAACTCATCTTTTGGAAATGGCAGAAAGACCACGTGTAATTACTAACCGGGTTATGAACATGGCAGTTAAGATAGAACGTTTAGTAAGGCTGAGAAGCAGTTATTTAGTAAGCAGATTAGAAACTCTTGATGGTGATTTAGAGGTGGTGTTGAAAAAGCAAAGAAGCTACGAAGAGGAGCTAGAAGTACTAGAAGTGGTTATTTCAATGCTGGATGAGACTGTTTCAGCTACTAAAGCTTTTAGGAGAAGTAGTCGTTTACGTGATCATTATAATGCTAAAGCAAATTACGTACGCACATGTCACCAATTAGCACTTCATGATCCAGGGAAAGTCAATTTAAACAAATTATTAAAAGCCGTAGAAACCATTCTGTATTTTAAGCGGGAAAATAATAACTTTGCTGATGAACCAATTCAACTGTTAGAGCTCGTGATCGAAATTCTACCTATATTGCCAGGCTACTCTGGTGATGAATTACATCAAGATGCTAGGATATCCCAAATCCAAAGCTATACATTTAAAGAACTAATGTTAGCTTATCTCCAAAGACAAATTGTAGCTTAGAAATCTTCGGGTTTCACGAGAAACACTTTTCGAACATTTCTCGATGTGATTTTTCTATGTTTTTACGAACTACAATTTTAAGATAGTCATAAATGAATCGGGGAAGATAGGTCGGTTTAGGAGGATAAGTTACTTGAGCTAGCTCTGTTAACTGATAATTATTCGTGCCTTCGACCGGACTTAATGTGATTTTATTACTGAGTTGCAACTGCTGACTGGAGAATGGAAAAGGAGAAGCGGCTGTGTTTATATATTCTAGCCCTTCAGTATCCAAGACTTTACTTGTTGCTTTATATTCAATCGGAATGAACCCATAAAGCACATCTGTTATATTTGCACTTCCATCTTCATCAACCTCAACTTCTTTAACTAACGGATTTAACCTAGCAAACAATCTCACATCCCCAAGCACTGCTTTTACAGTCGGCAGAATTTGAGAGGGAAAGACTAGCGAAGTAACAATTTTATCTTGACTATGTGGCATAGTGAATACTAAACCTTTTATTAATACGGAGAGAGGGGGATTCGAACCCCCGCTGGGATATTCTCCCACTAACTCGTTAGCAATGAGTCCCCTTGAGCCACTTGGGTACCTCTCCAGTTTGGCAGCTTCGCTCATGGCGTTTGAACCGATGGTCTACTTGCCATTGTGAGGATGCTGGGCTGATTATACCATCAATTATTCATTTTTTAATCTTTTTTAGATGCCAAAAAAAGTACTGTTCGCTACGCCAGATTTAGAATTAGTTAAAGCGATAAAAGCATATTTTGCTAAATCGACCATTGAATTTAAGTACGTCACTGACGCTGCGAGAGTTCTAAAGATCGGACAAGAATTTAATTGGGACCTCATTGTACTTGATAGTTGTGACTCAAAACATAAGAATATCCATACTTGTGAAGCTCTCCGTAGACTAAATGTAGATAAACCGATCCTGATGTTACTTCCAAACACGCATGAATACATTGTGGTACAGGCTCTAAATGCAGGAGCTGACTTTTATCTATTTAAACCGCTGAGAATGCAACTGTTGCGTTCTCAAGTACTAGCTGTATTAAAACGTTCTCCTAAGACAGTAGATGAGATGTTACACGTGAAAAACTTTAGTATTAATAAAAGTCAGCAAATGATATTGCGTGACCAGCAAGAGTTATACTTAGGTGGGCGGGAATTTTCAATTCTACTAATGTTAGCTGAGAATCGAGGTAAAATTGTGCATCGTGAGCGTATAAACTCGGCTACAGCACCCAGCTGGAGCGACCCCGGGCTTAAGAGTATAGATGTGCATATTCACAATCTGAGGAAAAAACTAGGTGAATTCGGCTGTGATATCAATATCGATACTGTAAGGGGGAAAGGTTATAGATTGCCATCATGACGGGCTGTTTCCCGTGAAACTATTTATAATGAACTTAAAAAATCTCGAAGAACCAACGCCCAAAATACACAACGGAGGCAAACCAGATTGAGTTGCCAATTAGCGCTGCGATAAAGTATTTCCAAAAGGGATATTCTGCTGTGCCAACAAAAATCTGCCCTATCGATTTTACCGGGTTTGGTAATGCTATCCATACGACCAAGAAAATAAAAGGGCTTTTAAAAAACAGCGCGCGCAAGCGCGCGTGCCATTTGTAGTCACGTACAAGCTTGTCAATGCCGTCGCCAAATAGATACTGAAATACTTGTCCGCAAGTAGTGGCGATAGCAGAAACAAGTATTAAAAGAAGGTTGTTAAAGCCGGGATTGTTTGCAGCAGCAAAAGTCACCAAAGAGGCAGGTACAGGCGAAAAAGGAGCAACATCACTTAAGAAGTTAATAAATCCTACTCCTAAATAACCATAGCTAGTGTACTGCCCTACTATCTCACTGCTGAATAAGAATGGCAGTGTGAGCAGAAGAGACAAAACCCCTACCAGTAAAGAGAAAACTATTAAAAACCGGTCACGTTGGTCTACTTTAGCAAACTTACGTAAAAATTTCACCTTCCAAAATACCACATTTAGATTGACCCTTGTTTCAAGCAATTGCTATCATCTACTAACTAGTAACGCACTAGGTTTTAGCTCAGAGAGTGATTCAGCCCACGAGTTTAAATGTACGCGAACCAACGAACATTTGTGAGAATCACCTAAAACCTAAGGCACCGACGCGTCGGTTCTCCACTCAGTATTACTGAGCACTTTCGGGTTAGCGACCGAGGGAAAAGTTATTCTTCTGTAAAGTATAAACACAGGTGGCACCACTCTATATAATGAGTCCTTACCTAGCATGTTTCACGAGAAACAGGTTAGGTGAGGACTTTTTTTTATTTATTAAATTAAAAACATGTTAGACCCAAAGTACATTAGAGCTAACAAAGCACAAGTTAAGCAAAATACTGAAGAGCGCAACATTGATCCTCAAGTAGTTGAAGATTGGTTTATTTCTGATGTAGAACGTAACGAGCTGATTGGAAAATTAGAAGAAGTGCGACGTGAAAAGAATGAGTTAGCCGAAATGGTCCGAAAAGGCGCAAGACCTGATCAATTAAGGAATAAAGGGAAAGAGCTAAAAGACAAAGAGAAGGTGATTCAGGCAGAAATGGAAAAGGTAAATATGACCTGGGAGACACTAATTCATCAAATACCGAATATCCACCCACAAGGCACCCCACTAGGCAAAACAGATAGTGAAAACGTTGAACTCAGACAGGTGGGTGAGAAACCACGCTTCGATTTTGAGCCAAAGGATCACTTAGAAATAGGAGAAGAACTTGGCATTTTAGATTTTGAAGCAGGTGCTAAAGTGGCTGGTTCGCAATTCTATTTTCTAAAAGGAGATGCCGCATTACTTGAGATGTCGTTAATGCAATATGGAATGCAGTTTCTTTCCAAAAAAGGATATCTTCCAACTATCACACCGGATCTTGCTCGCTCACGCTTCTATCAGGGTACTGGGTATGCGCCAAGAGGAGATGAGGCTCAAACTTATGAAATTGCTGGCGAAGACTTAGGCTTAATTGCCACAGCTGAGGTTACTATGGCAGCCATGCATGCAGATGACGTACTTCCTCAAGATTCATTACCTCTCAAGTTTGCCGCGTTGTCTCACTGCTTCCGCCGGGAGGGTGGTTCGTACGGTAAATACTCTAAAGGCCTATACCGCGTACATCAGTTCTCAAAATTAGAAATGTTTGTGTACTGCCTACCTGAACACTCAGATAAGTTGCACCACGAGCTTTTGGCAATTGAAGAAGAATTAATGCAAAGCCTGGGAATTCCATATCGAGTTCTTGAAATGTGTACTGGAGATCTGGGCGCGATGGCAGCTAAAAAGTATGACTTGGAAGCATGGATGCCAGGAAGAAATGACTGGGGGGAGATAACATCTACGTCCAATACGACTGACTTTCAGGCTCGGAACTTAAATATTAAGTTTAAATCAGACACTGGTAAGAATGAATACTTGCATATGCTGAACGGTACAGCGATTGTAGGTTCTAGAATTCCAGTTGCTATTTTAGAGAACTTTCAACAGGAAGATGGTACAGTTCGAGTTCCTGAAGTTCTTGTACCTTATATGGGCAAAGAGGTTATTTCACGTGTAACATAGGTGCTACACCATCATTGATGGCATAACATTTCAACAAGCGACTATTAGAATGAAAAAACTAAATATTGATGAGATTGAAAGACTGTTAGTAGTTTACCCGCACCCAGATGATGAGGCTTTTTTTGGTGCGGGCTTGATGCTGCGCTTGGCGCGAAACGCCAAGCGCGTAGACGTATTATGTCTCACCAGAGGTGAAGCTAGCACACTGCGCTTTCACGTGGAACATGACCAATCATTGGCTGAAGTACGTACAAAAGAGTTTTTAAGCTCAATGTCACAACTTGGTGTAAACGACTATCGAATATTAAACTACCCTGACGGCTTAGTTTCACACGAAACAGTAATTGAAAGCATTCAAGAATCAATTAATAAAAGCCGACCGACTCATATATTAACGTTTGAGCCTTCTGGCATTTACGGTCACCCTGACCACATAGCTACTTCTCAAGCCGTCAGCAATCTAGCATCTCAGCAAAATATTTCCGTTATCTATAGCACCATCAAGCTTCCGCTTCTTAATAAATTCGAAAGTGAGTTTGCCAAAGTTTTACGTGAAGCTAATCCAATCTTACCTAATGCTAAACTTATTTTAAGTCCAAGTTTGATACAAGGGAAACTAAAAACTCTGCGTGAGTACAGATCTCAAGTCCAACTAGGACCAAAGTTTATTAGACAATGGGGCTTAAGACAATTGTTCTTAATTGAATATTATCATTTGAAAAGCATTTCCAATGCCTGAACTACCTGAAGTTGAAACTACAATCCGCTCACTACGCCCGCACCTGCAAGGTGCGGGCGTAGTGGACATCGGAATAACACAAAAAGGGCACTCTCATTTTAATCTGAACGAAGAAGAACTGAGGCAACGTATTATCGGACAAACGTTTATTTCTCTTGAACGCATTGGCAAGTGGATGCTTTTTGACTTGGGGAGCTCAAAGGCGATTGCACATTTACGTATGTCTGGTCGCTACTTAACTTGCGAAAGCGTTATTGAGCACCCGCACCTGCGTTACTGGTTTCACGTGGAAAACTCTAAAGAAGGAACCAGCATGATCATTAATTATCTTGATCAACGGCGATTTGGAACCTTCCACATAGTAAATAACTTTGAGGACTACCCTACCCTGCCAAAACTGGGTCCAGACGCACTTTCACCTGGGTTTTCTTCTCAGTATCTACAAAAACGTCTGACTAATACCCAAAAGCCAATTTATTCAGCGTTATTGGATCAGACAGTAGTGGCCGGACTTGGAAATATCTATGTGAATGAGGCCCTTAATAGCTCTAATCTACACCCTTTAGTCCCCGCTGCTCAAGTTTCACGAGAAACACTTGATACCCTTGTTGAAAGAGTCAAACATATATTAAATACTGCTTTAGAATTTAAAGGGACGACGTTAATAGATAATCTCTATCAAGACCCTGAAGGTAATACAGGCGAGTTTTCAAAACTTTTAAACGTATACGGCAAAAAAAAGAGTGAGGATATTGTGGTGCTTAAAATTGGCGGAAGAAGCGTGTTTGTGCGAAAGGAAATACACAATAGCTTCATGAATAACTAGAGAGATAGTCGCGGTTGCCTGTCAATACTTTCAAACTCACCCCCTTCTGGAGACACGGTATTATTTATACCTTCCTCTAAATAATAAGCTGCTACAGCACCTATCATTGCAGCATTATCTCCCGTAAAGCGGTTTGGAGGCAGCAGTAATTGCAGGTTTTTTTCACGTGCAACTTTTGTCAGCTCTTCTCTAAAAAGTCGATTCGCAATTACTCCGCCGCCCACCCATATTTGTTTTACCTCAACAAAAGATTCAAGCGCAAAAACGAGCTTTTTAATCAACATGCTGATCGCAGTTGCCTGAAAGAGTTTTGCTAAATCATTTACAGTTTGCCCGGTGGGGTGAACTTCATCAATTTTTTGTTTTAATGCAGTCTTTAATCCTGAAAAACTAAGGTTAAGATTGTTGGAATAAAGCATGGGTATCGGAAGCCTTAATTCTTCCTGTCCTTTAACCTCTAGGTATACTGATTGATTTTGCCTAACTTCAGTCAACTCAACATCGCTCTGTTCTGCTAACGCAGCAATTCTTGGTCCGCCAGGATAACCCAGTCCCAACATAACGCTGGCTTTATCAAAAGCCTCCCCTGCTGCATCGTCCAATGTCTGGCCGAGCTTCTCGTAATCACCGATTCCTTTTACAAGTATGAATTCCGAGTGTTTGCCTGATACAAGTAATCCTAACGCTGGAAACTTAGGCTCTATGAACTGTTTGTCTTCAACATCTTCATTATCTTCATTTAGGAGAACCGAAAGCAGGTGACCCTCCATATGATTAACCGGTAATAGCGGTAGCTGATATTTTTTGGCGATTTCTTTTGCTTTAGCTAGCCCTACTTCCAGAGCAATAGCTAGACCAGGCCCAACAGTCACCGCGACCACTTCGATAGCATCTAGGGCCGTTCCAGCCCCATTTAAGGCCTCTTCTAACACCTCGTCGAACTTTTCTTCATGAGCAAGTCTTGCCACACTAGGCACTACCCCACCGTACTTACGATGAAGATAGATTTGCGAATAAACCACACTACTGAGTATACGTTTACCGCGTAATACTGCCACAGCGGTTTCATCACAGGAAGTCTCTATTGCCAGAATCATTTGTTCCACGCACGTATTCTAGCACTATGAATTGAAAGTTTTTAGAGTCTAGGATAAATCAATAAGGGAAGCGTGCTGTGGATCTACCGAAAAAGATATTTGTCTGGCATATTCACTTAAATACTCAAACTCAACTTTTACCTCAACATAAGATTTTCGCCATAGTTCAAACGGGTAACGGTTAGGCCATTCAACTAGGAGCACATTAGTAGCGTTAAGATACCGCTCTTCTATTTTCAATCCTTCAGCAATTGAAATATCTTCGATTCTCCATGCATCTAGATGCACTAATAAATGAATTTGCTGTTTCTCGTGAAACTCATATTCCTCAATATAAGTGTAGGAAGGTGAGGTAATAGTCTCCGTCACCCCTAGACCACTAGCAAACCCTTGAACCAGAGCAGTTTTGCCGTACCCCAAATCGCCCTCTAGTTTGTACACAACAGGAAGGTCCTTATCTCTTAAGTCGGCCCAGTTCTTTGCCAACCTGCCGCCGATTTCTTTAGTTTCAAATGGAGATGTAGAAGTTATTCGCATTTTTAATTGTAGCAACAAAACGCAAAACAGGCTTCTGCAGTTTCAGAAGCCTGTTGAGTGTTTGATGTGAAACTTTACCTAAATTAGGCAACCATTTCACGGAAAGTTTTACCAGCGCGGAATCTTGGAACGCTCTTTGCAGGAACGTTTACTGGTTCACCAGTCTTAGGATTTCTTTTTACGCTAGCAGCTTGGTGTACAGCACGGAATGTACCGAAACCAGTTAGAGTTACAGTATTTCCACCTTTTACAGCGTCCATAACTGTGTCTAGAATTGTATCTAGAACATCGGCTACAGCCTTTTTAGTCATGCCTGTTGCTTCTGCAACTGCATCTACAAGTTGAGACTTATTCATGTGAACTTGTCGTTAATAATTAAATTAATTTATGCTCTAAGCATAAGTTTTGTAGAAACAACTGTCAAGGATAATTACCAGAAAAGGGGAAACTGATATCCATAGTAATAGCAACGAGACTCGCACTACAATTTGTTTCACGCAAAAGCCCATAGTTACATTATCTAATCTAGGCGGACGTTTTATTGAATGACACTTCCGAAACAAACAACTTTTACTCTATTATTACGTCAACCCTATCGATACTTTTAGGAGAGTATTTTTGGCCGGTATTACGTTCAAATTTCATCAATACACTGTTAAGTACCTGTGGTTTAGACTCTTCTAGCTCGTGTTTCCGCCGAAAAGGGTACTTAAAATTATGAATTGCAATATCAAACTTCACCCACAGAGAGGCAGCATACGGTCCAACTTGCCCAATATCTGTAACATACGCTACTTTCCCCATATGATCTCCTAGCAATCTATTATCAGCTGTCGCTACATGAGTATGAGTGCCTACTACTGCTTGGACTTTAGTGCGCGCATGCCAAGCGAGAGATAATTTTTCAGCCGTGCTTTCAGCATGTATCTCAAGCAAAACCAAGTCACATTCTTGGAGCTCCGGGTGTTTGACGTGAAACTCATCCAGGTATAAGAAAGGATTATTGACTTTCTGTGAGTAAGCAAACAACTCTTGGCCAAGCAATTGAATTACCCCTACCCTACCCTTAGCCCCCAAATCGATTACTTCATAAGGTTTCCCCGGAATCCCTGGAGGCGAATAATTGGCTGCTCGAATAAAGTTGAGTCCTGAGTTAAGTTCTGTCTGAAAGCTGGGAATTGTGAATGTGTGGTCACCACCTGTACACAGGTCCGCTCCCGCATCCGTGATCTCGTTAACAGTTTTAGCATTTACACCGTAGCCTCCGGCTGAGTTTTCAGCGTTAACTATCACTAGATCTGGTTGGTATTTTTGTCGGAGTCTGGGTAACTCACGTGCCAGTATATTGCGACCGACACTGCCACAGACATCCCCAATATAAAGGATTGATATCATCTCTAATCATAGCATGTGTTAGAATCTGTTCATGGTGAAAACAATCGTGCAAATCGGCAACCCCATCCTACTTCAAAAATCTCTAGAATTGTCTGAAGCAGAATTGCTTTCACGTGAAACTCAAAAATTAATTGACGACTTGATAGATACCTGTGACTCCGAGAAAGAAGGTACAGCAGGGCTATCCGCCGTACAAATTGGGGAACTAAAAAGAATTTTTGTGGCTCGCAGAGTGGATTTAGAGAATCCAGAAGATGAGGACGACAATCCTATTTGGGAAGTAATGGTAAATCCAAAAATAACAGTAATTGATGATTCGCCATCAGAGATTTGGGAAGGATGCCTTTCAATAGGGAAGGGTGGAGAGAGACTTTTCGGCCCAGTCTCTAGGCCTCGAAAAATTAGAGTTGAGTATATGGATAGGGCAGGAGAAAAGCATGAACTAGTTGCTGAAGGTTACATGTCGCATGTTGTTTTACATGAAAATGATCATTTAGATGGAAAACTATTTTTGTCCTACATTCAAGATCCAGCAAATATCTGGAAGTCCAAAGACCTGGATGATTATCTTGATGACCACGATCATTATCCACCCGTCCGATAGCCTAAAGATTCAACCACATCCTCTTTTATCACATGAGCACGACCGTCGAGGGCTGCGATTGTACGTGCCACACTCAGAGTAGAGTAGTATGAGCGAGCAGATAAGCTTAAGTTTACCGTCGCAAGCCGTAGCGCATGTTCAGCTTCCTCATCCACTAATGATTTTTCAGAAAATGCACGAGATAAGTGTTCTGTTGCAGCAGTTACGCGTAGCTTTACTTGCTCGCTGGACTCAGACTTCTGCTTCTGGAACAGCGATACATAGTCTATCCGATCAATAGAAACAGTAAGGTCAAACCTATCTAGCAAGGGGCCTGAAACACGTTGTTGGTAACTGCGAACTTGGTAGTTTGTACAGATACATTTACGTTGCGAGCTACCAAAGTAACCGCATCGACATGGATTCATCGCTGCCACTAAAATAAAATCGGCTGGGAAATCAATGGAATAACGACTTCTTACCACCTTGATTTTCTTGTCTTGCATTGGCTGGCGCAAACTATCAAGTAGAGTAGGGGAGTACTGAGGTAGCTCATCCAAAAATAGGACCCCGTGATGTGCGAGTGTTAATTCACCTGGATGGGGAAGATTCCCTCCCCCAAGCATTGCTGGAGAACTAATGGTGTGATGGGGTGCTCGGAAAGGTCTAGTAGAGTATAAGACCTCGTTTCTATTTTCCAGTTTGTGGCTAATACTATAGATTTTTGTAACCTCTAGCATTTCGTCGAAGGTTAATTCTGGAAGAATCCCTGGCAGGGCTTGCGCCAGAAGTGACTTTCCAGCCCCTGGCACACCTTTCATTAATACATTATGTTTACCGGCCGCTGCTATCTCTAACACTCGTTTCACGTGCAACTGTCCGTATATTTGATCGAAATCAACTTCGGGTTTTGCAAAACCAACAAGTCCATCATTTGTAAAACGTTCTAACACACTAGGGCTCTCCACTTCCAGATACCCTTTTAAGTAAGAAATTACCTGGGCTAGACTAGCCAAAGGTACAAATTTAAGGTCTTTTACTAGCCGTGCTTGCTGAAAATTTGCAACGGGGATAATTACAGTCTTTATGCCTTCTGTTTTAAGCCCGTCTACCAAGCTTATAATTCCTTTTACAGGTCTGAGCTGACCGCCAAGGGCAAGTTCTCCTAGTAAGGCTACTTCTGGTGATAGTGTAGGTAATTGGCGTGTTGAAATAAGTAGTCCGATTGCAATTGCAAGATCAAAGTTTGGACCATGCTTCGGCATATCGGCGGGTGCGAGATTAACTGTTATCTTTTGCGGAAGTAATTTAACGTCAGAATTACTTATGGCAGATATGACCCGCTCTTTAGACTCTTGAACTGATTTATCTCCTAAGCCCACAATAGAGAAAAAGGAAAGACCACTACGGTAATCCACCTCTACTTCAACTTTACGACATTCTAAACCAAGAAGAGTAGCAGATATTACTTTTGAATGCATAAAAGCATTCTATAAATGAATAGTTAAGTGAAAGTTAAGAACTGTAATGTTGTCTAATAGCTCTAATCAATCCTATCTCTAAATCTTCAAGTTCTGGTCTCTTAGTACGGCCATCAACCACCTTTGACATATATCTATTACTTGAGTCAGCAACAAATTTGTTTAGTATATCAATACCTGACCTTTGTTGTTCCGCATCAATTATATTTATTAGGATTTGTTGTACTTTTTCAATGTATCCCTCTTTTCCAAGTTGGATTCTTATTTCTCTATTAAGCCATAGATATACTAACGCTAATAGTGTGATAACTTGACCAAATGCAAAAGAAGCTAGATCCTGATTATCTCCGGTATCTATACTTGATTCGGCTAGGTACAAACTGACAATAACTTCACTAAAATCATTAAGGTTCGCATCTTTTCCTAATGCACCCTCAGTTAGGCTTATAAACCGACTTAAATTTTCTCTTTCTATTTTTTCAACCAGCCTAGGGTTATTTATACCTTCCATACTAGCAGTATATCACGACAATATTGATTTTACTACAATTTGATCAGGCTTCTAAAAAATTTTGGAGTTCAGTATTGATTAAGAATAGTTCTTGAAGACTAAAAATTAAGTCTTTGATAGCATTTTCTAAGTTATCATTGAGTGCTCCGGCTTTTCTAAGCTCTGTGACTAATTCTTCAGCCCGGATCTGCAATTCGTATAAGCTACCCACGAAACTACTAATTGATTGTCTAGAGGATGTCTCCGCTCTTAATCTAATATCTTCCAGCAAGTTTGCAGACCTACTTTGCATCCCTAGAAAGTTCATTACCGTAAGTGTGGCACGGATAACTTGAGGGTGAAATTCTACATTTAATTCATTGTCATATAAGGAATCAACGCTTTGCCCATTAAGCAGCATATCCAAATATTCTTTGCTTCTGGATTTATGTAGCCTAGGTAGATAACTCTCCAATAACACTCTAGTGCTGCCGTTTAAGCTGTGAATGGCGTTAGTTACACTTTCAAATTCCAAGGTTTCTACAGATTCAAACTCCCTAAGAACCGAGAGAATACTTTGCAATTCCTGCTCCGCACATTGACGTGATTGTAAAAGTTCTTCCATGATCTACTTCCCCAAAGATTATAATACTAAGTATCGTCACGAAGGACGGGCATGATGATATGAATAAAATCTGCATCAGCTTTGTCGGTGAAGACGGCGGCAGCTAGTGGCGCATTGGTATGGAAACTAATAGTGTCGCCGTCAGTGTGCGAGACAAAATCCATTAAAAATTGCATACTATAAGCGTCTTTTAATACACCTGTGCCTTTCACATCTTCAACTTGGAGACTTGTTTCGTTTCTCCCCAGGTCAATAACCTCAGAATGCATTAATAATTCGCCAGTTTCTGTGTCTAGGTCCCAGTTCACTTTATTTCCAGTAATACTACGAGCAAAAGTATTTATTACACGTAAGGATTGTTCAAATTCTGATTTTTGCACTTCAAACTCGTAAGAACTTTCCGTCGGGATAACATCTTTATAATCAGGATATGGACCTTCTAGTAGGCGAATACTAAACTCTAAATCAGCAATTGCGAAAATTATTTGTGTAGCTGCCTCGTTTACATAAATTTTAATTTCGGATTCCTCCTCTGCAGCTAAAATCCTAACCAAATCCTGTAGGGATTTAGCGGGCACAATTAGCTGAGATGATGTAGCATTCGATTCTGATAGTCTCATGCGTTTACGGGACATTCTGAAGCCATTTAAACCTACGAAATGGATGTGCTTTGTACCCTCCTCAACTTCAAACAACACTCCAGTAAACTGAATCGTACTAGTATTATTATCTGCAGCACAGGCAAAGATTACCTTTTGCATAGACTTAATGAAATCCGCAGTATTAAAACTATAGGTTGGCTTCTCGCCGACTTTAGGTAAAACGGGGAATTCACTTGCAGGAATTGTTTGAAATTGAGCTTTAGATTTGGCAGAAGAAACATGTAAAACATCCCCCTCTAGCTTTAGTTCCACTTTATCCCCGGAAGAAGCATTGATAAAGTCAGCAAGGAATTTTCCGGATGCGGTTACTTGCCCTCCCTGACTTCCCACCCCAGGAACCCACATATTTATCCCCATATCCAGGTCGGTAGCCGATAGCTTAAGTTGATCGTCTTTTACTGACAACAAAACATTTGAGAGTACAGGAATATTAGGTTTCGAGCTAACTGCTTTTGATACGTAATTAAGAGCTTTAGCTAGCTTCTGTCTCTGAATGGTTATCTGCATTATCTATTTTAGTCAGTATTTAAATAGTATTAGTTATAGGGCGGGTAGATATGTGTAAACCTATAACAATATGGCAATTATAGCAAAGGAAAAGCTACGCCGTAAGGTTGTGGATAAAGTGTGGCAAAGCAGCTGTTAACTGCTACAGTAAACATTGTTAACTCCTGGCGCACCGGGGGTATTTTGTCACATAATTATACCAAGGTGCGTTGTGTGTTCATGTATGAAGTTTTCTGGAGTCAGCCTATGTGTTGAGCCAAAATTCTAACTATTAAGTATCTTAACAATACTTAATAGTCTATTCTTCTTCTGCCTCATTCATATCCTTAATCACACTTACCACCTGGTCTTTAAAACCATCATCAGTCATAATCAAGGATTTGATTTTATCTACAGCATGAATCACGGTGGTGTGGTCATTACGGTTTACGAATTTAGCCACTTCTTCCAGATTGTAGTCTAGTTCTTCACGTAAGATGTACATCGCCACTTGTCGCGCTAGGGCAACTTCTTTAGTGCGGCGTTTACCTTTAATATCTTTAATGGAAACGCCGAAGCTTTTAGAAACAAAACGGATTACTGTTGATACCTTTACTTTTTCTCGTTTGCTTTGACCATCACTACCTATGATGCGTTTGATCTCGTCAGTGGAAAGCTCTCCTTCTGGCTTAATTTGGTTAAAAAGAGCCACCTTTTGTAGTGCGCCTTCAAGTTCACGGATATTATCTTCTACTCCTCTAGCTATTACCTCTAAAGTATGACGATCAATATCGTAGCCATAAATTCTGTTTTTATGGTCCAGAATAGCCATTCTGGTCTCCAGGTCTGGTTGTTGGATTTCTACCACGATTCCGCCTTTAAAGCGAGAACGCAACCTATCCTGGAGATCTTTAATTGCCTCTGGTCGACGATCTGACACCAAAATTACTTGAGCATTATTGTTATAAAGTACATTAAAGGTATTGAAAAATTCATCTTGAGTACTAACCCATTTAGAAATTAGTTGGATATCGTCAATAATTAGAACATCTACTCCACGATAGCGGTTACGGAACTCAAACTGCTTATTTGTACGTAAACTTTTAACCATATCGTTTAGAAATCCTTCGGAGGCCACGTACTTTACTCTTTTATTTGGGCTTTGTTCCAAAATAGATCTTGCAACTCCTTGCGCCAAGTGAGTCTTTCCAACTCCTGTTTTCCCGTGTAAGAAAAGAGGGTTGTAAGTTAACCCTGGATTTTGAATTACAGCTTGAGCTGCTGCATGCGCAATCTGATTAGACGGCCCTACAATATAATTTTTAATAGTGTATTTATCGTTTAGACCAGCTCGAGAAATAGCGTCGGCTACAGATGCATGTACCCCCCCCTGCATTCCAAATAAACCTTCGTCGTAACCACCAGCTGCGAATTGTTGAGTAGGGTGAGAGCGAGTGGAGAGCAATTCATGCCTGGTTAGTTGAGGTAGTTGACCGGCCTCGAAGTTCGAATCTACTCTAAATTCTACTTTAATTTCAGATCCGTAAACGTGGGATACAGTTGATTGGATTAAGTCACTATATTTTTGTTGCAACCAGTCAGACATGTACGCATTTGCCACCGCAATAGTAGCTTTATCCTCGTCAACGGTTACCAGCTTTGTACCTTGGAAAAAGGTCTTGTATTGCGCTGGCGAATCTAATTTAATCTCAATTTGAGCCAGCGCCGTTTTCCATAGCTGTTCCGGATCTTTAATAGCCATAGTTGTTACAAAAATGTTATTTAAAAATAATTGGGTTCAGGCACTGCAGTATTTTAAGTACTTCAGTTCTTTTCATTTGTAGAAAACAGCTTGTGCAAATGCGCGAAATTTGGTAAGGCTTTTTTGCGCACTAAAAGTTTGTTGTAGGCCTAGAATATATCCACGTGGATAACTTGTAAATAACCTATAACCTAGAAAATGTTAGCTATTTCTCGCTATAATCAGCGTAAGAGTTGTTCTGTCCCTGATAAATTAACCAAGTACCTAAGGTATACTTTAGA
>CAYUPY010000012.1:25094-25862 GCA_964446595.1 uncultured Candidatus Saccharibacteria bacterium | reverse complement strand
CTATCATAATTCATGGCAAAAATTACCACAATCATCTCCGACTTTTCTCGCACATTACTTTTTCATGCAGATCCCGACCGTGACGGCTCAATTAATGCTCGTTACCGGGAAGTAAGAGATACGGAAGACTTCGATTTCTTTGCTCATTTCCGCTGGAACGAAGAACTCTTCCAACAATATAAGACACTTGCTGAACAGGGCATCAAACTCTATGTGCTCACTACTGGCACAGTTCAAGAAGACCCTGCCTTGTCTGAAAAAATGAAAATATTTGAAAAAGTCTATACAGAAGCCAACCTTGGCGGAGCAGAGAAAGACGATCCCGAAACCTACCGTCAAATTCTAGCCGACCTCCAAGCAGACCCCGACACGATTCTGTTTGTGGACGATAACCTGGGCAACATTGAAGCAGCTAAAGCGGCGGGGCTGAAAGTTCTGCCATACCATGAAGGTGCAATAATTAATTTCGAACTGTAGTTGTTTTTTTTTAATTTTACAAACTAGCGCTTTTCTCTCTGTGAAATACTCTAAAGTAGAAAAAGTTTATAACAGTCGCCAGTATCAACACTGACCCAACAGCCAGCGCAAACACGCCCAACAACCCTGCTTCCGCGGCCTCACCAGCTGCTATTGCCACAAATACATAAGGCACACGACCTAATAGTGCGCTAGTGGATAGGGTAGTAGCTCGATATTTGGAAGGAACTTCTTTATTAATAATCACGGAGAGCCACGGGTAGCTCAAACGCCCCAAGAAATCAATCCCGG
>CAYUPY010000012.1:21876-25084 GCA_964446595.1 uncultured Candidatus Saccharibacteria bacterium | reverse complement strand
GCATAAGCTAACCCCACCACAAAACTAAGAATATATAACCCTCTTACATCGCCAAGAAGGCGACGGAAGAATTTCAGGTTGTAGACTATCGCGGCACCTAGCAACCCAAAAATCCCAAATAGAAACGCCTGTGCGTCCGCATTGTAGCCAAAGTATGTCGCGAGGGCAGGCTTGACCAAACCCCAGTCGTAGATTACGAATGCGCCGTACAATCCAATGATAAAAACAAAGTAGCGGCGCAAGTTAGCCGAAAACAGCTGCCTGAAACCTTGTGATAATTGCTTCACATATCCTGACCAGCTGAATTTTTCTGTGTCAGTTTTTGGTTCTGTGGCAAATACAGAAATTACAATCCCAACTGCAAAAGTAACCCACCAAGCTATATGCGGCAATTGATAGTAAGCAGCATACATAAAGCCACCAATAAAAATTGTTACCACAGATATCAAGATTGCAGACGCAGCGGATGCAGAAATAACTCCCTCGAATTCCTCTTCACGGCCCTCATCAATCAAAGTGTCGTACGCCAACGCTTCGGCAGAACCTGAATACAACGCCCAACCAAGCTGGGCAATCATAAAACCTACAAACATACCCCACTGATCTTGGGTATGAGTTAGCAAGAATATTCCTATCGTGGCAATAATCATCGCCCAAATCAGCGTTCGCCTTTTACCCAACATATCAGCCACAGCACCAGTCGGGATTTCCATCAGTACACCAAAGGCAAACGCAGCCGCATCTATCCAGCCCAAAGTTCCATAGGTCATATACCTCGTCCAATAGAAAATCCAGTTGCCCGCTATCCACCAACAATTATGCACAAATGTCAGTAGATAAAAAATGCGAATATTGTTCACATCCCAAGCAGGGAGTTGTAATAGTTTTTTTAGGTGACTTAGCTTTCCCATTGATTTACTGTAATCTGCCTCCTAAGGTATAGATAGGTGTCCATCATTCGAGAGTTTTCAATATTGTAATACAGATTATTCGCTACAGAAAAGGCACATATTTGATTCTCAATAAACTCTATAGCTTCATCCGTCATTTCTTTTGTTAATTGGTGAACTGTCTCAATACCTTGAGCCCAAAGAGCGGCGACTACCGCCAACCTAGCTCTTGCATCTGCATTTGAGGTTCGATACTCAAATAAAGCAAATAAGCTTTCCTCCTGCATCAATTTAAGTGTTGGTTCATCAACGCTAAATTGCGACTGTAGTTGTCGAGCATAATAATCGTGTATTCTTGCTGCAGAATTAGGACCTACACCCTCCATTCCAGACAATGCATATGTTGCGGCAACGGCTAAAAATTCCAGACCTATTTTTTCAGGTAAGATGCCATCTTCTCTGACAGCTTCGGCCTTTATTCTCCTTAGTGCTTTTCGAAACCATTCACCTTCTAGCAGGAAAGAATAGTCTCTGATTTCCAGCTTCGCTATAGATCCTAGATGTAAGTTTTTTGCAGTTTCCATGGTAGCGACTATAGCATAACTCTATCAACCCAACTGCCCAGCCCAGACATAATAACTAGAGCTGGCGTTTTTTTCCAGTCCAACTATTTGCGTGGCTTCAATTCCGAGGCTTTCAGCCCTTCTTTTTGCCAAGTAGAGGTCATTTTTCTGCGGAGTTTCCTTTACTTCAAAAGCTTCTGTTCCCTGCTATACTACCTCCAGAATGGCGGACTTCACACACCTTCACGTCCATACACAATACTCTTTGCTGGATGGGGTAAATAGCATTCCGAAGCTGATGGAAAAGGTCAGTGGAGATGGCATGGAAGCGGTAGCGATGACTGACCACGGGGTGATGAATGGTTTTCAGGAATTTTGGACACTGTCTAAAGAGTTCAATTTAAAGCCAATTCTCGGTTGCGAGGTTTATGTTGCCCCGGGTGATAGGAGAGTGCGCAAAGAAGTGGACGGAATTAAGTACTATCACTTGTTGATTTTGGCGATGAACAAAACCGGCTGGCAGAATTTGGTAAAGCTAGTTTCATTAGCCCAAAAAGAGGGATATTATTACAATCCACGCGTCGATCGCGAACTTTTGAAAAAATACTCTGAAGGACTGATTGTCACTTCAGCCTGTTTGGCCAGCCCAATAGCGCGTAACATTAACCTGGGGCGCTTGCAGGAAGCAGAAGACTGGTTGCAGTTTTTTAAAGAGACTTTTCCTGGAAGATTTTACCTTGAGCTACAGCGTAACGGCTTTGATGGCAAAGATGAATATGATCCCCGCTTTGAGCAGGAATATGGAAAAGACTGGACGGATACGATTCGCGCTCAAATAAAAGTAAATAAAAAGCTGCGCGAATACGCTGACCAGTACGATTTGCCACTGGTGGCAACAACAGATGCTCATTTTTTGAACTATGAAGATAAAGACGTGCAAAAGGTGCTCTTTTGCATCATGGATGGGTTAACTTTGGATGATCCCAAAGCAAGAGATGGATATATAGGAACATACATCACTACCCAGGAAGAGATGCTGCTTAAGTTTGCCGACGACAAAACACCGCTGGAAAACACAATGCGGATCGCCGAACAGGTGGAAAATTTCGACATTATGCATGACCGCGTGCAACCAGCGTTCTGGAACCTCCCCAAGGGCAAAACCGCTCAACAAGAGCTGCGCGACCAAACCTATGAAGGGGCGAAATGGCGCTATGGTGAGATTACTCCAGAGCTAGAGGAACGTATTGATTACGAGCTACAGGTTATTCACGATAAAGGCTATGACGACTACTTTTTGGTGGTAGGTGATTTGTTGCAATGGTCCTCCGACAATGGAATCGAAACTGGGACACGTGGCTCGGTAACCGGTAGTGTGGTGGCTTATTGTTTGGATATTGTGAAAATTGATCCGATTAAATGGGAACTGTATTTTGAACGGTTTTTGAACCCAGAACGACCTTCCCCTCCGGACATTGATATGGATATTCAGGATTCTCGCAGGGAAGAGTTGGTGCAGTATGCGCGCGACAAGTATGGTGCTGATTCGGTGGCGGCGATTGCTACCTTTGGACGTTTTCAGACTAAAGCCGCAATTCGCGATGTCGCGCGTGTAATGGGGATTGATCTCGGCCTCGCCGACAAGCTTTCTAAAATGGTGAACGTGGTGTTCGGAAAAGTGTTCAGTATCGACAAGCAAATGGAGACCGATCAAGAATTTAAAGAGATTATTGAATCTGATCCTGAGTTAGTACG
>CAYUPY010000012.1:0-21866 GCA_964446595.1 uncultured Candidatus Saccharibacteria bacterium | reverse complement strand
GCGAAAAATTACCGGTCTGGCGAGGAATTTGTCTATCCACGCCGCGGGCTACCTTATTACTCCCGAACCAATTATTAATTACACCCCTGTTCAAAAGGCAGCCCGCGGCGACGAGATGATCACTCAGCTAGAGTTTGGCCCTTTGGAAGAGACTGGTTTGATGAAATTTGACTTCCTGGGACTGCGAACTCTGACAATTCTGGCTAATGCCACCGAACTTGTGAACAAGCGTCACAATCTGAATATGACTTTGGAAGATATTCCCGATGATGATGAGAAGACTTTTAAGTTGTTCGCCTCCGGAGAGACGATGGGAGTGTTTCAGTTTGAGTCCCCACCGATGCGTCGTTATTTGCAGGAGTTACAACCTACTACTCAAGAAGACTTGTGCTTTATGGCAGCGGCTTATCGTCCGGGACCGATGCAGTATATCCCCGACTATATCGACATCAAACACGGACGCAAGGAGGCGAAGTATTTGATCCCCGAGCTTAAGCCGATCGTGGAGACGACAAATGGCTTCGCCATTTACCAGGAGCAGGTGATTAAAATTGCTGTGGACTTAGCAGGTTACAGTATGGGTGGAGCGGATCTGCTAAGGCGGGCCATGGGTAAGAAAAAGATGAAAGTGATGAAAGAGGAGGAACCGAAGTTTAAAGAAGGTATTAAACGGCTAGGCTATGATCAGACGATTGCCGATCAAATGTGGGAATACATGCTTCCGTTTGCCGATTATGGTTTTAACAAAGCCCACGCCGCGGCTTACGCTGTGCTGGCATACAAGTGTGCCTACTACAAAGCGCACTATCCGTTGGAGTTTATGGCAGCATTGATGCACTCTGATTTGGAAAACACTGAGCGTATCACTATCGACATCCAGGAAGCTAAACACCTTGGCTTTCAGGTTTTAGCTCCAGACATCAACAGTTCTGGTGTTTACTTTGAAGCAGCAGGGGAGGACACGATTATTTTTGGTCTGGGAGCTGTAAAAAACGTAGGAACGCACATGTGTGAAGCAATTGTGGAAGCAAGAGAAAAGAAAGGACAGTTCCACAACCTAGATGACCTAATTCAAAAAGTGGGTACCGAAAATGTGAGTAAAAAAGCGCTCGAATGTTTAATCAAAGTGGGCGCTTTAGATGCCTTCGGCCCACGTAATGCCTTACTGGCGATTTTGCCGAGCGTCTTCGACAAAATCGCCAAGCAGCAAAAAATGAGTGCAGTAGGTCAGGTGGGGATGTTTGGCTTAAATGGCCCTAAAACCGGGCAGATGATTGCAGCGGCCACACCTTTACCACGAATGCCAGAGCTAGAAGACCGCCAACTAATTCAGTGGGAAAAAGAATTAATTGGTATTTTTTTGAGCCGGCACCCTTTAGATAGATTTTATTGGGCCGGCTTACTCTCCGACTTTACTAATGCTGACAGAATTAAAAATCAAAAAGATGGTACAAAGGTTAAATTCCTGGCCAGCATTAACGAAATCAAAGTCATCCGCACAAAAGCAAACAACGAAAAAATGGCCTTCCTAAATCTCGATCTCGGCTCAACTACCATCGAGGCGGTACTTTTCCCCTCCACCTATGCCACTCTGGAAGAATCATTGTCGGAAGCAGTTCCTCTTGTAATCTCGGGAACTGTTAGTCTGCGCAACGAAGAGCCTTCAATCTTAATTAATAATATTTCTCCTGCTGAGAAACTTCGACCTCCACAGCGTATCACCATTGACATTTGTAATGTACATAACGAAGCAGATCTACAACGCATTCGTAACTGCTTTAGCGAGGGAGGTGAACTTGAGGTAGAAATCCTTTATGGCGAAAAATTTCGACCCAAACGCATTACCCGCAATTCCAGTCTAGACTCCCGTTGCCTAGACGTGTTACAGAAATACAAGGTCTAACTCCCACAAGCCTGGCATATTCACCTGATATATAGTAAAATAGTTCATGGGTACAGAAGAAGATATTTTAGCGAGATTAAGACAAGAGATTAGGCAGCAACCAGACAATGTCTTCAAAATGCCACGCTTGTTGCTAGAGCGATTAGGAGATAACACAAAATACTTGAAGATTATTTATGCGGAGTATCCAATTGCAGTTAGCATTGAGAACCCAGGCAGACATCTAGCACAAACAAAAATACCTCTTCAACCTGATTCCTCTCTGACTTGGGTACTAAATACGGTAAGACAGCTCTACTTCGTTACGGCTAAATCATATATAGATCTTGACGCTCTTTCTGAATACTCTGAAGCGTTTGACTTTGAGTTTATCCGTGACTTGCTTGCCTGCATTGGTAGTAATATCTCCGACCAAGCATTTCCAACCAGGATGATTAGGGGTAAAAGAAGCTATCGAGTTCCCGATGAATTAGATAATCTGATGGCCAAAACGTTTCAATTCACACTGATTAATGAATTACCGGAAGCATTCACATTCGAATTATCACGCTTTCTTCCAAACAATCTAGAAGAAATACGTAAGCTATTACCTGATTTAGCCACAATTTTATTGAAAAGCATTCTTAGTAACCATAGTAATATTCAGTCAATCTTAGATAGCTATGATGAGCTTTTAGCGAGTTACCCTGATGATCCAGAACCAGCAACAGAAGCTTACCGGTTTAGTCCTATCTTTAGAGAATTACTGCATGAGCTAAAGCTGCAAATTTTTACTCTTCCTACCGACCAATATGACGAAGACTTAGTGATTAACATCACCAAAGCAGTAGCAACACACGAAACACAGTTATTGCAACAATTACTTCAGGCAAAAATTGCTGGAGTAGAAATAACTAAAGATCCCAATACTATCAGAATTAAGTATCCGATGGAGGAGGAAGTAGTACGTAATCTCATGGCGGCTCAAGATTTCAATCCATTAGGTTTAAAAAGCCTAGTGACCTCTTGGCAAAGCACTGCAAAAACTGCAGAAGGATTATTATCTACCACCGAACAGAGCCCGAGAGGCTATCATATTGATCAATCTATGGTAGCCAACGCTCTTAAAGATGGTATTAATGACTTAGTAAACTTTGTTACCAAATGTTTATACACTCACGGCTATATTAACGAAATGGCAACCGAATTCCTTGGCAAAAATGACGAGCTAGTGCAGGAAGTTATTGCCGAGCTAAGAAAGCTCATGGAGATCGTTGACGACGTTATAAAACACCTGCAGCAAAATATGAATCTCCATATTAAAGCTAACCCTGAACCAGATGGGGAAGATCCGGCACAGGGAGATGAAAATTGGCCTCCACAAGATCCTGGTATTAAGGCACCAGGGAAAAGGAATCCTACCAGTCGTAGTCTCAATGCTAGAAGACGCACAAAAAGGAGAGATTAGGAAGTTAATTTTTTCTACATTCTAGTCTTACCCCTGGAACATAACCGAAAACCAGAATTACTACTGACACGATTAACTAGTTACTCTATACTAGTGTATGGGAAAGTTTATAACACGCTTTTTATTAAGCCTATTAATCATCTTACTTTTAGTTGCAGCTGTGGCAGCCAGTGCGATTGCTATAGCACTCTACGTTGAACGAGAATCACTTAATACAGATCGAACTGACCTTCAGGCTCAAGTAAAACAACTAACAACTGAGAAAGATGCGCTGGCTATAGAGGTGGAAGACTTAAAAGAACAATTGAATGATATCACTCCAACCGAAGGTGAATGTTTTAACCGCTCGGTGGACGCTTGGATTGTAAATAACACACCATGTGCTAATAAAACATTAGCAACAACATATACCCTAAAAGGTGTAGCGTTCGGATTATTCGAAAACACCATGGTTTACTCTTTAGAATTAGAGGATGGTACAGTTATTGATAGCGGAGTGGTAACCTATACTGCACCTGACCTTGGTATTCCTGGTACGTACGAACAAGTAGTAACTTGGACTAAACCTGCAGATTTTACTGCTACAGAAGGAATTCTGTATCTGTACGGGGAAAGTGCTCAAGATGGCAGTAGACAGCATGTAGTGACAATTCCAGTTAATTTCTAATATATTGTTGTGTAAAACAGGCCTTTCCTGCTAAAATCGCAACGCAAATAAGAAAACTATGGCAAATACGAGTTCAGCAAAAAAAGCAATTCGCCGCGAAAGTCGCGAACGTGTAAAGAACCTACGTCGTCATCGTGCTCGTCGTGATGCACGCAAAGATGTAGAGCAAGCAATCAAAGATGGTGACAAAAAGGCCGCTACCTCTGCATTGCAGCAATTCACTAAAGCAACAGCAAAAGCAGCGAAGAGTGGTGGACCACTGCATAAGAATACTGCAGCCCGCCTAACTTCAAGAATGGCAAAGAAGGTGGACGCCGCTTTCAATCAACAGTAAAATACGTTGAATGTCCAAATCTCTTATAAAAGTAATTGATATTGCTTTACTTCCTGCCGCCTTAATGGTGGTAAGCAAGTTTATTGGGCTGTTCCTAACAGCCACTTTATTTAAAATAGAAGTAGATGTTTCTAGCGCTGCTGAAAATATACTTTCTATTAGGCCTGTTGTGGCTTCTGTAGGTTTGACAGTACTTAGCACTTATTCAGATCTGATTATGTATTTACTGGTGGCCAGCGGCTTTACGTTTATATTGGTTCAGGCTACTCAGTTTCATGATACTCATATAAATCCCAGACTGCTTGTTAAATTAAATAAGCATAACCTTACCGGACTAGTACAAAGCTCTTTCAGAATTTATCATAGTGCTGCCATCTGGGCTGTGGTGTTGTGGATAACCACTTGTTTAATCTGGATAAATGCTATCTCGGGTGCTAGCGAATTGTGGGTAGCTATAGCTTCAACGGTGGCCAGTATTATATTCAGCACCCTTATGATTCAGGATGTTTACCGGGAAATTGAACTTGGTCAGCGACAAATTGGCAAGAAACAAGCATTAAGCTAAAATAGAGTAATGGAAAACACAGAAAACAAACCAAAGAAAAAGGATAAGCCTAAAATGAGCTTTCTAGGAAGAATTGGCCGCGCCTTAATGTACTTTACTTTTTCAGTAGTAGTAATAGGTCTCGTTGTCAGTATCGGATACATTGTTTACCAGCAACGTAAGCTAGATGAGCTAAATCAAGTATTCGAATCTACTCAATCGAGGCTTAATGAAGAAAACGAAAATAAAGAGGTAACTATTGAGGATTTGCAAGGTGAATTTACCAGACTTCAAAACGAAGTTGAACGTTTGCAGCAAGAAAACACTGAACTACAAGCGAATGTCCAAAAGTTACAAGTAGAAGGGTTGGGTACAGTAACTGGTCAAATTTTCCCATTGGTAAGCAGTAGCTCCCAAGGCATCAGTCAATATCAAAGAATTTGTGCCCGCACTATAAGTAATCCGAATAAAATGTACTGCACTACTGCATCTACGTTGGATCAGGATTACACTTTAAAGCTACCAGCTGATAGTTATCAGGTCTATTCCGAGTTGTTTCCACAACCAGGAGCCAACTCAGACTTATTTCAGGCTCAAGCTTTTTATAGTGAGCTAATTAAATGTGCTCAAGAAAAAGAAGCATCTGCCTGCGACGAAGCTAAGTTAAAAAAACCTGTGGAAGTGGTAGTAAAGGCAGGAGAAGTGATTAGCAATGTAAACCCAATTGACTGGAGAAAGTAAAACTCCAGTTATATTTGGGATATAAAATAATTAAATCCTTTTCTAGTTCAGATTTTATCTGCTATAATCCGAGAGCTTAAAAACATGAATATGAATAACTACGCGGTTGTAAAAATTGCACATCGACAATACATAGTAGAGCCAGGTAAAACTTATGCTGTTGATAAGTTTGATGGCGAAGAAGGTGACAAGGTAGAACTTGAAGTTCTAGCTCGTTCAGCAGACGGAGATCTAGAATTTGGAGAGCCAGTCACTAAAGGTAAAGTTGTGGTGGAAATTATAGAACAAGGAAAAGGTGAAAAAGTCACCACAAATAAATTTAAAGCTAAATCACGCTACCGCCGTAAAAGTGGACATCGTGAAAGACTAACTACATTTAAAGTAATTGAAATTAAATAAGGTAGACTAAAATATGGCACATA
Organism: uncultured Candidatus Saccharibacteria bacterium; assembly: GCA_964446595.1. Classification (GTDB taxonomy): domain Bacteria; phylum Patescibacteriota; class Dojkabacteria; order J137; family JAEUSD01; genus CAYUPY01. The sequence continues at coordinate 15,808 of CAYUPY010000012.1, read as the reverse complement.
CAAAGGCAGGTGGAGCAGCCAAAAGAACAGTTAATGTTGCAGGTAAAAGACTAGGTGTAAAGGTTCCAGGTGGAGCTTATGCAAAAGCTGGTAATATCATCGTAAGACAAAGGGGTACTCGTTACTATCCAGGTAAAGGAGCTGACATTGGCCGTGATCATACCATCTTTGCAGTTACAGATGGCTATGTGTATTTCCGCAATATGACTGGCCATAAACGTGCCAAAAAATACATAGACATTCTTCCTGAAGATCCAGAAGTAGTAGTGGAAGCAAAGACTGTAGTTTCTCCTACAAAGGAAAAGAAAGCTGAATCAAAAAGCACCCCAGCTAAGAAAGCCACAAGTGCAACAAAAAAGACTGCGACTAAGGCCAAAAGTACCAAAGCAAAGTCTGCCTAGCATGCAGTTCAATATCGACGACATTAAATTGATTGTCGGCTTAGGAAACCCAGGAAAAAATTATACTCTTACCCGGCATAACGCCGGGTTTATGTTTGTGGATGAATTAATAAAGCAAGCGGAGACCTTGAGTGACTGGAGCTTGGAACGCAAGTTCCAGGCTGAAATAGCTCGAGTTAAGTTGGGTACTAGTAGCCCGTGGCTGGCGAAGCCAGCCACGGGCATGAACCTGTCCGGACGCTCTGTACAAGCAATCGCTGCCTATTACCATATTGAGCCTAACCAAATAGCAGTAGCATTCGACGACCTGGATATCCCTTTAGGGAAATCAAAGGTTCAATTTGGCAAAGGACCCAAAGTCCATAACGGAATCAGCTCAATTAAACAGCTTCTGGCCACTGATCAATTCTGGCATATCCGCTTGGGCATAGAGAACCGGACTCAAAAAGGGAATAGTGGGGTCCCAGGAATGGCTTACGCTCTGAGTAATTTTGCCCCGTCTGAGCGAACAGACATAAAAGATGTATTCAAAAATATAATTCGTGATAAACTACTGCATGTCAACAATACAAACGATAACTAAACGCATCGGGAGCATAATTGCCCCTCAATATCTCAACCTAGTTCTAGTGATTAGTATCATTGGATTTTTAGGCAGTATGTATTTTAGTGAAGTGCTCGCTTTTGCACCCTGCAAGGCTTGCTGGTATCAGAGAATTGCCGCTTTTCCTATAATTATTTTAGCCATAGTAGCTCAAGTCACCAAAACCAGAAAGGCTTACGCGCTAATGCTTTCCCTCACTATGATTGGTATGATCATAGCTGCCTTTCAAGTAGCGGACGAGACGCTCGGCACAGACCTATTGGGAATTATTAATTGCGATAGTGCAGCTTGTGCTGCTCCAGGATTTGAGTTGTTTGGTATTTTTACAATCCCTACCTTGGCATTACTGATGTTTATTGCTCTAAACTTAATATTACTTGTCACAGCTGCGTACTATTACGTCTTGAAAAATGAAAAAAATAGCTGATTATCGCTTCGAACTCATTATATTTCTCTCGCTGATAGCTACGATGGGTAGCTTATACTATAGCGAAGTGATGGATTTGACTCCATGTTTACTGTGCTGGTATCAAAGAATCTTTATGTATCCAATACCTTTAGTCACCATTGCTGGACGACTGGCTGGGGTCAAAAATCTGGGCAAGTTTATAGCTGCACTTGTGATTCCAGGGCTAGCTATTGCTGCTTATCATGTATACCTACAAGCTTTCCAAATTGAGAATGTTATTTTTGGGAGCTGCGCTGTAGCCACTCCATGTCAGGAAGTACAATACGCATTAGGCGGTGTATTTACTATTGCTGTACAGAGTTTGATTGCTTTTACACTTATCGGGACAAGCTTACTGCTAGGGAAACTTAAAAAGTAGTTTGTATAAAGCCAAATTGCCCGCAGATATTTCAGGGATATATGGTATAATTTTGTGTGTTCAGAAATATAGAAATAGCAGCACGTAGAATTTTTGGTCTAGGGCGAAACAAAAGAGCCGAGCTACCTTTAGGTGAGACTATTCCCATTGCCTCCTCGGAGCAACTTGACCAGTTAGCGGAAAAAATAAGAAACACTCCAAACCTAAAGAGTCTAAGCCTAGAAATTGTTAACTGGCTAGAGTTTAACAATAAGAACCGTCTAATTATAGAATTTGATCCCGGAATTATTACACGATCTCAACATAGTGCTGTTAGAACTCTGATCAACTACCTACGCTTAGTAAGTGTGCTCCACAAGTACAGTGAAGAGCTAGAGATGCCAGAAGAAATTAGATCTGCTAAAGATGCTATTGAGGCGACAATAAAAAGACTTAAAGATGAGATTTGTGGCGAAGCACTCTTCTTACTTTTTGAGTTGAATGACCCTTATTCTCCACATGATCCATTTCATAAAATATTAAAAAATAGGCCCGATAACCCTGTAATCCAGCTGTACGTAACCTTACTTTCAATGTATGAACTTTTTCATAATGCGAGTGTGAATAATACAAGTGATTTTTTGAACTTCATTGTAGAAAATGCTAACAAAACAGGACAAAGCGACGATATTAATCCAGATTTAGAAAAGATTAATCAGATATACACTGCCTTAATCGCTGAGCTAACAAAAAAGAGATATATAACTACTAGTCGCACTGGAAGCTACTCTACGGCTGGGCCTTACGATGACTACCACTTTCCACACACGATCTTTGATTTTTCGAGGGAGCCTTAGTGACATCACTCGCAAATATGTGTATTTTATTTATATGCGAGTGCGAGCCAATACCAGAGCCTTTACCCTAGTAGAAATATTAATCGTGATTGGCGTGCTAGCCATTCTGGCTGTTGTAGTGGTGGCGGCAATTAATCCAGCCGGTCGTATAAACGCCTCTCAAGACGCACAAACACGACGTAATGTGCAGGAATTATCACAGGCAGCAAGACTTTATTCTGTCGACAACGGTGGGGCTTTACCCACATCAAATGGTACAGATTTGCCAGTTGTTACAGAAGAGACAGTAATCGCCAGCGGTGTGGATTCAGCCACCTTAGATGGAATTAGAGGAGTATATTTAAGCTCTTTACCGCCTAGGCCCAATGGGGTTAATTATTATGTGGGTCAGACAGCTGATGGAAATATTCTTGTGGGAGCTGGTATGAGTAATGGCTTTTTGTTTACAAACATTTCTGGAGAATCCTCTACGATTGTGGTTGATGGCGGTGGTGCTGGAGGGGGCGGGGAAGAAGAGCCGGCAGACTATTGTACAGTTGATTATGTAGTTCGTACCCAGTGGGGGAATGGTTTCGTAGTTGATTTGACGATCCATAATATTAGCGATGCAGCTATAGATGGTTGGCAACTAGATTGGACATTCGATGGTGATCAAGTAATTACAAACCCCTGGAACTTCCAGATTACCCAGAATGGACAGAATGTAAGTGCAGTAAATATGCCTTACAATAGCGTAATTGCGAGTGGTAGTAGTACATTAACTGGTTTTCAAGCTAGTTACTCAGGCTCGAACTCTGCTTTAGATAGCAATCAGTTTTCGCTAAACGGGATTCCCTGCCAGTAGGCTATAATTATCCATGTCATTATTAAAGCTGAATAAGAGCGGCCTTTATTGTGCAGTTGCCGATGTATACATTGATGCCTGGAGGGCAGTAGAAAGGTGTGTGGTTACTCATGCGCATGCCGACCATGCTCGTTACGGTCATGCGCAGTATTTTGCCCATCAAGATTCAGAGCCAACTTTAAGGTTACGGCTTGGTAAAAATATTGAGCTGAAAACTTTTGAATATGGCCAGCAATGGGAAATAAATGGTGTGAAGTTTAGCCTACACCCTGCGGGCCATGTAATTGGCTCAGCTCAAGTAAGAGTTGAACATCAGGGAGAGGTCTGGGTAGTTTCAGGTGATTATAAGTTGCAAGTTGATGGATTAACTACCCCATTTGAAGTTGTCCCCTGTGATGTATTTATTACAGAAGCCACATTCGGTTTACCAGTATTTAAATGGCAGCCACAATCTGAAATAGTTGGCGAGATAGAGGAGTGGTGGCAACAAAATCAAAAGGCTGGTCGGGCAAGCCTCTTAAGCGTCTATTCACTTGGTAAGGCCCAACGAGTACTGCATGCCCTAGATAACTCTTTAGGACCTATTTTTAGTCACGGTAGCATATTTAACACAAATGCTGCCTTAAGAGCGCATGGAATAAGCCTTCCAGTCGATCAAAAAGCCACATTACGTAATGAAGAGGCTGAAGATAATAAAGCACTATTTTCCAAAGGGCTCATACTTGCGCCTCAGTCAGCTTTTAATAGCAATTGGGTGAGGCGCTTTGGTAAACATTCTATAGCAGCGGCCAGTGGTTGGATGCAGATTCGTGGTATTCGCCGCCGCGCTGCTTTGGACAGAGGTTTCGTACTTTCCGATCATGCAGATTGGAACGATTTAATTAAAACTATTTACGCCACAGGCGCCACAAAAATCTATGTAACCCATGGATATACCGCCCAACTATCCAGCTACTTGCGGGAAATGGGTCTAGATGCCGAAGACTTGCAAACAGACTTCGGCGTCACAGAAGATTAACTGTAATTTCATTAACCTATGTATGCCTTTGCTCAGCTCTACTCAAAGCTAGACCAAACAAATAAGACGAATCAGAAACTATCTATCCTGGCCGACTTCTTTAACGAAGCTAGTTCGGAGGACAAAATTTGGGTACTGTATTTTCTGACTGGGGGTAAGATTGGAAAACACGTTAACTCTAGTCAATTAAAAAGCTGGGCTCAACAAGAGAGCAATATCCCCGAATGGCTATTCAAAGAGTCATATACCATTGTAGGAGATTCGTCCGAAACGATTGCCCGGATTCTGCCTAGTCCGAATCCCAAATTAAATGCCAAGGTTAAGTCCGGTGAACTAGATACCAAATATTGGGTAAACTTTCTACAGTCTATGAAGGATAAGTCAATTGCTGAACGTCATCAGATGATGCAATTAGCATGGTCTCAACTAGATGAAGAAGAAAGATTTATGCTGCATAAACTTCTGGCAAGGTCATTTAGAATTGGCGTGTCACGACTTACTGTGGCCAATGCGCTCGAAAAAGTAAGTCCTTTGGATAAAGCAACAATTCTACATCGCCTAAGTGGTAACTGGCATCCGGACGACATCGGCTTTGAAGAGTTGATAATGACCGAAACTAGCAACGATAACATTAGTCAACCTTACCCTTTTGCGTTAGCCTATCAACTTAGTGATGAAATGACCTCTGGTAAGTTAGGAGGTGAAGATGAATGGCAGGCTGAATGGAAATGGGACGGAATTAGAGCTCAAATAATCATCCGTGATCACGAGATTTTTATTTGGACAAGAGGAGAAGAGTTAGTAACCGAAAGATTTCCAGAATTACATAAGCTAGTTGATATCTTCCCCCAAGGTACAGTGATTGACGGGGAGATTGTGGTTATCACAGATGGACAGTTACAAAGCTTTAATAGCCTACAACCCAGAGTTGGACGCAAAAAACCCGATCCTAAGGATCTCACAAAACATCCTGTGCAAATAATTCTTTATGATTTACTCGAATTTAATGGTCAGGACATCCGTCAACGCGACCAACAAGCTAGACGCCAGCTACTAGAACAACTATTCACTAATCATACACAGGATCTACATGGGATTGCCAGTATCTCGGAACTGATTAACTTTAGTAGTTGGGAAGAATTAGCCCAAATACGAGAAACTTCAAGGACCAAGCAGGCTGAAGGAATCATGCTCAAAAAGCTTGACTCTAAGTATCATGTCGGCCGCAAGAAGGGCGAGTGGTATAAGTGGAAAGTTGACCCATTTACTCTAGATTGTGTTCTTATCTATGCCCAAAGAGGTTCGGGCAGAAGGGCAAACCTCTACACCGACTATACATTTGCTTTGAGAGATGATGAAGGAAATTTGGTGCCAATTACTAAAGCATACTCGGGACTTACGGATGTGGAAATAACCGAACTTGATAATTGGATTCGTAAGAACACTGTTGAGCAATTTGGTCCCGTAAGGTCAGTAAAACCAGAACTGGTGTTTGAAATAGCATTTGAAGGAATCCAAGAATCTAGCCGCCACAAGTCTGGGCTTGCTGTCAGGTTCCCCCGGATTTTGCGTCAGCGACAAGATAAGACCATAAGTGAGGCCGATGACGTCGCTGCCGCAAAAAGATTACTTGCAATCTATGAAGCTGCAAATGAGGCCACATAAAGATATTCTGAAATTCTATAGTAATAAAGGCTGGGAACCCTTTGAATTTCAACTTCAGTCTTGGCTACACGTTTACAAAGGACACTCCGGCTTGATTAATGCCCCTACGGGTATGGGAAAGACTTATGCTGCCTGGCTTGGTATCCTAAATAAAATAAAGGCTAGTAACAATACATCCAGCGGTGCAGATATAGCTAAACATAAAAAGCTAAAAGTATTGTGGATCACCCCGCTAAGAGCTTTAAGTTCCGATATTGCGAAAGCTTTACAGGACGCCGTAGAGGGTACCGGGTTGGAATGGCAGGTAGAGCTGCGTAGTGGCGACACTAGCTCCAGTGTGAAAAAACGACAGCTGCAGAAACCACCAGAATGCATAGTCACTACTCCTGAAAGCTTACACCTTTTACTTTCGTATTCTCACAGCTCAAAATACTTTAGTGAGCTGGATTTTATCATTGTTGATGAATGGCATGAAATGGTGGGGACCAAGCGCGGTACTTTAATTGAACTAGCTTTAAGTAGATTAAAGGCAATTCGTGCCGCGCACCAAGGCCAATTACAAATTTGGGGTATATCAGCCACCATCGGGAATTTAGATACAGCTATGAAGGCTCTGCTAGGAGATACCCATAGTTATTACTCTAGGTTGATAAAAGCACAAGACACTCACAAAACTATTATTAATACTATCTATCCGGACGTAATTGAAAAGTATTCTTGGGCCGGTCACATCGGCACGAGACTTGCTAGGAAACTGCTACCAATTATTGAATCCTCTAAATCTACCTTAATTTTCGCTAATACACGGGGTCAAACTGAAATTTGGTATCGGGAACTTTTAAAAGTTGATCCGTCACTAACTGGGAAATTGGCTATTCATCATGGCTCGATGAGTAAAGAAGCGAGAAGTTGGGTAGAACAAGCTTTAGCAGCTGGTAAATTAAAAGCAGTAATTGCCACATCTAGCTTAGATCTTGGCATCGACTTCCACCCGGTGAAAACTGTGATCCAGATAGGGAGCCCTAAAAGTGTTTCGCGTTTTTTGCAGAGGGCAGGGCGTAGCGGACACCAGCCCGGACAGACTAGTACAGTACATTTCTTGCCAACATATACTTTAGAGCTCATAGATATTGCGGGGCTAAAAGCTGCAATTGCGGGAGGCGAGGTGGAACCTCGCCTCCCGCCTACCTCTCCTTATGATGTCCTCATCCAATACCTGGTGACATTAGCATGTGGAGATGGATTCTCGCCCTCTCAAGCTTTTAGGGAAATTAAAGGTTGTTATTCTTATCGTCAGCTTCAGCGTGCAGAATTTGACCATATCGTAGACTTTATCCATACGGGAGGTAAGTCTTTGCACGCGTATGATGAGTACAAAAGGTTCGTTTATGATTCGGATAAAGATATGTTTAAAATAGCGAGCCCCTATTTGGCGCGCTTACATCGGGCTAATATTGGGGTTATCGTCAGCGCGCCCTCTCTAAAAGTGAAATTCAAAAACGGGCAATACATCAGTACAATTGAAGAATCTTTCCTCGCTAAACTTCCTAAAGGGGAAAATTTCTGGCTCGGGGGTAGAAACCTGGAACTTGTCCGTATTACAGATGATGGGGCTATTGTGACTTTAAGTAAGAAGTCTAAAGGTCGCATGGCCAAATGGTTAGGGAGCAGAATGCAACTCACTTCGGAAATGGCTCACCACATGGAAATGGAATTAGGTGCTACAGCAAGGCTAATACGCTCAGGCTATCCTAACACTCAAAAAATAGGCACCGACATGCAAAAACTTTTGCCGACCCTTAAAATACAGCAACAGAGGTCTATTGTTCCTATGGCAACGGAGCTACTAGTAGAGCAATTTAAATCACGAGAAGGTTACCACCTATTTATCTTTCCGTTTGCTGGCAGGGCCCTAAATGAAGGTTTAGGCACATTAATTGCTTATCGTGTGAGTAAAAGTGAGCAAATGACTTTTTCACTGGCCATGAATGATTTTGGCTTTGAACTTTTAAGCAATGAACCTATTAATATTACTCCCAAAAGCTTCAAGCACTTATTGAATTTAGAAAACCTAGACAGTGACCTAGAGCAAAGTGTGAACATTAGCGAAATTGCCCAAAGGCAATTTCGCGAAGTGGCCCGTATCGCGGGCCTAATAGATCAATCCTACCCAGGGGAGGTCCGTCGGCTACGGCATTTGCAAGCCCAAGCTAATCTCTTATACCAAGTATTCAGTCAGTATGACCCTGAAAATGTTCTATTAAAACAGGCATTTAAACAAGTTCGCCAAGAGCAACTTCAACTAGATAACATTCGTCAACTACTAACAAAGCTGAACTCAAAAAGTATCGTGCTCACAAAACCTGAAAAATTCACTCCGCTAGCTTTCCCAATATTAGTAGATCGACTCAGACAAAAATTAACCAACGAAGAACTAGAGAGTCGTGTAGCTAAAATACTTAATCGTTAGCTTTCTGAAGTAGGTGTTTCACTACTATCATCTGTTAATGGCAAAAACCTGCCGCCGTGGCGTAAGTCATGTATAAAGGCTCTGTGACTATCTTCCCTCATAGCCAGTCCACCAAACAGCATAACTGCTGCCAAAGTAGCGACTTGGAGAGCCTCTGCTGGGCGCTGCTCTACAAAACCAAGATAAGCACTTCCAAACCCTGTGATAAAGCCAAATCCGATTAAACCCAAACCTAACCTATTGCCTGCCTCTATCGCATCAAAAAATTCTTCTCTATCTTGCTTCATGGCAAATTATAGCAAGTTAAACACCAATGTCAGCTAGTGCCCTGTCTAACTCAGTAATAAGTTGAGCTGGCAGGATATATTCTAAACCCATTAGGAAACCTTGTTGGTTTTTCTTAACAAGCTCAATAGTTTTCAACAATTTGCCTCGCATTAAGCTTAGTCCGTCAAACCCAACAAAGCTTTCAATCATCTTCCGAGGTACTATTTCTCCCTCATCTACCATCCGATGATAGCTTTCAATAGTAATATCTTTCTGTCTAGAATACAGTAAACAAAAACACAATACTCTATCTATCAATTTAAGTGAATCAGGAGTCTTGAATTCTCTCATCCTATTGGCTAAGACATCCGGTGAGATAATCTCTTTAACTCCCAGACTCTGTAAATCTGCTAACGAATCGCCAGGATAATTAATAAATTGAATCAGTTGCTCCGGACTTTCTCCACTAATTGTTAAGATCTCTGCCACATTAAATCCCTGAGCAATTAAAAGGGGTATCGTTACTTGTATTGTCTCACCAGTTACGCTGGTTACTTCAAACTGAAATAGTTCTTTAAATTCCTCCAGCTGGGAATAGTAGGAAAACATCAAAAACAAGATGAGATGGGCCATATCATGCTCTAAATAACCAGTCGGACTATAAACTTCTACTATGCTAGTTTCAAAAACTAGCATAAAACTAGCTAAGTGCAGTAGGTATATTGCATTTTCAGTATTAATATAGTCAACTATCATTCTGCGGATAGCCGTATTGGGAGACGGCTTATTAGTTTTTATAAAGCTAGCTTGTCTTTCAAGGGTTGCTATCATAAAATCTTTTATTACATCCACGAGATCTTCTCCTTGTTGAATTCTCCTTGCGGCTAATACTGAAATATTTTCTTCATCATTTATTGGGTATGCCATTAATAGTCCTTCAGCGTGGCTAAGAACATTTGAGAAATACTCGTGATCTCTTTGCAGCTGTACAATAATATGCTGCATCCATTTATGCTGTATTTTATCTAGGTGAGCTTCTGGCATCATATGTATAATTATTTAGCAAATAGTTTAATACTATAACCATTATATCATATGAGGAATTTTCGGTTACAAATATTGGACAATAGATTTTTATTGTCTAGTCATCGGGTGATTTTCTGGGAAGAAGAACAGACTATGCTAATAACGGACCTTCATTTGGCACGGGTTGGAAACTGGCGCAAACACGGCATACCCGTACCTGGTGAGGCGGTTAGGGTGGATCTTGATCAATTAACAGCAGCGACCCAGGAATTTAAGCCGCGGCAAATTGTCTGCTTAGGGGATTTATTCCATCATAAAGCTAACAAAGAAGTAAATATGTTTACCAACTGGTTAAATGAGACGCGACGGGGTAATTTGAAAAAATTTGTCCTAATTAAGGGTAATCATGACATGCTGCCGTCAGAGACTTACAACCAAATGGACATAGACGTAGTACCGAAATTGCAAATTAGAAATATCCAGTTGGTACACGATCCCGCTGATGCTGATAGCGGATCATATTTGACTATTAGTGGACATATTCATCCGGGTGTAGAAATTGGTGAAGGTCCATTAAGAGAGAGACTTCCTTGCTTCTACTTAAATAGTACAGGAAATTTACTTATCCTTCCGGCCTTCGGTTCTAGTTGTGGTACTTACAAATTACCCCAAAACAAAGCTAGTAAGATATGGGCAATTGCAGGAAGCACTCTAGTAAGAGTTAAGTAAGATTATCCTTGCAAACCTCACTTAGACCCGCCATAATCGATTTATGAAGAATATTGCAATTGATATTGGTGGCACTAACATGCGTCTTGGGTTAGTTGATGGTCTAGAACTAAGTGATAATATTAAAATCAGCACACCTCAAGATTACGACGAAGGGTTAGACTTACTTGCTTTACAAATTGCGCGCCTAAAAGATGGGGGAGAGTTGGGCTCTATTTGTGTGGGGATTCCAGGCACACTTACTTCCTTAAACCGTATTATTGTACGTACACCTAATTTGCCTGACTGGAGTAAAAGGTCTTTTGCCGATGATTTAGAACAGAGAACTGGAGTTAAGACCTATCTACACAATGACACAGAGCTACTAGCTTTAGGAGAAGCCAATCAAAAACAGTTTGAAGACCTTGATGTGATTGGATATTTAGCGATTGGAACAGGTGTGGGCGGAGCACGGATAGTCAATAGGCGCTTAGATAGTAACCGTTTTGGTTTTGAGCCAGGTCATCAGATAATTGATTATGAAAGAAATATTAGCTTGGAGTCAGTCGTTGGGGGGCGGAGCATTATGAATCAGGCTGGTAAAGTACCGAGTGAAATCGATGATCCTGCCTTTTGGACTGAAAAACACCGTGTGCTGGCAGCCGGTGTCTATAATCTAATTTTACTGTGGTCACCGGCTGCCTTAATTTTTGGAGGGGGTATGTTTGATGAAGAAACATATAAAATAGAACTGTTAAGATCAGAATTAGAGAAATTAAATCAGATGCTGCCCGAACTGCCTGCTTTACATCGCGGAGTGCTGGGTGATCAAGCAGGGCTTATCGGCGCGGCACATTTCATGTACAATTTAAGATAATCTTAAAAACTGCCTATGTCCAAATCAATGGTTATGTCTAATGGTCAATTACTAATTGGCTTGGATGATTTTGGTCAAGTATATGACTTCTACTTTCCCTACGTAGGACATGAAAACCACCTTAGTCAGAACACAGTTAATAAATTTGGAGTTTGGGTAGAAGGTAATTTTCATTGGCTTGATGATCCCCACTGGCAGCGTGATATTCATCATGCCGCCGAGACCATGTCTGCTGAGATTACCGCTTACAATGAGTACTTAAAGCTAGAATTACGCATTAGTGATGTTGTGTATAACGAAGAGAATATTTATTTGCGTCGTGTAGATGTGATTAACCGCAGTGAACGTCCCCGCTTAGTGAAGCTCTACTTTAACCAACAGTTCACCATTTATGAGTCTGCACGCGGCGACACCGCAATTTATGACCCCCACCATGATGTCGTAATTCATTACAAGGGTCGCCGCGTCTTTCTAGCTAATGCCTGGCACGATAATCGAGGTATTCATGACCACAGCATTGGTCAATTGGGGATTGAAGGTAAAGAAGGAACCTTCCGTGATGCAGAAGATGGTGACTTAGCAGAAAACCATATTGAACATGGTATTGTAGATTCAGTCATCTCTGTGGAGATGGAGATTGAACCTAACCGCACAGAGACTGCTTATCATTGGGTAGCGGCTGCCAAATCTTTTTCGGAGGCTTACCGCTTAAATGACTTAGTGCTGCGTAAAAAACCAGATTACTTAATTTATACCACTCAATGTTACTGGCGCAGCTGGGCTAACAAGCAAAATTACACTTTCCATCATTTATCAAAAGAAGTAGTAGACCTATTCAAAAGCTCATTGCTTACCATTCGGACACATATCAATGATAATGGTCCAATTATGGCCTCTTGTGACTCAGATTTGTTGAAGCATGGGAAGGGTATGTATACCTACAACTGGCATAGAGATGGCGCTCTAGTTGCTGCCTCCTTGGATAAAGCAGGGTATAGCAATGTTACCCGCCGTTTTTTTGAATTCTGCAATCGCTCACTAGAACCGGATGGGTACTTTTTGCATAAATATTTAGCTGATGAATCTCTGGGCTCATCTTGGCACCCATGGGTACGCGATGGCAAGCCAAGTCTTCCCATCCAGGAAGACGAAACGGCTCTGGTAATTTGGGCTTTATGGGAACACTACAAATATAGTAAAGATCTGGAGTTTGTGGAACATATCTATAACTCTTTGATTAAGCAGGCTACACAATTTTTGGTCAGCTATATTGATTATGATCTCTATCTTCCTTATGCCAGCTATGACTTATGGGAAGAAATTTATGGGGTCACCACTTTTACTTGTAGCGCAGTCTATGCCGGACTCTTGAGTGCTAGTAAGTTCGCCCACATTTTAGGTAAAAAGGATAAGGCAAGCGAATACGCAACAGTTGCCGAAAACCTCAGAGAATCTATTATCAGACACTTGTACGATGAAACCGAAGGTTACTTTTATAAATATGTGACAATCCACAACGGAAAAATTGTGGATATTAATCGTACTGTAGATTCAGCTAGTGCGTTTGGAATACATAAATTTGGAGTGCTGCCAGTGGATGACCCCCGACTAGAGTCAGCCTTTAAAGTTACCAAGGAGAGACTAACTGTGCCTAATGAAGTAGGTGGTTTGTGCCGTTATGAAAATGATTACTATTTCCGTATAACCCAAGAATATACTGGAAACCCTTGGATTATTACCACACTATGGATCGCACAGTTTGAGATTGCCAAAGCAAAAACCGAAAGTGATCTAAAAAGTGTCCAAGACACCTTAGAATGGGTAAAAAAGTATACTGTCTTTGCAAATATGATTTCGGAACAGTTAAACCCTTATACAGGCGCACCACTATCGGTTAATCCTCTAATTTGGAGCCATGCAGAGTATGTCAACACAATCATGGATTATATGGAGAAACTAGAAGAATTGGGAATCGCGCCAAAGCAGGAAATACTATCGGATACTCCCGGCTAGAGAAAACCTATAATTTCTTTTCCCACCCCTTGTGGTCACGAATAGAACTTACTATTATTTAATCGTAACAGATAGTTAATAGTCATCAATCTCTAAGAATGCGAGTACTAATGTTCGGGTGGGAATTTCCACCCTATAACAGTGGAGGGTTAGGAGTAGCCTGCCTTGGGCTGAGTACTGCACTCGCCAATAGGAGTGATCTTAAAATAACTTTTGTCTTACCAAAAAAGATCGATGTAGAAAGTACTTTAGTGGATTTTGAATTTGCCGACATCGCACCTCATCCAGACCCTAAACTCAATGAACGCATTACTGTTACAGCAGTAAATAGCCCACTAGGCCCTTACCTAACCGAAGAATCATATGTAAATAAACTCAGCGAGCTAGATAAAACTGAGTTAAAACTTAAAGAAATCTATGGTTCAAGTCTATTTGCAGAGGTAGAAAGATACGGCGTGATGGCAGAAAAAGTTGCCCTAGGGAGAGATTTTGACGTTATTCATGCTCATGATTGGTTAAGTGCATTAGCAGGCATCACAGCTAAAAAAGTGTCTGGGAAGCCACTTATTTTGCATATCCACGCTACAGAATTTGATCGTACAGGTGGTCACGGTGTACATGAGCGTATTTATCAGATTGAACGAGAAGGTATGCTTGCCGCCGATAAAGTAATTGCTGTGTCCGAATTCACTCGCCAAACAATTATCAAACAATATGGAATTGATCCTGATAAAGTAAAAGTTGTGCATAATGGGATTGATTTAGCTGAGTACAAACATAATGGCACCCCGCAGGCCACCATTGAGAGATTAAAAGAGGCAGGATATAAGATTGTGTTGTTTGTGGGCCGCTTTACGATGCAAAAAGGGCCAGAATACTTCCTAAAAGCGGCCCAAAAAGTACTGGAACAAGAGCAGCAAGTAAAATTTGTAATGGCAGGCTCTGGTGATATGGAAGAAAAGATAATTAAAATGACTGCTAGCTTAGGGATTGGTGACAAGGTCGTTCTACCAGGGTTTATCCGTGGTAATGACTTACGCAGTTTATATGCACAAGCAGATATTTTTGTAATGCCTTCTATTTCTGAACCATTCGGACTTGTGGCACTGGAAGCGGTAGCCAATAATACTCCTGTGATTGTATCTCGCCAATCAGGTGCAGCGGAAGTAATGCATCACGCACTAAAAGTAGACTTCTGGGATGACCAAGGTATGGCTGACGCTATCTTAGGTGTGCTCCGCTATGGAGCCATGTACGGGCCAATGACAGAAAATAGCTATAAACAAGCCTCTACAGTTACTTGGGAAAGAGCTGCTGCAAATGTCAGCAGTATCTACCAAGGGATGCTATCAGCATCATGAAACACACATTTGAAAATTTTCGTAAAAAAAAATGTAACTTTCTGAGCTATTTTGACTATATACGTACAACTATTATGAAAGATACCCTCGCAACCACATACGAAAAACTTTTTCGCGAGCATGCAGACAGCATATATCGTTATGTCTTAGTAAGGACCAGGAGCAAAGAGACAGCTCAAGATATTATGGCCGAAACCTTTAAACGATTATTAGAAAAGGACGACCTAAAACCTGAATTAGCTAAACATTGGTTGTTCACGGTGGCTAGAAATACCATGTATAAACTATTCAAAGATGAAAACACCGCTGGTAATCAGGCCTTGGACGAAATTATAGAAGATAGCGAAGCTGCAGCTGATGACAAAGGCGACTACGATCAAGAGCTAATCAACGACGAACTAATTTCTCAGCTGGAAATATACTTAGACCAAATTTCGCCGAAATCACGTGAAGTAATATCTCTGAAAATCTGGGAGGATATGCAATTTAACGAAATTGCCGATATTTTGTCCGAAAAAGAGTCCACGGTGAAATTAAGATACTATCGTGGGCTAGAGAAACTCAAAGAGCTTGTAGAAAAAGACTACAAGAAACACCAAATCACTATACCATTAATCATTGGGGGATTTGCATTGCTGGGTGCGCAACCTGCGTATGCTGCTCCCGCCCCTGTAATCAATAATATTATCTCTACAAACTTAAGTAACATGTCAATTTCAGCGACAGGTACTGCTGCGGCCGCCCAAGCAGGCGCCGCAGCAGCCAAAACAGGCCCACTGGCAGCCATAATTGCCACATTCCAAGGTACCCAAGGTGCTGTAATTGCCGCAGCTGGCGCTACAGTAGTGGTGGGTACAGCTGCAGCAGTAGCAATTTCTTCCGGAGCATTTT
>CAYUPY010000011.1:0-28961 GCA_964446595.1 uncultured Candidatus Saccharibacteria bacterium | reverse complement strand
CACTAGCACAAATAACAACATCAGAAGGCGCATTAATTTAAATATTTCTACCACGGCAGCTTCAGCTAGCTCTGACCATTATCTTTCAGGCTATAGTAGTTTTTCCGGAGAAGACGTTCAACTTGAGGGTGCTTTTGCAGAGATGGTAGGTGATTTACATACTAACGATGGGATCTTAATCCAAAATGGAGCTACCTTGTATGGGGATGCTTACAGTGCAAGTGGCACAACTCAAATTTACAATAACGCTGAAATATATGATAATCCCAATACCGCTAGTGAGACAGAGGGGAACGTTTTTTCAATCGGTAACGCTAATATATATAACAATGTATATATTCAAGGGGATGTGACTTCCCGCACAAACATAAATACTAACGCATCAGTTGTAATAGATGGAAATCAAATAATTGATGGTAGTCTAGCAGTAAGTAGTTTTGCAGTTCCTACTCTAAATTTTAGCGATCTGGAAGGTGCGGCAGAGGCAAATGGAACTAAGTTCCAATGGATGTGGGAGCTTAATAACTATTTAGCACTAAATGACCTAGTCTCAGATGGTATGGGCGGGCAAGTGTATGATATTGACGGTGTCTATTACCTAGACTCAAGTGATACATTAAGGTTGAATGGTAACTTTCCATATGACATTGACGGAGCTTTAATAGCACAGGACGGGAATGTGGAAATATCACCGCAAGCTAACTATGTACATGATCATTTTCAATATTATCCAATCCTAGCAGCTGGAAGCAGTGTTTATGTGAGAAATATAAACAACAATGCTACAGTAGACCTAACTGGTGTGATTTATGCTGAAAACGATGTCGAGCTGCAGCATCAAAATTACAGCCAAGCAGCCCGGACCCATGGCATAATTCTCAACGGAGCGGCTTGGGCGGGAGACAATACGCGTATTAATAATAAGGTGCAGTTAAATGTAGAAGATGATCCTGTGAATAACGTGCGTGCCTTTGATATCTCTTCACCTGTTAGCAATTGGTATGACGCTAACTGGGGCTTCCGGAAGCCGATTACAATTAATTCTTCACAGGTATCTGGTTGTTGTGGTTATCATTCTGATTTTGTAATGCTGGTAAGGTTAAATACAGATGCAGGCTTGGCTGCCAATGCTCAAAGTGATGGTGATGACATTGTATTTACAGGTGGTGATGGGTTAACAAAATATGACCATGAAATTGAATACTTTAACCCCGCAACTGGTGAATTGACTGCTTGGGTAAGAATTCCTGCCCTTTATCCTACATCTAATGGGGCAATGTACATGTATTATGGAAATGCCACGACTGGAAATCAAGAGAATGCCGCCGGTGCCTGGAGGGACTACACTTTTGTACATCACTTCGAGGAAGGCACCGGCGGCAACACCGACTTAATAGATTCAAGCTCTTATGGTAATACTTCAACATTAGTAAATGTCGAAAATCCGGCGGCTAGTGGAAAAATTGGAGGCGCTGTTCAATTTGACGGTAATAATGATTTAATTGAATTTGCTGACTCTAATAGCCTCACGCCCAATGCGGATCACACAATTGAGTTCTGGGTCAACTTTGATCGTCGGGCTAGCCAGGAAGGCCATGATGTGGTTCTAATGCGTAAGGTGAATAGTGGGTCACCTGCTCATTCCTATGAAGTTAGACAACTTAACTGGAATGGTATTCAACATCAAATGTTTAACAGCAGTAGCGGGAGTATCAATCCCACCAATGCTAACTTTAGCAGTAGCAATACCTGGTATCGTTATGCAGCCACGAGAGAGGGCAATACTTTAAGGCTTTATCGTAATAACGGTGATGGTAATAGTTCGAGTATAAGTGGAAACATGTTTAATTCGAATGGTGTGTTAAGGTTAGGCGGTTATGCTAGTGGAAGTTTACAATTCGATGGCCGTCTAGATGAAGTGAGGATTGCCGCGGTATCCCGCAGTCGTGATTTTGTATTTACAAATTACAATAACGAGAATAACCCAACAGCGTTTATTAGCGTCGGAGGTGAACAGGATGAGCCAACTTATAATGTCGGTGGGCCACCCGGGGGAGGCACATCTACTACTACCACTCTTGTAGGGGTGAACAGTTGGAGTGTAGAATAGATAATTAATTACAAAAAAACTGCCAATGTATCGGTCAAACTTTGATAAGTCAGTAAATCAGCGCAAAACGGTAGCTGTAGAGTTTAAGGATGGAATGCTGCGTTTGATACAGTTTGAGCGCAAAGGCAAGGCTTATGTGCTAAGGACTTTCTATGAAAAGCAACTCAGTAGCGATCAGTTTAAAGGGAATGTAATTATTCAGCCGGCTGTAGTTGGTGCAGAGCTAAAAGAGGCTCTATCTAATATGCAACCATCGCCTCCCGATACGAAATTCGCTATTTGTATTATTCCGCAAAAAGAGATTTTTCTAATTACTCAGGAGATTCCTAAAGTAGGCCCTGAAGAGGCTGAACAGGTAATTAGTAACAAAATTGGTGACTTGCTCCCAATGTCAATAAACGACGTATACTGGGATTGGCGTATTATTTCGGAGGGGGAGAATAGAATGCAGGTGCAAATTGCGGCCACACCACAGGATTTGGTTGATTCATATATGAAGTGTTTAGAGGAAGCTAAGCTAACGCCGCTATTGTTCGAGCCGGGTGCAGAGGCTGCTAGTAGAGTAGGAGAGACCCCAACTCAAGATGAAAACTTAATCTGGATCGAATTAACAGACAATTCAGCACTAGTATCGATAGCTAAAAATAAGAGTATTGTATTTGCTACCGATATACCACTTGAAGTAAGTCCTAGCGGTGAAGTAAACACCGGACAGCTATTAAACAAAATACAGGAATTAATTAGATATACACAACGTCGCTCTACTGAAGAAGTAAATATGAACTCACGTGTACGTCTTTATGGACGTACAGAGATGGTCACAAAGGTTCTAACAGCCATCAGGGATGAAAAAGACAGTGCATCGCAGTTCTTTCTGTCCCGCATCCAGTATCAGCAATCTGATAGCAACTTTAAGAAGTACATTAAGAATCTTGATGAGTATGTTCCTTTACTCGGTGCGGCAATTAGAGGACTTCCGAATTACGAGGATCAAATGCTTAGTCTTAATTTGGTCCCAACTCATATTAAGGAAGAGTTTGTTAAAAAGGAGCTGATTGGCCTAGGAGCCTGGTTTATGTTCGGAGGAGTAATAAATGCGCTGATATTACTAGTTATCGTAGGATTTCTAGCCCTCAACGCTCAGCGCAGCTTACAACGAGCTGAGCTAGAGCTAGCTAGTTCTCAGGAAAACGCAGAACAACAGACAATTGCTCAATTAAGGCAACAAATTAGCGACTTAAACAGGTCAGCCCGTGCCATTAACACGATCACAGAGCAACTCTATAACTGGGAACGAATTTTTACGAGCGTTTCAAGCTCAATTCCAGCAGACATAGAGCTTACGACATATATTGTGCAACCAGATCGTGAAGATCCCAGCTTTTATCAAATTACTATTGAAGGTGGCTTTAGCAGTAGGGAGAGCTTACTAGAGTTTTCAGAGACTTTGCAGGCCTCACCTTATTTCAACAATGTGCGTCTGCCGATATCTAGCTTATCTTCAAGTTCACAAGGACAATTTGAAATTTTCGCCGACTTAGTTAAAGAAGAACTATTACTTGTTAATGAACCTGTGGGGGAAGAAATAGATGAAATTGAGTAGAGAATCAATAGCCTTGCTGGTGATGGCGATTATATTAATTGCCATTTTGGGCGGGATTGCATTTATGCTTAATATGTTAATTACTGCGCAGCAAACTGAGGCTGAGATTCAATCCCAAATAGCATTCGAAGCTTTGAGGGCATCAGAGTACGAAGACCTAATCGCTGAATTTGAAACTTTAACCGAGGGAAACGAGGCGGAGCAGTTCTCGATCATTCTACCCGGGGAGGATCAAATACTATCTGTAATAGAGGAAATTGAGTCTATTGCCGATCAAGCGGGAGGAGTGTTGGTGAAAGATTTAGGAGATGCGCAGCTTACTGAAGAAGGAATTGAAGTAGATGATCCTGAACAAGTAAGAGCTAGCGGTTCATCCGATATAGAGCTGAAAGGTGAGGGATATGCCATTTTACAGATAGCCGGCACTTATAGAGCCCGCTACGAGGATTTACTACGTTTTCTTGATTTGATTGAGCAGTCAAGGTATTTTATTAATATAGATAGTGTAAACATAAGTAAAGTTATTGTAGATGACGGACCGGATCAGGTTGACGTACGTATGATTTTAAACGTATATGTTGATGAAATCATCGGTCTGTAAAAAAGAATATAGCCATGACAGAAGAAAATAAGTTACCAGAACTAAAAGAACAACAACCAACTAACGTTACCGGTGCTAATGCGGCTACACCTCCTGTAGGAGGCAATGTGCCAGCCGCCACACGCGCAGGTGCCGAAGTAACAGAAGCGGCAAATGGAGCGCAGTCTTTACCTACGCTGCAAGAACAGAATCAAAACGAACCAGCCAAACCAAAAGCGGAAGAAAAGGGAGAAGTAGACCCCAAAAAAGCTGTAGGTTCTGATCCTGCAGCCGGGGAAAAACAAGAGCAGCTTAGCGAAGCAAAATCTAAGAAGAATGACAAAGAAAGTAAGTCATCGCGCAGTACTGATCCTCGCACCGTGCTTGCAACTGGCGCAATAGTAGTGATTGTATTAGTTAATGTGATAGTAGTAGGTGTGCTGGTATACTTCTTGCTCATTGCGGATCACTCCCAGGATGTCACGGGGGAAGATCTAGGGATTGAGCAGGTAGATCAGGCAAGTTTAGATGCAGCACGTCAACAATTCGAGATAAGAAATAACAGTAACACCTCATCTGCCGATTACAGCGACATTGTTGACCCTTTCCGTCTGGATAATGAGACACCTTCGGTTATCGAACCTGATAACTAATAATAGATTTAAAGAGAATACAAAAAAGAGGAGCCGAAGCTCCTCTTTTAGTGTTTAGGTTAAGTGCTAAACCTAGTAAGTTACAGTGAATACTGTAGTGTCAGTTAAGGTTGTACCACAAGTGATTTGTCCTGCACCTGCGTTACCTACGTTAACAGCACCGCCTGTAGCGTTAGTTACAGCTGAAGCAGTAATACCGTAAGTTGATAGGTCATCTTCAATAGTTTGTACATCAACACCTGCTGTCATGATTGTTGCACTAGTTACAGCTGGTAGAGCTGAACCTGCAGATGGATCAGATGTAGTTGGTAGAGCACCTTGGTTATCTACGATGAATAAAGATAGTGCTTTACAAACACCCTCAACTGTAGAACGAGACTGAGAGTCGTTTGCAGCAGCAATACGAGCGGCTGGGTTTAGAGCAGCCAAAGTAATAACGGCCAAAATAGCCAAGATTGCGATCACAATTAGGATTTCAACCAATGTGAAAGCTTTGAAGGTAGTATTTTTAAAAGACATACCTAAAGGTTAAAAAGTAAGGTAAATAAAGTAAATAAACTTATCTACAATAAATTACATAAAACTAAAAGTGATGTCAACGGAGTAAGTGTGATTTTTAGGGGGATTAATGTCTATGGGATATAGCTGTTACTGATAAAGGTTTGTCGTCACGCACCTTATCTGACCACTTTACAGCTTTTGACTCGCGCTGTCCAAGCATGAGTCTTGTAGAGGCCTCCACGAATGGCAATGTACTGTAAACGAACAGTACTACTAAATTTAATGGAGCTTCTAGGATTAAGGTTAGGATATAGCGCTCCCAGGGCCAATTGTCAGGCTTAGGAGGGGCTACAATGGCTTTATAAATTGTATTTGGCACTAAGAAGATGATTGCGATACTCATCACTGTAGAAATAGTCTGGGGGGCACCATACCAAAATGTAAACTCGCTCAACTGAGGATTAAGAAAAAGAATAATTGGTAAGGCAAAAGTTAGGAGGTAGGCTAAAACCTTCCAAAAGATAAATACTTCAAATAACAACAGAATTTTTTCAATTCTTCTCCAGAGTGGGATGCCTGGAACAGTAAATAGACCCTTCATCCCAATCGGGAAAGCGATTACCCCCCATCCCCAGCGCACATATTGTTTGTATTGTTCGCGGTGGTTTTTTACATAGTTAGGATCGTAAACCGCGTCGGCACTTAACGGCACATAAAAAACTTCACACTCCCAGTCACCCTTGAAGTGAAAAAATGGTCTCCAGTAAAAGGTAGTATCATCAATACCGTAACTTGTATCCCAATAATCCACAGCCTTCAGAGTCTTTAAACTAAGTGTATAACAAGAAAAAGTTTCTCTTTTGTGACGCTCCACAATCGAAGAGGAAAGCACTGGAATAGTAAGACCAGACACAAGCACTCTAATTAGAATCGGCACCTGCCAATAATTATTGTTGTAAGTGTAGAGGGCAGTCTGATAAAACCGCTGTTCACGTTTTTCTGCTGTTAGGTATTTGTAACTACAAGCTGCTAGGTACTGAGGGTGGAAGATTATGTCTTCGTCTGGCGAGGTGACCAAAAATTCGTCAGTTCGTTCACCTCGCCTTTCTAATTCGGCAACTGCATTTTTTGCTCCCCAGGCGCGATTGGCAGCAGCGCCAATCGCCTCACCGTCAATATCTTCGGGGTGCTCAAAAAACATTAAGTTCTTACTAAGTTCGGGGAATTCCTGATGTAATTTTGCCTTTGTCTCCTCAATCTCGACAGGATCAATCTTTTTGGCTGCTCTTTCTTCAAATGAGACGGCTACAAATATTCTTTCTAAAGGGTAATTCTGTTTAATCAAGCCATCAAAGGTTGTTTTTAATACTGTATATTGCGGTACTCTTTGAGGATAAACAATTAAATGTTTCGGTAATCTTTCTCCTGCATCTGGTAATGAATCAGCCTCTGGGATTTCCGCGCCAGTTAGGCTTTGACATTTTGCCAACCAATCCTGTTTAACTGCCTTTTTGGTTACTATTAAGCCAATAGATGCTCCAAAGGTAGTCAAAAAAGCACGATAAAGCCAGTATACTGATAGGGCGACTAAGAACATTGCCGCAATGTCAGGTATTGTAAGGCCTGCCCATAGAGGAGAAAGCAAGATTAACCAGATAAAAAAGCCGGGTACTATCTCAAATATGCGTTGCGAGACGCTGAATGTTTGTTTGTCATCTTTTTTCTTCTTCATAGTTATTTATGTTGTTCAGGTCTGACAGAGTCTAGCAGGTTTAGATATGTTGAAAAAATGGAATCCCAGGTCCAGGCTGCGGCGCTTTCCAGCGCCGCAGCCTGGAGTGCTAGTACACGATCGTGTTTTCCAACTAAGTCTACCAGAATTGTCATCAACTGGTTAACTTCACTATTATTCCCTGCTGTAGCATCAATAATATAACCATTCTTACCATTAGCCACTATTGTTGAAGCTGCTTCGTTATTTGTATTTGTAATAATAAAGCAACCCTTGGCCATCCCCTCTAATAGAACTATGCCTGTTGCCTCCCAATCACTTAATAAGACCATACAATCTATCTCATCAGTCATTAGCTGATCACGTTTCCGGTCACTTGGGTTAATCACAACTTCTACTTGAGATTCCAGTTTGAAATTGGATATAAGTTGGAGCAGTTCCTGCTCATATATACCGCTACCCATAATTACAAACTTAACCTTTTCCAAACCTGACTTAGAAATCGCCATCAGCACTTTGTGAAGACCCTTATATTTTTCCATTCGGCCCACGTAGCCAAGCGTAAGCGTAGACTCCTTATCGTCTGCAGCCAGCTTTCCGTACTTACGGGCAGGTAGTTTATCTTGCAGTAAATTAGAATCGATACCATTAGGGATTACAATTATTTTCTTCTTTTTAAACCCTAAATCTTTTGTTAGCCATTTTTCTTGCTTAGGATTAACCGCAATTACCCAATCAAAAAGCCTGCTCCACAAAAGTGTAAAATATGGTTTTAGTAGCAATTTAGCAATTCGAGCCATTAGAGCTTTTACCCCATCGTGGGTATTAGGTGTAACTAAAAATGGTCCATGTGGGGTAATAATAAAGCAAGTTTTGGGGCTGAATATCCGCTTCCAGAACAAGCAGAAATCCCGCCATATAAATCCGGCGCCATTACACACATGGATCACGTCAGCATCTACTTTTAGAATTTGCGGCAACAAAGCAGGGTAGAATCCAAGGTTTAGCTGTTTATTCCAAGCCTTTGCCCTCAAAATTCTTATTCCTGAGATATGTTCATCTAACTGGAGGCGTTCTGCTGTTGGAGAAGCATCGCTTGTCAACACTGTCACCTGGTGGCCTTGAGCTGCGGATCGGGTAGCAAGTTGCCAACAATTTTGCTCAGCACCACCTTTAAAAGGATAAAAACGGGCGATAATATATCCAATATGCATAAAGCTAACTTATCAAGGCCTGGAGTCGGCGAGCGATTTGATCTGCCGTGTCATCCCAATTAAATCTAGGAGCATGCTTAAGTCCAGATGTGGTAAGTACTTCTAATTCCTCTCTATTTCGAAGTAATTCAATGATGCCTCTAACTACTTGCGATGGATTTTTGCTAATTTGCTCCATGCTTACTATATGAGCTGCAGGGCCTGATACTTCAACAAAACAAGGGTTATCAGAGATAATAGCAGGGACTCCGGCTGCCATTGCTTGAAGAGGTCCGAGCCCGAAGCCTTCCGCGTTTGATAGGTTTACATATGCTTTTGCAGAAGCAAATAAACGCAGTAATTCAGACTCCGATACTTTGCCCGCAGTTACAACTTCCCTGCCAGGGCCAATAACTAAGCCCGCTTCTAGACAGAGTTCTACAAAATGATCAGCCAGGTCATTAAGTGGTTCGCCAGCTTGATTAAAGCTGCTTCCTGTAATTACTAATTTTAATTCAGGTTCTGATTCATGAATACTCTTAAATAAAGTAACCAACTGCTTAACATTTTTATTTTCCTCTAAGCCACTATCGTAAAGTATATAATTTAGCTCTTTAATTCCCAGTTGTTGCAAATAGCTTAAATTACTTCCCTTTTCTTCAGCCTCAAAGAATTCTTTCCCAATTCCCAGGTATACAGTTTCTAGTTTCTCAGTTGGAAATCCTAGTTCTAATAAATCCTGCTTTGTAGTATTACTGTCGGTAAAAATATGACCAGCCTCTAGTTGTTTATACCAAAAACTCTTATAGAATAATCCTTTCCCAAAGTTATGCAGATTACTCTTTTGAGAAAAATTCCCAGTGACTACAGGGATAGCATCATGAATCGTGACGGCTACTTTTAGGTTAGGTATGCCAACTGGGAGTCCATGTTCAAAATATGGTGAATAAAATAAGTCTAGGTTGGCGGCTGCGCTCAATTTTGCAACTTTCGGGCGCAGCCGCCTATAAAAGTTATTTAGGTTCTCCAGAGGGGTCTTTGCCCCAGCTTCGCCTATTTTATAGAATTCAACTTGGTTAATTTGCTGTGGATCTATTCTCAACTCTGCAGCTGTTTGTTCCCAACTATCGAATCCAAATATGTGCCAAAAAATCTCATCGGAGCTGTTAAGCAATAGCCTTGACGCTACTTCCCTGGTATACCTACCAATGCCCCGATGTCCATATTGATCGAGTAAATAGCCTAAATCGATACCTAAATGTTTCATTGCGCTATAATTCTATCACCAATTTACCCAAAGTTTTACATAGCTTGCTAAAATCGGATAATTACAAAATTCTTACATTTAATAAATGGCTAACAGTAAGCAAAATGACCTTGAACTAGCTGAGCGGATTCGTCAGGCGAGGCTTGACATGAATAAGTCTCAACTCCAGGTAGGGGTAGCTTTAGGCGTATCTGATAAAACTATCAGTGGCTATGAATCAGGGCGTATTTCACCACCAGTGTCAAAGTTAATGGCAATGGCAGAATACTTTAAGAAGCCAGTGAGCTATTTTTTGGGTGCCGACCCCAAACAATACAAAGTCTCGGCCCGACTTAGGTCAGTAGAAAGTGCCCTAAAAGAAGTGAAGTCACAATTGGAAGAAATTAAGGCTTATGCCCGTAGTTTAGACCTTGATCAATAGGTTTGATGGTGCTATTATCTCTAGACTTTAATCTATTTATTTTCGAGGCGTGAATACAGAAAAAATTGCAAAAGTAACGGCTAATTTCTACAAAGACCAGAGTAAGGTTGAAGAGTTTAAGGTCGGTGATACAGTAGAAGTAGAAACAATAATCCGCGATGGTGATAAAAAACGTAAACAGCTATTCAAAGGGCTAGTAATCGCCATGAAGGGCAAAGGACTAGGCCGCACTTTCACTGTACGCAAAATTAGTTACGGTGTAGGTGTAGAAAAGATCTTTCCAGTTAACTCTCCTAACGTAGCAAGTGTTACAGTAATTCGAGCCGGTAAACCACGACGTTCTAAACTCTACTACTTGCGTGAAAGAATTGGTAAACAAGCCTTGAAAGTTAAAGAAGGTAAGAAAGCCACTCAGCAACGTGTTATTAAAGCTCCTAAAGTGGAAGAAAAACCAGCTGAAGAGGCTCCAGTAGAAGCCAAGGCTGAAAAAAGTGAAGAAAAAGCCTAAATAAATTAGGCCTTTTCTATTTTTATGGTAATTCCCCTATTAGCTTTTTTATGAATAATTAAGCCAAGCAGTGTTTGATAGGGTAGAGATTGTTCGGCTTCAATCATCTTCAGCTCAGAAATATCCTCACTTGTTACGCGAAGGTTAATGGAAGTGTCATTTTTTAAGGTTTATTAAGATAAAAACATGGCAATACTTTGTATATGCTAGTCCCGAAATACGAAAACAAGCTCCTAGAGAGCGGTTTCGAAGTTGTAGTAGGAGTAGATGAGGCCGGTCGTGGTGCCTGGGCTGGTCCTGTGGCTGTTGGATATTATGCTTATCAACTCGGTCAAGTGCACTTCTCAGGTATTAACGATTCTAAAAAGCTATCCCCTCGCCGCCGTGCGGAAAAATATGACCTTTTGATCCCGCACGGCGGCGTCATCTACCAACCCGCTGTCGAAATCGACCGCATCGGCATCGGCGTAGCAATTACGGATGCCATTTTTCAAATACTAACGAATTTTTCCAGCCAATACGGCAGAAAAAAAGTGTATTTTTTGATTGATGGCCAGTTCGCAACCAACCTTCATGGGGAATATGAACTTGTACCCAAAGGTGACGGACTTTATTACTGCATTGCTGCAGCATCAATCCTCGCCAAACACGGGAGAGATAGTCTGATGCTAAAACTTCACACTCAATACCCTGACTACGGATTCGACAAGCATAAAGGCTACGGGACGGCTTTGCACAAAAAAAAGATTGCTGAATCTGGGCCGCTTACAGGCAATCATCGCTATAGTTTCGAGCCAATAAAACAATCTGGCGCTTGAGTAAAATTTCCGTCTTCCCTATACTACAATAATTACCATGAGACTTTTTAGTAAAAACATAATTACTGCATTTGCTGTACTTATTTTCGTGATAGGGTTGGTCTTAGTTTTCTATATAAGACCCCAACTGTTAGTGCGAGACATTACACAATACATTCTTGCAGAAGACATAGTAAGAATGGATGATTATGAAGGCATATTAGTCAGCATTCAACCAGAAAAAGAAGGTGAAGTACAACCATTTTTGGAAATCGGGAGCAGACCAAAGAATTTTACCGGCGAGGACCCAATCCCGGACCCTGAATACCGCATACAATTTCGAGATAGTTTATTTGAGAAAGCAATTTTTGTTTCCAGGACTGTCGGTATAGAGTCAGGATTTCTTGAGACTAATTTTGATAAGGTACAACGAGGCCAGGCGTATACTTTCCGGACGATCACTGAAGATGTAGAAAAAAGAGGAGTAGATTATTTGCTCTATGTAATTGAGAATACTAGTGAAATAGACAACTATGAAGTCGGTTTTTAATATTATCTTAATAATAGCAGGGTTAACTTTAGTGGGTTATTTTGGCTTGGATATATTGGCCTTGCCTGGGCCACTAAAAGTTAATGCACCACAAGAAGCAGCTAGCTCAATGGCTATTATATTTGTTGAAACTGTTGATACTGAAATTATCTTGTATGAGAATAAAGCAATAATTAAACTTTTGGACAAAAACCTTGAATTTGAGTTTAGCAGCAGTTTATACACTGATTTTATTGAAGCTCAGGAGTCTATAGATACTTTAAGGCTTAAGGTTGACAATGTTGAAGAGTCAGGTCTAAAAGTTTCATCTTTAGATGTTTGCTTGGAATACGAACTATCTTTCGATACACAGTTTAAAGAATTAATTGGAATACAATGCTCAAACGAACGCTTAGAATAAAAAATCACAGAGTTACATCGTTCATTGTGCTTGTACTATGTTTTTTTGTAGGGTACTTTATACTTCCAATTAGTTTTGATTTCCAAAGTGCTTTTGCCTGCTGGGACGTAAGTAATTGTACTACTATAGGTCAGACTATAGATCAAGGGTGTGCGGCAAATGGTTGCCCAAGTGGTACAAGAAGGGTATGTACATGTAATAGGGAAAACCCTGTTGATGGAAGGGAGTGTCAGCCGATTAAAGTATGGGGATGTCGATGTGTATCTGACCCATCATGTGGTGGCACACCACCAGGCCCGCCAGGGCCACCAGCCCCTGTTCCCCCTCCCACAACCTGTCCTGGAGCCCGCCAACCTTCTCCTGTGGATCTTGTTGCCCCTCCGAACAGACGAACGATAGGGAATAATTCTGTAAACCTAAGGTGGTCTACAAGTGGTGAGTATGGTGTCGGCTGTCCCACTCAAGATAATCGCAAATGGATTACTATGATCCCTTGGCCAACATCAAATTGCCCTGCAAATCTCAGGAACTATCCAATTACATTTGAAGGTAGAGGTAGGGTGTGGATAAATTTTACCAATAATCGAAGGTTTGATAACCTGGACTGGAATCAGTGGTACTGCTGGCAGGTAACAAAAAGCAATGGCAGTGCCTCTTCGGGTACAAAAGCGCGATCTCAAATTTGGGCCTTTAGAACTCCCGCGCCACCAGCGGTATCGACGCCAACTTTGGACGGAGGTTCCTTCGTTTCTAGTACAATAGATAACTGTAGTGTAGGTGATCAAGTGTCTGGAAGATTAACTGGTACAGCAAATGATGCCAACATCAATAATCCAGTGGGTTATGAATTGAATGTTAGCTACACTCCTCCTGGAGTTACGGATATTGCCGAGGTTAGATTTGCTATAGTTTCCAATGACTATTTAGCTACATTCCCTAATACAGGCAGGGTTTCGGATGGTGACAACGATCTTCTTTACTTAGAGGCTCTAGAACCTAACCTTCATGATCCAACTAACCAAAGAAATTTAGGAATGCGGGTGACAAATCTTGGTTCTAGTCCTACTTATTCAATTATAAATTCTAATTCAGCACCACATTTTGGTAGCGGAGTTACCAGTGGAAATTTGAATGCTGGGTCTGGTATTGCCCGACTTAGGGATATTGGCAGTCAGACTACGGTTGTATCTGGGTCAAACTCATATACTGTGCGTTTTACCACAGAGTTTAACCCTGTATTTGCAAATGGTGACTATACTCTGTATGCCTCTGTACTCTCTGACAATGGTTCAGGAGGCTTAATCAGTCATAGTCCTCAGGCAGATAGAGGTAGCTATGATGGCGATCTGATTTACCAGGAAGTAGATTCCTGGAGAATAGATATGACTCCACCCTCAGCGAGCATCCAAGATCCGGTTTTTGTCAGTGGTACAGATTTTTCTGTGAGATGGGAAGTTAGTGATAATAACAGTGTTGATGAAGTTCGTTCTTATTGTTACTTTGCTTCACCTGCAACTGCAACTATCAGGGATATTACTTCCGGGAATGATATTGCTTTTGACGGTAATTCTAAAGCATACCCTGATCCTGGCAATTGCTTTGTGATTACACCCGGAGTGCATAATAGAAATTATCAGGTGACTTCTGGAGCACTAAGTGAGGATATGGTATTAGGTTTATATGCAAGAGATAATGCATGTAATGTAACTAATAATAATTCAACGGGAGTAGTTCCTAATCCGTGGTTTATGGGCCTTAATCAAACTTTGTCTGCGGCAGGTGGCTTGGTTGACGTAGAAATCCCTAATACCAGTGTTAATCTAGCAGATATAGGGCTAACTCTTGCGGGGAGAGATTATCTAGGTACGTTTGAAGTGATATCAGGAAACACTAATTTGCCTACGCCTTTAAATAAAACTTCACAATCTGGGGTATATGTAACTGGATATAACAATAAGAATGTGGCGCCAGTTGACCTAGGCTATAGTAGCTGGTATGAATTGGCAACTGCCAGTTTGGACCAAAATGTGACAGTGGCCAATAGTGGTCTTTCTACAATTAGTTCAAACCTATCTGGTGCTTATGGGGCTGCTGCAGGAAGTAGCTATTATGTTAGACACACTGGAAACTTGAGCATAGATTCAGGCGTAATCTGTAATTTACGCGCGATAATAATTGTAGAAGGGAATCTGACAATAGATCCCAACTTTACTAGAAATGGTTCCAATGCCTGTATTTTCATTGTGCAAGGAGATGTGACTATTACCGCAGGTCAACACGCATCCAATGGGCTAACAACAGCTGATAATGCACGGCATGACATAGTTGAAGCTATGTTTATTGTTAACGGTGCTTTTACTACTTCACCAGATCCGGCACCAACAGGTCCTGTGAATGACGCCTTATTCTTGCGGGGTAGTGTGTTTGCTGAAAACGTGAATTTACAAAGGATTTTGAACCCAAATCAAAGTGCTTCGCAACCTGCAGAGGTGATTATGTTTGATCCAAGACACGTATTCCACTTCCGTAACGCGTTAAAAGTTTCCGAGTTCTCACTACGTGAATTCTAGTCCCCATTTATGTATACTAGAATCATGAGTAGGATCTTCCTGGGGCTAAGTATTATCGCTATTATTGTTGCCACCATCTTCTTTGGCCGGCAGTTTTACCTGTACCAACAAAATGTACAAAGCATCGCTTATCAGGGCTCAAGCCAGATGGTTATTTTTAACCCTTTCAATCCTGCCGTCAAAGCCATTAATTTTTATAATTTGGCTCTGGCTGACGATATTGATCTTCAAATTGAGGGTAATGTGGATGTGACACAGTTATCTGAAGCCGAATTAGCGGAAACTGATTTTACTATCACAGTAAAAGATTCTTTAGGCGGAAGGGATCTGGTCCTGACAAGAAATGACTTCTTGGCGACTGCCAGTATTGAGATTGTAGATAATGATGTAGGAACAAGAGAGAAGGGTGATGTGACAGATATGTTATTTCAACTAGCCTATACCGAATCATATCGCTCACGTCGTCCGATTTATAGTTTTACCTCGGAGCATATCCAAGGTAATTGGTACATTATTAAAGTGGTAATTGGAATTTAGTTATGCAAAGTATTAACTGGAAACTAATATTTGCTTGTCTCATATTTGGGACCTCTGTTGTGATAGCGCTATCTGGGTTAGGATATTGGCGTCTAAATAATAAAGAGATCACTTTGCCTGCAGAAAGCAATATTACTGGCTATCTATTAGACGTAGAATTAACGAGAATGCAGCTAGAGGATAGTCAACAGAAACTGATAGTTTCAGCCAAAAATGGAGCTAATCAAGTTGAAATTGATTTGGCGAGTGACCGTGCGGCTAGCGTGATTTTTCCTAATTGGACGCTTTTGGATAATAACTATGTGATACCACCTGCGGAATGTAGACTAGTTGAGCTTAAGTACAGGACGATTGAGGGATCAAACGAAATTTTTGAGACTACTTGCTATGCAAATTAGATTGGGAAAAGTGTATGTCTTGGCGCTGGCGACTATGATTTTATTCGCCGCCAGCGCCTTCATCTGGCAGCAAACCAGTTTTGCTTGTGGTTGTAGCCAGGGAGGATCAACTTCTTGTGGAGGGCCAGGTTCATGTTGGAAAAGTAGCCCGGAATCTTCTTGTCCAGGTGGTAAATGGTGGTGCCAATGTAGCTGTGAAGATCTAGGCGGAGGATATGTATGTCATAGCTGCGGAGGAAGTAATCCTCCTAATCCTTGTCAAGAAAGTAATCCCGGCTCTGTAACTTTGCAGGAGCCAGCGAATAATTCTCTTTTAGCTGCTAACTCTACTTTACTAAAATACCGTAATAACGGAGGTTGGGGAGAGGGTTGTCCTACCAAAAAGTCAAATAGAATTCAAATAAAGCAAGCGAATACTAACGGCACCTGTAGTGGAGGTGCTTGGCAAAACACCGCCGCCCAACAAACTGACCTAGCTTGGAATACAACTTACTGTTGGCGAGTGGTTCGTAGTAATGGAGGTCGTAATACTACTTCGCCAGTATGGAAATTTTCTACTCCTGAACCTCCTGAAGTGACTGAGAGTGGATTTGTGTTAAGCACTATCAATAAATGTGATATTGGAGATGCCGTATCTGGAAGATTGACTGGTACGACTAATGACGCCGCAATAAATAATCCTGTTACTTTTGCTATCGACTTTAGTTATGCCGGTGGAGCAGATAAACTGCGCCACGTAGATCTGGCATTTGTTGCTGATAACACATACAAAGCAAACCGTACTCCAAACAACTCAATTAATGAAAGATACTTAGAGGAGATCCAAGAACTTTCACACGACCAAGCTGTACTTGCAACCTTTATGTTAAGGGCATCTAATCTAAACCTGACGCCAGCATTCAGTAGTGTAGACTCCAACACGAGCCCATATTATGGGGCAGCCGCCACCTCTGGCTCACTAACAGTAGGTTCCGGTATTGCAAAGTTAAGAGAGATTGGTTCGGCAAGTAAGGTTATTCAGACTGGAGCAAATAGTTATCGTGCTGAATTTACTATTGAATTTAACCCTACTTATGCATATCAACCACTAAGTGTTTACATAGCAGTAATCGCGGAATCTGCTGATGGTACTCTTGTGAGTCATCATCCTCAAAAGAGTAGGGCAGGTTATGACGGGAATTTAGTGATGCAAAGGGTGGAGAGTTGGTTAGTGGACATGCAAGCTCCATCAATTAGCATTTCTGACGCGAATTTTATTGGTGAGGAAAGATTTCAGCTAACTTGGACTATACTAGATACGGGTGAGGTAGAAGATGTAAGGTCTTATTGCTATTTTGATGAAGATGAGACAGCATCCATTTTAGATGAAACGGTCAATGGGAATATTGAATTAAATGGCACTCCTAAAGGGTTCCCTGACCCAGATTACTGTTTAGTGAAGACGGCAGGAGTTAACGCCAGAACCTATAGAGTAACTGCAGGGGCATTAGGTAGTGACATCCGTCTCTCAGCTTATGCAAAAGACAATGCATGCAATATCACTAATGCTAATAGCTTAGTGGATATTCCCGTACCATGGTTAATGACTCTATTTAATGCTACTTCCGTTCAAGGTTATAACGGGGTAGAAATACCAAATACTAGTCTGGCTCTTGACGATATCGGTCTTACGCTGGATCAAAAAGACTATTTTTCGACCTACATAGCTATTTCTGGGAATAATACGCTAGTTAGTCCTATTAATAAACAATCGCAGCAAGGAACATACGCGACAGAATATACGAATAACGCCGAAAATCCTAGAAACTTTGGATATGACAACTGGTATGATTTAATAGAGGCGCTAGTGACTGAGGATATGAATGTGGTTAACAGTTCTTTAACAAACGTTAGTGGGAATTTATCTACAGTCTATGGGTTACCGGTAGGAACGCTGGGTGTGGTAAGACATACCGGTGATTTGACCTTTAACAGCAACACGACCTGCGATATGCGGGCGATCATATTGGTAGAAGGTAACGTAGTAATTAATCCTGACTTTCGCAAAACTACAGGAAATGCTTGTGTGATTGTTACACAGGGCAACATACGAGTAGAGCGTGGAACCTACAAATCAATTGGGATAGTCGCGGGAGCCCAGGCAAAATATGACGTAATACAAGCCATGCTTGTGGCCAATGGCAGATTAAACATCTTGGCTGATCCTGCAGTGGGGTCTGGGGTAGTAGGTGACGGTTTGTATATTAGGGGTTTGGTCTATGCCAGT
Source organism: uncultured Candidatus Saccharibacteria bacterium (assembly GCA_964446595.1). Lineage (GTDB taxonomy): Bacteria > Patescibacteriota > Dojkabacteria > J137 > JAEUSD01 > CAYUPY01. The sequence goes on along the minus strand of CAYUPY010000011.1, from coordinate 10,875 downwards.
GAGGTGGACTTTAATCGTCGCTTAAACCCGAATCAGTCCGCGAACCAGCCTAGTGAATTAATAGATTACGATCCTGCGTATCTGTTCATTTTCCGCGAACTCTTGTCAGTGGCAGAGTTTTCGCTTAGAGAATTCTAAACTAAAAACTTAACTTTCATTTAACCTTTCTCTCTTATTCTGAATAAGTGGAAAGAAATAAACGGGTAAAAGGTCTAGATGTAGAAGAGATTGTTTCTACTTATTTGCAAACCTGTGGTATTTCGGTGCTGGAGCGCAATTTCTATTGCCCAGTAGGGGAAATTGATATCGTAGGGGTCAAACAGGAAGTACTGATTTTTATAGAAGTTAAGAGTTTAAAAGTAAGTCTCGAGCACGACATTTATGCGACTGTGAATCAAATAAAATTGAGGCGCTGGCGGCGGACTGTAGAATATTGGCTCAGTTATCGCCAGCGCCACGCGACTCAGTTTCAACTGGATTTTATTGGAGTAGTAATTGACCACAATCATTACAACATTAATCATTTAGAGGCAATATGGTAAACTGAATTATGAGTAAATATAATGGTCTTTACAAAGGCGAAATGAGATTCAGGGCTATTACTGTTGTGCTTGTGTTAATTTTTCTGGCCATAGGCGGGTTTATTTATTATCAAGTTTATTTACCTCAGCAAGCAGCGAATTCAGAGTCGCAAGCGCAGCAAAATACCACAGCCAACACTGAACCGCTTGCAGTAGAAGTCATCAAACCTGAACGTACAGTTAGGAACCCTTTTACTGAAGTAACAGTGATTTCCAATCACGAAATAACTTTTGATGATCACAACCGAATTTCTGAAACAAAGTACATTGGCGAGGAAGATGACCAACATTATTATATTGTTTCTATTAGCAATATCCCACTAGTGGGAGCTGAGGTGACTTTACGGGGTCAGAATTCTGCAGGTGAGACTTTTCAACAGAAAGTTGAGATAAAAAAGGAAGCTTTTAGCATTCCCGCCGGGCTAGATGCAGTATCTAGTTGGCCTGATGCTGAGTATATTTTAGACGCATCCAAATTGGATGTGACAGTAAACCGTAATAACAGAATAAGAGAAGACTATGAACCAGAGGTGATAGATCTTAACAAAGAGTTTGGTATTTACACTCTCAATAACGCAGCTCTGCGCAGTGATGCTGCTAGGGCGCTAGATAGTATGTTAAAAGCTCTACGAGAGGAGACAGGAATAACAGATATTACAGTAGTGTCAGGTTATCGTTCTTACGAAACACAAGTCACAACCTATTCATACTGGGTAAGGACTTTAGGGGAGCAGAGGGCTAATAAAATCTCTGCACGCCCTGGGCATAGTGAGCATCAGTTGGGAACTACTGTAGATTTCTCAACCGTGGCCTTGGGGTATGATCTATCAGAAAGCTTCGGTGATACTCAGGTAGGAAAATGGCTAGCAAACAATGCGGCAAGGTTTGGATTTAAGCAGTTTAACGATCCCAATTTTTCTGCAGAACCGTGGCAGTTCAGATGGTATGGATACCCAGAGGGGGAAATAGAAAATGAGTGATACTGATGAGAAATCCCCTCAGATTGAGCTGCCGTTTTTGCGCGAGTTTTTACTCAATCTGCAGAACAATAACTATTCCCAACAAACAACCTCAAATTATCAGCGAGATTTAGAGATATTTGCTGCTTTTTTAAACTACCGTCGTCTCCAATTTATGAATATAGATAAACTTGCCATTAGTGAATATAAAGGTTTTCTAAGAAATCAAAATTATATTCCTATCCTTCGTAAATATAAGGCTGGTCAAGAAATAGATGATGAAGATGAAAAAGCTAGCTATACCCAAATTTCAGAACGTAAAAAAGCCCTCTACAAAGGTCAACTATCTAGTCGTAGCGTGAATCGCATGCTTTCGGCGTTACGTAGCTACTTGAACTTCTTAGTAGATATTGATGAGCCCACTCCAATCGCACCTTCTGCCATTAAACTAATCAAGGCAGAAAAAAAAGAGAAGCAGGTAGCCGAACTTGACGATTTAATTAAGCTTATTGAGTCCCCCATGGAGCTTGAAAAACGCAAACTGCTAAAAATTCGTAATCGGGCCATTTTAGAGCTTATTTTTGCGACAGGAATGCGTATTTCGGAAGTTGTAAATCTGGATCGTGAACAGGTGAGATTTAAAGATGGTAAGTTGCTTGATGATCGGATTTACGTAATGGGTAAAGGTAAAAAGCAGCGATTTGTCTATTTAACTGAGAGAGCGATTAGATTTATGGAAGAATACTTAAATCTGCGTGAAGATGACTATCCAGCAATGTTTATCCCAACTAAAGGGTTACGCCGAGCCACTGGGAATCCATACATTGTGAGACTATCTCAAAACTATATTCAAATGAAGATTGCTGACTATCGCCGTCAACTTGGAATTATAGTTCCGACCAGCGCCCACTCTTTAAGACATGGCTTCGCCACCTACCTGGCAGAGGAGGGCGCCAGCCCAGCTGCAATTCAGCATTTGCTTGGCCATGAGTCTCTGCAGACTACAACTCGTTACGTGCACGCTAGTGACAAATTTGCAGAAAAAGCACATAGAGAACATCACCCTGTGCAAGAGGTAAAGCAAGGCTAAGCTGCAGCACGGATACTGCTAACTATCACTTCTACCTCAGTTGGATTATTAACCCTAACTAGTTGATTACGGAATTGACCCGCATTTGGGATACCTTTTATGTACCAGGCCAGGTTTTTGCGCATTTGCATGAAAGCCTGTTCGTTTTTAAGCTGCCAATGCAAATGCGCATGTTCAGTCATCACATCCAAGATTTCGTCTAAAGAAGGCCTTTTATCTACAATTTCTTCACTCGATTTACCGGCAATCTTGGCCCTTACCTTGTCTAAATGAGAGAAAATCCAAGGATTTCCAAAACTAGCTCTGCCAACTAAAGCACCTCGGGCACCAGTATGTTTGATTACCTGTACCATTCGTTCGCTCGAATCAATATCTCCATTTACAAACACAGGCAGATGAGTTGCGCTAGCAGCTATAGCTAGTGAATCCCAGTCAGCCTGGCCTAAATACATCTGTTTTAAAGTACGGCCGTGCACAGCAATCCAGGCTGGCTCTACTTCTGTTAGGCGCTTGACCCATTCCGCAGCTATATTATCCCGATACCCAATTCGAGTTTTTACTGAAACTGTGAAGTTAGCAGCTCTCTCTTCAGGTGACTCTGCCATTTCTAAATCGATGCCTGATTTTTCAGCATTCAGACGGCGTGCTGTGTTGGCTGCTTCTACCATTTTCTGTAACTTATGGGACCATTCACCGGTTAGCTGGTGACTTTCAAAGTAGTCTTTAACTCCTTTTTGAGTTTGGCGTACTATTTCCAATGCTAATTCAGGTGTTTGGATTAGTGCCGCACCTGCTCCAGATGAAGCCACATTTTTAGCAGGGCATCCCATATTAATATCTATGCCATCGAACCCTAAAGCAGCAATAATTTTGGATGCATGATAAAAGTCCTCTGGACTAGCTCCATAAATTTGGGCAATAATCGGTCTTTCTTCTTCAAAATATAGCTGATCTTCAAACAATCTTTCAATGCCCCTACTAAGGCCAATGACATTCGTGAATTCCGTCATCACAAAATCAGGACCCCCGTACTTTTTTTGAATAAGTCGGTACGGGGCGTCACTGACCCCATCCATAGGGGCCAGGCCTATTATTGGTTGGTGTTCATAGTGTTTTAGTATATTCATAATTACAGCTCAATTCGGCTGTAGGATTATAGCTGTTTTTGGTAGAAAAAAAGTGGCAATTATGCTTGCAATATGAAAATTAGCAGTGTTATTATTAGAGTGATAGCCTTTACTGCCTAAAATTATGGACATCAATCTCGACAAACTTATAAATTATTTAAAGATGCATCCCATGCTGTCGCCTAAGTTTTGTTCCAATTGTGGACATGCCCATGGCAATCATGACTTAAGCGTGGTGAATATGAAGCAAGGTGAAATTATTTTTCAGCTTAGTTGTAGTAGTTGTGGACTTGTACAGGTTATTAGGCTTTCCCCAAATGGCCCTATGACTATCCAACGCTTCGAGAGTAATAATTCAGATATAGTAGGGCCAGAATTTGCTAAGTTTGCAGGTAAACCATCTGTACACAAAGATGAGGCGCTAGAGGTATATTCAAGTCTACAAGGGGTGCGAAGCTTGAATGATTTTCTACAGCTAGTTGAAAAGGCTAGCACAGACGAGGAGAAATCTATTTCTTAGGCTACCGTTCGATATAGCCTAATCAAACTTAATGTTATTGCTAGTTGAGCGCATTTTTTCTGGCACGTCTTTTTCAGTAGCTGAGGTGAGAATAAACTGACTATCCAACTTTTCTAACATAAAACTAGCCAATTGATTCTGATGTTGCTGGTCGAGTTCAGACATTAAGTCATCTACTAAGAATATAGGTTTGATGCCTAACTCATTTGTAGAAAAGGTATGCTGAGCATATTTCCAGGTAAATACTGCCAATCTTTGTTGGCCACGTGAGCCAAGGTAGCGAAGATCTTCGCTATTAAAAAGAATCTGATAATCATCTTTATGTGGACCATAAAGCGTTTGCGCAGACTCTATTTCGAGTTGTTGACGTTCACTAAATTTTTCTTGTAAGTGCTCCACATAACCTGTGGGGCTATTACTAGGATGTTTACTGACATATTTAACCTGCAGCTTATTCTTCTGATAGTGATAGATATCTTCACTTGCTTTAGCAATAAAACTTTCCACCTTTTCCAGAAAATTGAGTCTAAACCCCACAAGCTTTTCTGCAGAAGATACTAACTCCGCAGTCCAATAGCCTAAAGTGCCAGCTGATTCTTGATCATTTCGGAATTCGCGCAGGTGTCTTAACAGGGCATTACGATTCTTAAGTAATTTTTGATAGCGTTTTAGCTCTCGGCGATACTCGCTATAAATGCCCCCGAGAAAGTCATCTAGGTCTTTGCGTCGCAGGCTTGGGTCCCCAGCGACTAAGTCAACAGCATGTGGAGCGAATAAAATAACTGGCAAGCGCGCACTCAACTTAGTCAAAGTGGTGCGCTTGCCGTTAAACAAATACTGCTTTTTTACTCCACTACTAGACTCAGATTTAGTAATTACAGCGCTAAGCTCAGCACCTTCGCTATTGACAATAGCTTTACCAAAATCATGGTCTGGCCCAATCATTTGGCTAAAGCTAGCAAGTGGGCGGAAACTGCGACCAGAATAAAGTAGGTAAATGCTTTCTAGGAAATTGCTCTTTCCTGACCCGTTAGGGGCAACGATAACGTTGCCCCTAACGCCCAGTTCCACATCCATATTTAAGTTGCGGTAGTTGGTCAGTGAGATCCGAGTAATCACGCTATTTTATTAGCTATTTTTTCTTAGGCTTGGAGGTACTCTTTTTCTCGGTCTTTTTTGGTGCTTTTACCTTTACTACTTTCTCTAAATGCTCAATTGCGTTAGCTTGCAGTAAAGTACTTAGGATATAGCGTCTGCCATTAAAGCTATCTAGCTGTTCACGGGTTTTTTCGTCTTGAACGCCAGCAATTTGAGCCTCAATATCCTCAGTTGTAGGTATTACGTCAGCTTGCTTAGCAACTTCATTTAGCACCAAGTCGACTGAAATTTGTTTGCGGGCTTCTTCTTTCTTCTGTTCTTCCAGCTTAGACATATCTAATCCTTGTGCAGCTAAGAAAGTATCTTTATCAATATCCAGTTCTTCAATGCGAGCCAAGTATTGGTTTAATATCTGTTGAGATTGTTGTTCTAGTAGTGCATCAGGAATTTCAAACTCAGCAGCCTCGACCACTGCTTCAATCACAGACTCCTCTAGCTTACGATGATTCTGTTGATGCTTTACTTCTTTTAATTTTTGTTCAATGGCCTTTTTTAGCTCATCTACTGTTTTCGCTCCATCAATGTCCCACTTAGTTACCATTTCATCTGTGATCATAGAAGGGTCGAATTTCTCTTCTTTTTCTTGTTTTTCAGACTCTTCTTCCTCTAGGTCTTGTTGTTTGTTTTCTCGTTGTTCACTTTGGTACAAATTCTGCATTACATCGGTAATTTCCTTCTCTGTTACTTCTTCACTCATATCTACTTCTACACTTAAAGATTCTAGTTTGGGAAGTTTTACCTCTGGATAGTTAGCAAAACTAAAACTAAATTCTACACCTTCAGCTTCAGTAAATTTTTGAATATCGTACTCAAGTTGGGTAACAGGGTTAAAGTTCTCACTTTCTACAATGCTAGCTGCGACCTCAGGAAGTAATTGCCGTATAGTTTCGGAGTAGATGTCGTTACCGATCTTAGCTTCAATCTTTGCCTTTGGAGCTTTACCAGGTCTAAAACCAGCAATTTTGACTGTTTTAGCCAGTTTGTCGAAAGCTTTGTCTTTAAATTCTGCAAATAGGTCAGCGTTAGCTTTTACCTTTACACTAATTACATTGTTTTCCTGCTTTTCAACAGAAAATTCATACTTGTCTTGGATGTCCATACAAACAATTAAAAATTAACGAGTTTTCCCTGAGATGATAGCATTTACTCGTAATCTTGTGGCCAATCTTCGTCATCGTTGACGTTCGCCAAAAATTCGTCCATTTCGCCACTACCATCACTAGGAGCATAAGGATCTACAAGTCGACTAGAAGTACTTCTTGTAGTACTGGAATCATCTTCTTCATCCTCGTCGATTTCTTCGTATTCACTTATATTACCAACGTCGATTTCGTCTAGGTTACCAATACTGTAGTTAACTGAGCTACTATCTTCATCTACTTCTACAGTTGTATCTTGGTCGTCAGTCAAATCGTCATTTAATTGTGAAGTTTTGCTTTTTGCCATAGTTTTATATTTGAATATCTCCCTAAAATAGGTCAACTTGTAGATTTTGTCAATTAAAACTGGCATTTTTTAATGGCTATTCGTTATAATTTTCAACTGATATACTGTCACCGAAATGTCAAAACCTATTTACGTTACCAACAAGCTGAAAATCCCTGCAAGTAAAGAGAAAACTAGCAGGCGCGTGCAAAAGAAGAAACTGAAACTGAAAGCTGAGAAGAATCACCGCAGCTATCGCAAGAAATGGATGATTATTCCCCTTACACTTACCGCTATCTTTCTAGTGGGCTTGGGAGTATTTTTCTATGTGTTCATGATACCTGCGCAAAGAGTCTTAAACTCAGCACGTACAATTAACGCTAACTTTACTGCTCTAGCAGGTGACTTTCAGAGTAAGAATTTGAGTGGTATTGATGGTTACTTTAATAGTATTCAAACCGAACTTAAAAACATTAATTCGGAGATTGATAGGTATCAATTTCTAGATGAGCTAGAATTTACGCAAGGATATTATAAGAACTTGCAGGTAGTGCGCTCATTGTCAGAAAAGAGTGGCAACTTTCTAGAGAAATCCCTTCCTGATTTAAAAGTAGTGCTGGAATCGATGGGGTATCAGGTGGATGTAGCAAGCGAAGCTGTTGCTAGCACAGATGCTAAAGATGCCATGGCTGCTGATTCTAAAACTGATACAGCCAAGGCTGAGGAGAATAGTTTAAGCGATGTTGTAAAAGAGCTGCCCAGATTAGTAAAGCTTTATGAAGAGCTTGAACCAGATATTTTGGAAATAATGGCGGAATTTAATGAGCTAGATCCTGCTTATGTACCCAGCGTAGGTGGTAATGATTATGCTGCAGTGCTAACGTCCGTACAAAAACTAACTGAGGACTATCCTAGTCTCTCCAGTCAACTAAAAGAGACAATGTCGGCTTTGCCAGACCTCCTTGGTGCTGGTGGGTCAAGTAAGTATCTAGTAATCCTGCAGAATGAAAAAGAAATGAGAAGTTCAGGCGGAATTTTATCTGCTTTCGGAGTAGTTACTGTAGAGAATGGAGAGCTAAAAGATAACATTAAAATTACCGATACTTGGGATCTGTTTTTTGATGCTTCTGCTGCTGGTGCTTATTATCAAGACCCTGTAAGGAACTATATAAATATTTATGGTCAACAAGTCTTAATGATTCGTGGGTGTGGCGCAGTCTCTTTGCGCCCTCAAGATGCGGGTATATACCCTGATTTGCATAAAACAATGGAGATGTTTAGTGCCTATTATGACGCCGCCAGAAGAGTATTCCCTGACAAATATCCAGAATATGATCATGTAGTAATTTTCAACACTTTTTTTGCTAGTGACTTAGTTTCTTTCATTGAACCTTTGATAATTAAAGATGACGAAGGGAATGAAATTAAGCTGACTTCTGATAATTTAGCTAAAGAAATATTCTCAGAGACTTCATCCGCGGTATTTGATCCTTCAACAAGAAAAAGCTTTATTGGAGAGGTAGCCACAGTGGCTCAGCAAAAGGTCAATGATTTAGATGCTAAGAAATTTCCGGAAATTTTCAAGAAAATGATTCACACAATTCAGGCTCGTAATGTAGCACTCTCTTCCAAAGATACAGAGATGCAAGCTTATTTTGATGAATTAGGACTTAGCGGTAGGGTGGAAAAGAACTTTGATGGTGACTACTTCCAATTATCTGAAGCGCAAGTGTGTGGTCTAAAATCAAATTTCTTTATAAGAAATACGGTTGAGCAGAACGTTATTATTGGTGATGATGGTGTAGTAAGTAAAGATGTACAGGTACACTGGACTAACAGCACTGTGTTTGATATTAATAAGCATCGTCATATTTTGACAGACCTTCCACGATATAATTACCGAGCTTGGGTTAGGTTCTTAACCCCACAGGACACGAAGTATAAATTTTCCGATGGTTACGAAAAATCTCGTTACATTTACCAACCCCAGACTTATTTTAGTGACGTGATGGAAAAGCAGGTGATAGACAATGTGATTTGGTATGATTATCGCCGTAATACTGAGGCTGATCCACCAACAGAACACTTTTTAAATGTTAGCTATCAGCTCCCCGATACGATTAACTACAAAACTGACAACGGTTACCGAATGCTTTTACAAAAGCATCCAGGTAAGCAAAATGAGCAGCATACGATTAATATTCAGCATCGCGGTCAAGTTACCAGCGTGACTGTTAAGCTTGACCGCGACAAAGTACTTACCTATCGTGATGGCGTAATTAGTGTAGAGGACTACACTCACAGGCTAGATGAATATGCTGACATGCTAGACACTATTACGACGCTGAATCAGTAGATTTAGGTGAATTGTTAGTTACATACCAGTCATTAACTAGTACTTTTACGCTCGCCTTTGGTTGCTTGGACTTAGAGATATATGCAGATATATTGGGGCGACCAACTACCGTTAGCAATTCACCTTTTTTAACATGCTTTTCAGCTGCTTCCATTTGTTTTTTGCCAAAAAGCAAGCATTCGTAGAAGGTGGTGTCTGCTTTGCGGCTTTTGGTGTTAAAGTCGTTTACAGCAACGGAAAAAGCCGCAAACTTTTTTTTGCCGTCAGCTTCGACAAATTTGGAATTACTGGTGGCTCTGCCCACTAGCACTACTTGGTGATAACTCATACGTGAGTACTAAAAATTAAAGTACTTTATTGTATGAGTTTAGGGTTAACTGAAAGTTAAACCGCGTCATATTTAGCGGCAAATGTATCTCGCAGAAGTTGATAGAATTCCTCTTCTGGAATACCAAGTTCTGCTATACCAGTCTTTACATCTTCGCGATTTACTTTTGCGGCGAATTTTAGATCTTTATGGACTTTTTTGTGAATCGACTTTGTTTTCATTTCAGCATAGCTGCCCACCATTTTCATATAAGCGTATAATAGGCCACTAAATTCATCACATGCTAGTAAGGCCTGGGCTAATTTTGTTTCGCGTGGAAAGTTCAGGTCGACATGACCTTTAATTGCGTTTATCACCTCTTCATCTACAAATGCCAGTTTCGTTTGTAATAAGTCGTAGTGTCCAGGGTGTTCGTCTGGCCATTTTTCGTAGTCCCAGTCGTGTATAAGTCCAGTAAGAGCAAATTTTTCTTGCTGTTCTTGGCTTAGCCTAAGGTGAGTTGCAACAGAAAGCATAGCCGCTTCGACCATTTCAGCGTGCAGTAATTGGTATTCATCTTGAACGTATTCAGTTAGGAAAGAATACGCTTGTTCCCTAGTAGTATTATTCATAAAGTATAATAACACGATTAAATGGTAAATTTTTGCACCACTGACCAGCTACTATACACACCAGGTACTGATGTAGGCTTCCTTTCGCCTCTGACTCTCCAGAAGTATTGTCCAGGGCTGAACTGTTGATCAACAAGGTGCTCAAAAGCAACCTGATCGATCGTCATCTGTTGTTCAATCTCTGAATAGATTGTAGATTCTGAGCTAAACTCAGGGGAATTTGAGATTTCTACTAGATAGTGGGTAGCACTAGTTGTCTTGTTAACTTGCCAGCTGAGCAATAAATCATTGGCTGGATCATGAGTGGAGTCATTTGGCGGGGATATTGGCGTGGGAGTCAGTATTTGTTGCCCTAGTCTAAATGAGAGAGTATTTGACCACTCACTTGTCAGCCCACGTGGTGATTGCGCCCGTACTTTCCAGTAGTAGGTTATGCCCTGATCCAATCCTACTACACGATAAGTGCGCTTGTTTAAAGGCTCTACCTCAGATATTTCTTGGTCTCGAATCACATTGGTAAACTCAGCATCCGTAGCTATCTGCACATGATACTCATCAGCTACACTACTTGGTTTGTCAGCCCATGTTAACTCAACATATTCTCCCCAGCTAACCTGCTGGTTATTTTTCGGAGTCAGTGCTGTAGGGGTTAGTGGTGGCTTAGGGATTATAAAACTTGTAGTATTCGACCATTCTGTGCCAGGTACATTAATTCTAACT
>CAYUPY010000010.1:0-29306 GCA_964446595.1 uncultured Candidatus Saccharibacteria bacterium | reverse complement strand
TTGATGCACAATCCTTGGTGGATATTTACAGTAGGAACGAAGATTACTGGGTAGTATGGATGATGCATCATGAACTAAAGGTTTCCAATGAGACAAGTACTAACCCTCTCTATACAGGGCTAGCTACTTTCTTTTCTTTCGTGACCTTTGGATCTATCCCTATCTTGCCCTATTCTCTTTTTAGCAGTGCAAGCGCCGAGTTTGTCTTTGGGGTATCGTTGGCTGGAACATTATTAGCTTTGGTTTCCTTAGGTGTACTGCGTTGGCAGGTTACAAAAGAGAGTTTCTTTCGATCCGTTGGGGAAGTAGTTATTGTGGGAGCTGTTGCCGCAGGAGCTGCTTACTTAGCAGGAAGTTTATTTGGTTAACATCTGAACGTGTATTCAGATATCTGTTAGAATAATTCTATGGAAATATTTGGCTTTGTAGCCGACATTATTGCAGGAATTAACCATCCATTTTGGATAGGTGTGATTAGTTCAGTAACTCCTTGCACAATCGCCATTTTTCCAATATTCCTTTATAGGTTCGGTTTGTGGAATAAAGAAGTGAACGCAAAACGCAACTATGTTGGCCTAGCCATGGCGGCAGCTGGTTTCCTATTAAGTTTCACTTTAGCTGGTCTGGTACTACAGCAAATCATTTTAAGTAGCTTTGCTAATGTGCTGCGACTGTTATTAGGTACAGTGATAGTTTTTATAGGGATGTTACAAGTTTTGCAAAGGTTAAACCTGCAAACTGTAAGCAAGTTCAGTAATCCTTTTTTGTTAGGTGCATTTTTGCCTTGGTTGTTAAGTTTTTCTCCGTGTGTGTTGTTCTTCAGTGCCCTGCTATTTACGAATGCGTCTAGCGTAACAGCAGCCCAGCAAGCTAGCACTGCCTTTCAGTTTTTTCTGTTCGCATTGGGAATGCTGACGCCAGTGATAGTTTTTGTAATCGGTGGAAACGGTTTGCTTAGATTTGTGCAGAGAAGGTCCGGAAAGGTTTTTCAGTGGTTTGAAAAAATTTCAAGCTGGCTAATTATTCTGGCTGGCCTTTATTTAAGCTCGCAGTTAGTGCAGATAACCTCTTCTGAAGTATTGGCAGCAGGGTTCGTAGGCACGTTATTAGGTGTAGCATTTATTACCAGAGTAATTTTAAGGGAAAAGTTAACTGGGGCAAATTATTTAGTCGGGGTTTTGCTTTTTCTTACTATGATTAGCACTACTATGGTTGCGGTAGCAATTACTCAACCATATGACGAACTAGCAGTATCTGATGAACTTCTAGCTTACCTCTGTGTACCTGGAGAACACGATAACTCCCCTATTGCGCTTCCCCTGGCATTACTTATGGCCGGAAATGCTTTCCTCATTGCTATATGGTATAGATTTAGTGATAGATTAAAGCGCTATAAGTTAAGCCTAGAAATTGTGCAAAGATAATTAGTTTAGTTGAAGGGTTAGTAAGATTGCATCGTGATCAGAAAAATCTCTTTTGGTAATTTCTGCATATTTATTTACTGTTAATGAACTATCTACCAAAGCCCAATCCAGCCGCCATAACCTCAACCCATAAAACTCAAAGGTGATAGGATAACCGACGTATCCGTACGAATGGGCGTCTGTAAGCATATAATTTGTTTCTAGGTCGTGCATGAATTGATGAAAGCTGGTGGAGTTAAAATCCCCTGTAAGCACTACTGGGATATTTTGTGATTGCTGGCGCGCAATGTCAGTTTTTAGCTCGCGCATATGGTCATTGCGCGCCACAAACAACCCTTGAGTCGCTTCTGCGAACTGCTGCCAGCCTGTAATTTTGTCAGGTCTGATTGGTACGGGTAGATGTATATTATAAAAGGAATATATTTGACCATCTACTTCGACATCCGTGCGTAGGTAACCCTGCCACAAATGGTACATCTCGCTTTGCGCTTGACCTACCACCTTTAGCCTACTCATGGTAACCGTGTCACCAGCTTGGAGTATTTCGTAATCAGGGAAATGTGGTTTCAAGTAAGAGACCGCGTCAATTAAATTTAGTTGCTGATCAAAAGCCTCTTGCAAATGATAAATATCACTGTCTTGTGCTCTTAGAAAATCTATAAACTCTTGTTCATCTCCGCTATGCCAAGTAAGAGTATTGAAATTAAAAACCTTAATCTGGGTGGAACTATTAGCAAGGCTAGCGCTTGCGGTAGGGAAAAACTTATCTTTGGTGGGCAACGAGAAATCTACAAATGGCATGACTAGTACACCAGCCACCAACATTGGCAGGATAACTTTAAGGTTCCGAGTGAGTATTGATACGCCGAGCATAATTAGGCCAATAATCCCCCAGAAAAAGGTGGGAATAGCGCTTAGAAGCTCCCAAGGCCACCAATAACTATTAAACCCAAGGTTTATTACAACCAGGATAAACCAAGCAATAGAAATATAACTCAACCACTTTTGCGGCTTAGAAAGGTAGATCATCAGGGTCTATGGTAGTGGAAGCAATATCACTTCCCAACTTGTCTGCCGTCTGCATGCCTAAGTCTTGCTTAGGGTCAATATTTCTTGGCTTATTATTGCTTGCTGAACTACTACTGCTATTGCTTGTATTGTCGCTAGACGCTCCATCTCCCTGATTGTAGCGATCTATTAGAATAACATTGTCGGCTACAATTTCAGTTTTATAGTTCTTGCGTCCATCACTTTCCCAGCTTCTAGTTTGGATACGGCCACTAATGAGCACGCGAGTACCTTTACGTAAGCGGGTAGATAATTGTTGTGCCAAATTTCCCCATACAACAATATTATGATAAGTCACCTCTTCTTTCCATTCTTCTCCTTGTTTGTAACTACGATTGGTTGCTACAGCAAAATTCATTACGGCACTACCAGATGGAGTAAATCTAAGGTCAGGGTCTTGGGTGGCATTACCCAAAATTTTTACTTCGTTTAAATCATCAAAAAGCATCTATTAAAATTAACGGTTAAACTAACTTTTTTGAGTATACAGCATCATTTAAGGTTTGCCTACATTCCTGTTTTCTATAACTTTGTTAAGGCGGTGAGCCAAAAAAGCAAATGCTAGAGACAAGCTAGATGTAAAAGCAAAAATTAATATCCCCCGAGCCACATTTGCATATGTCAGGCCGTTTTCCTCCAAAGTTGCTGTGACCGCAAGTCCCATCAAAGTAGCATTCAGAGCTATTGGAATTAGACCAACAGCTGATGCCAGGCTAAAACGCACCATTGGAATGCTGGAAATGCCAGCCGCATAGGCCACCAAATCAAATGTAACAAACGTAAAGTTGCGAGCTACAATTACAGTAACTACCCCATAACGTCCCGCAAACCGGTCTACCCAGCCACTAGTCTCAGGATAATGCCCCTGAATAAACTTGCGACCCAATCTGCGAGCAATTAAAAAGTTAATCATAGTCCCCAGCCACATTCCCACTAAAATCAACGCAAATGAAGCCCACGGACGAAAGAAAAGTATTCCAGCAGCTAAAAAGGGCAAATCAGGGAGAGGTGTTAAAGAAGCGAGTAATTGTACTCCAATAAAAACTGGCACCAACAAACCTCCGAAGCCAGCAAAGTAATTTTGTACCGCTTCGCGGGTAATATTCAGCTGATTTGCCAGCACTAAGAATACAACGTATATAACCACATATGGTAAGATGGTTAGTATTAGTTGTCTTATTTTCTGAGGATCTGTGACTCCTGCCTTTATTTTTCCCCAATCAAACAAATTAGGCTGGTCTGGATTTTCCATAAGTCACTATAATGGATTTTTAAATGGAGGTGTAGGCGGGAATCGAACCCGCGAATAGGGGTTTTGCAGACCCCGGCCTTACCACTTGGCTACTACACCCTAGCAATTTAAGCTAAATGATTTTACACTATAACAGATGGAACCAACAATCAAAGAAAGTAACAAAACCGCACTAACTACTTTAGCAATAGCTTTCACTTGTATATTAGTGGGGTGTATTTGCCTCTGGTGTGGGAGTTTCGTATGGTTAGTGATTAATACAACTACTTAGTAAGAATGTAGTAAGCACCACGATAAGCACCTACTTTCTCTACAAAGCCCAGGTCAATCATACTGTTAATTTCGTTTACTGCAGTGGCATATGAGACCTCATTCAACTCAGCATAATCCTTAGCTTTAAGTTTCTCATGTTTTTCCAGATATTCTAGAGCCCTCATTTGTCTATTGTTCAGTCGGCTCAGTAGATCTTTTCCGGTAATACTCTCCTCTGGACTGTCAGACATGTTTTTATTAAATAGAGTTACCCTCACAAAATTATCTGTGAACTCAAATTGCGGTTCCGGCAGCCCTGCCCTAGACATTTCGCTTTTAATTCTTGGTACACCGGTTCCTAAACCTTCTACGTATCCTAAATCTCGCAAGAAACGATAGGTACTCGGATTGCGCTGTACTGACACAGTACCAAACAGTTCACGTGTAAGTTCGGTAGGCAGGGAACCAGGGCTAATAATTTCCAGTTTATTGGCAAATAGATTAATCTGAATCGAGTTTTTGCTAAAGTAGTCACGATGGGTAAAGGCGTTGATTACTGACTCGCGAATTACGCTCAAAGGATACTCATAAATCTCATCTCTACGGCCATCATCTCCTATCTCTACCTTCTTGCTGAGCTTCTGCTTTACAAAGTTGATTGTCTCAGCAATCGCCCTAATCAAATCTTCCTGTACAAGCCGATAGTCAATAATCTCCACTGGTTCATTTCCTGCAAATTGAACTAGCTTTACCTCTATTTGCGGATAGAAATAAATTGGATCCTTGCCAAACAAGATTAAAGCCGGATTCTTTAGTCTTAACCCCGCTGGAGTCCTATCCGCTAGCTTATTAGTCACCAGGAATACCTCCATAGAGTGAGTTTCTAGAAAGTCTTCTCGCCCGCGGTGCTGGAGATAAGCACGAATTTTTTCGTCATCAATATCATCAATCGTTGCTTCATCGTTAAAAGTTTCATCAAAGGATAGGATTTGCTTTTGCCGTAGATAGTCTAGTTGGGTCGCTCCATCTAATCTCTGCGTTGTACTCCCCACCCGTACGTAGATAGCACCTTGGAAAGTATGATAGATCTGATCATGTGCCTTTTTTACCTGTACGGAAAGTATTATCTTATTGTCTATAAGGTGGGTGAAAATTGATAATAGAGGGATGGGAGAGATTGCTTTATGTGCTTCGCTGATTCGACGCTGAAGAAAATCCAGTTCGTTTTTGTCTAGGCCGGTGATTTCACCATCATCTGAAACTCCAATAATTAATGTCCCTCCAAAAGTATTGGCAAAACTACAAATCACCTTGCTAATTGTGGCTTGTAGTGGGAATTTCTCCTTAAATTCAACTTCTTGGTTTTCACCGCCCCGAATTAATTTTAGAATTTCTTCGGAACCCACGTTTTATATACTAACCTATATCTTATTAAAATCAAGTAGTAGGCAGTTTTTTCTTTACTCTAATACGTAGTAAAAACTACCGTCTGGTAGCGTAGTACAAACAAAAGTACCGTAGTTATTTACACCAAAAGCATAATAAGGCTGACCAGTTGTATTAGTAAAATCTTCATCTGGATAGTAATCTGATATTAGTGGGAAGTCACCTACCTCGTAACCAATACACTGTCCGTAATCATTTATAATCAGGTCATATACCCAATAGTCTAGATATCCTACCTCGGTTGTACCGTATAGTAAGGGGAATGCACCATTGTGTTCTGTGGTGTATATAGCAAAAGCCTTTGCGATAGCTTTAACTTCAGTGATTTCGGCTGCTGTGCTACTTTGTTGTATTCTCTGCGCAGGATTCGTAGCTACCAAACCCACCACAGACAATATGGCCAATGCCACTACCAAGAGTGCAATTTCTAAGGCTGTGAAAGCAGAGAACTTCATACATCTTAAAATAGAGGGAAAATAATGAGGTGTAAAGAGGCAAGAAGTTGCTATCTAACTTTAATAAATACCGGAGGAGGGACTCGAACCCTCAAGCCTATGACGGCCACGGATTTTAAGTCCGCTGCGTATACCAATTCCGCCACTCCGGCCAAAGCAGGTTATTATAGCACGTTTAATCTAGAATTTCTGCCTCTTCTACTCCAGTTATTTCCCAGTCGGAGGGGAAATCCACCGTATTATTTTGAGAGGATTCCTTGGCACTATCTTTGCCTTGACTTACTAAGCTATAGACCCAATAAACTAATCCTAGAGTTGCCGCCAATATGAAAAACACTAATAATATTGGCCACACCACACTAAAGAAAAAGAAAACCGCACCTATTACAACTAAGGCAATCAGAAAGGATTTTGAAATGTCTTTAAGCGTTGTCATCATGTTCTGATATTTTAGCATGAGTTTCTTCTGAATCTAGCTCGGTTTGGGAGGCTGGCTTCTCGCGTTCATTACGAGATTCACGCATTAATCTGACAATAAAGGGCCATACTATTATTGTAAGACCTATACCCATGGACAACAATGGCCAGAAAACTCCATTTAAGAGTTCGATGTTTTCTGGCCCTAAAATTTCATTAAATACAGAAGTAATAATCATAAAGCAGGTTATCAGCACTGCCACAGCCGTCAAAATTACCGCTGCAATTAACAAGGTGATTTTTCTCCCGGAGGCCGCCCAGCTTATCCAGAGTGAAAAGGCTCCTATAGCAGGATAAATAAACAAAGTCATAAACCATATGTTTTTTATTCCTGCATAATAATAAAGTGCAGCATTCCCCAATAAGGCTAATCCTAATACCGTAAGGAAAGACCCAACTAACAGAAATCTCCAAGCCTGCCGTTTCTCACCGGTAATAATATAGCGTACTAGCACTATGACGCCTGGGATCAGTACAAGTAGGGGCCACAGAATTCCTAAATTTATCTGTATATCCATTAAGTTAGCAATTAGCCAGGCAATACCAACAAGTACAACCAGGGCTCCAAAAATAGTGTTTCTAATAGTGTAATTGTTCATAGATATAGTATAGATGATTATGCGACTGTGGTCACTTTTCAAAATAAAGGTAACTTACGTATCAATTTCCTTGTGAAGTTATTTGCGAAAAGTCCAGAAGCATGTATACTTTATTCAAGAAGTTATGTAACAGTACTTCTAATTCTGCCCTTACTCACTTTATTTATTACTGCCGATTAGGCATAGACCTCTATGGCGAAAAACAACAAAAAGCAATCCAGCAAACAAGATTCCAATGCTGGAAAAGCTAGTGAGCAGGAGCAAGCTGGTTCCACTAAAACAAAAAGTGCAGCAGCAACTACTACTGCGACTACTAGCAAAGATAAACCTGCAAGTAGCAGTGAGCGTTCACGTAACGTAGCTGTAGCTACAGGGATTGCAGTAGCTATTATCCTTGCCCTACTAGCATTTGCTTTCTTCATCGCTTCACTTTCTGAGGACAATGCAGATGGTGTAACAAACGGTGATGAAACTAGCACAAGCACTTCCGCTACAAATGGCGAAAGTGATTCTGCAGAAACATCTACCAATAACACATCAGAAGATGCAGACAATGATGATGCTGACAATACAACTAGCTCAGCAACAACATCTGCCTCTACCGACAATAACTCAGGAAATGAGGGACAAGATGGAGATGGAGACAACAATAGCTCTCAAGATAATAGTGACCTTCCAGAAGGAAATCTAAACAGAGATTTCACTTACACCGCGAGAGCTGGAGAATCTACTAGTTTGTTAGCCCGTCGAGCAATTGACTCTTATCTAGATGAAGTAGATCTAGAGCTAGATCCTGCTAAACGCCTATTCTGGGAAGTAAATCTTACAAATGAGACTCTACCTAGAAAAGTAAGCGTAGGGCAATCAATTACTTTTGATGCCGAATTAATGGACAGCCTGTATCTACAAGCCCGTGATCTGAGTGGTACTCAGCACTTCTTGTGGTCCAGACAGGCAAGTTCCGTCGGCTACAATTGAATCAATAACTAAGAGACAAACTTACAGCGAAAGTGAGGCTGTGAATTGTTACTCTTTCGGATCCGCCACTTTAAAAATATTAAAAGGTGGCGGATCTTTTTTATGGTTACTTGTCTAGCTTGCCGCATTTTGCGTATGATGTGTTATGGAAGAGAATAATAAGCTGCGCGTTATCCCTTTAGGTGGAGTTGAAGAAATAGGTCTTAACTGTACTGTCTTTGAGTTTAAAGGTCAGATATTAATCGTAGATATGGGCTTGGGATTCCCAGAAGAAGAAATGTATGGCGTGGACTATGTTGTTCCTAACCCTGATTACCTAAATCATCGCAAAGCCAAAATAGAGGGCATTGTTTTAACTCATGGTCATTTAGACCACATTGGTGCTATTCCTTATTTGATTGAGAGGCTAGAATCCCCAGATATTTGGGGCACAGAATTTACTATTGAACTAGTACGTAGAAAATTGGAGGAGTTTGGGCTAGATCAAAAAGCAAAATTACATGTCATTAATGAAAATTCTCACTTAAAAGCCGATAGTTTTGAATTAAGTTTTTTTCGCGTTAATCACAGTATTCCGCAGGCGGTCGGGGTTGTGATTAAGACACCAGTAGCTACAGTTGTACATACGGGTGACTTTAAATTTGATAATTCTCCAGTTAACGAGCCAGTGGCCGACTATGCGCGCATGGCAAGTATTGGTGCTGCCGGTGTGGACCTAATGCTATCGGACTCTACCAATGCCATGCGCAAAGGTCATCCAATTTCTGAGTCTGAGGTAGCCAAAAACCTTAAATCTTTGATTGAAGCAACACGTGGTAGAGTGATTATTGCTACATTTTCCGGGCTGGTTGGGCGACTTTATCAGCTGGTAAAAATTGCAGAAGAACTTGACCGTAAAGTAGCAGTAGCTGGTTATGGTATGCAGCAGACCTTCGATATTGCTAAACAAATCGGCTACATGGAAGCTAACCCGGATGTATTTATTCCTTTAGAGAAAGTTAACCGCTATAACGATGAGAATGTGATGATATTGACTACTGGATCGCAAGGAGAAAATAACGCTGCCTTGTCGCGGATGGCTAGCAATGAGGGTTATAGGAATATTGAAATAAAAGAAGGCGATACGGTAGTTATCTCCGCAGCAACTATACCTGGGAATAATGAAGATGTGCAAACCTTAATTGATAAGCTTGCACTGAAAGGGGCAATTGTAGAGACATCAGAAAGTGTAGACTTCTTTACTTCAGGTCATGGCTATCAAGAAGATCACAAAATCATGCTGAATTTAATTAGACCTAAGTATTTTATGCCTGTGCATGGTTATCAATACTTTTTGCAAGAACATGGCCGTACTGCAGAAAGTGTTGGAATAAATAAAGACAACATCATCATTGCTAAAAAAGGCGACTTTGTGCAGGGAAACGGTGAGTTCGGTTTTAAAATTACAGGTAATACGAAGGTTTTCCCCTTACTAGTTTCCGGAACAGGCGTGGGAGATGTAGGTCCAGCAGTGCTAGGTGAGCGCAAACAACTAGGTACGTCAGGTGTGGTGGTGGTTAACGTATTACTAAACCTAGAAGAACGCTCTTTGGCACAGGATATAGAAATTATGACTAAAGGATTTATTTATATTAAACAAAGTGGTGAGCTATTAACGCAATTGCAGCAAATTGTTGAAGAAGAAGCCAACAAGGCATTACGGCGTTATTATACGAGTGATCGTTTAGCAGAAAATATTGTGCAACGTTTGGAAAAATTTATTAAAGAGAGGTTAAAGCGTGAGCCAGCAATTATCCCGGTCGTTAATAGCTTTGACCGCAAAGAATGATATGTTTGCATCAATTGCCAAAACATATGATAATGATTTAGATATTATTCACTGCCATTTTGTTAACCAAATCTAGTAACTACATTTTACATTTGCATGGTCAGTTAGTCTCCAGTCAAGATGTGATTGGAACCCTGGCCAGTGAGTACGTGTACTTACGCAAGAACGAGATACCTTTACCCGACGCGTTCGTAATTACAGGATTTGCTTTTGATGATTTTTTGACAGCGTCCGGAATCATTGACGATGTTGGGGGATATTTGATTAGACTTGACGGTAGTCCTAATAATGCAAAAGAAATTAGTGAGGAGATTACGAAATTATTATTGCGATCAAATTACCCTTCTTCTGTACTAAATCCTATTCTGCAAGCATACAAGAACCTCAGCGGTTTTACAGACAAGCATATTACCTTGCGGCCCAGTTGGCTAATTGATAGTCAACTTGAGCCTGAAAACTTTGTAAAGCAGCACACAAAGCCTGGAATAAAAGGCGACACCGCCCTACTCTACGCCATTAAACAAATTTGGGCGTCACTATTTAGCCCAGAAAGTCTGCTGTTAAGATACCGATCCGGCTACGATGGTGAGCTTTCAATATCTATTATGGTGCAAAAGGAAGTGCAATCAGAGATTTTTGGAGAGGTCTTTTATCCTACGGACCACCCCAATTACGACACACCTGCCCTGGCAGAGGTAACAGCCTTAATGGGAATGCCACATGATTATCAGCAATACGGAGAGAAAGAAGTGTTAGAACCTGATATCTATCTAATTGATGCAAATCAGAACTTACTCTTAGAAAAGCACGTTACCACGCAGCCCTATATGTATTTACGTAAGAGCCGTTCTGCTGCAGCTACAAGTCAAAATGAACTATTCAGGGTAGAAATTTCACCAGAATGGCAAAAAAGACAAAAGCTAGATGATGGCTTAATTCAAGACTTAGGGTTTATTGTGAAGCATGCGGCGGAGCTGTTGGATAGCGTTGTGGAGCTTGAGTGGGCTTATGAGGGTAATAAGTTGTACGTGCTACACCTCCGCCGCATCAATGAACTTAGACTTGCCACAAATGATATCCATGACTTGCAATCAGAGGTAGAAACTGAGATGCAGAAACACTCCGATGGGGTGGTGGACCATGATCCACACGATAAACAATGGGAAATAGTGCCTACTAAACCTGGCACACTTGACTTTGATGAACTCACAAAAGAGATTGAAGAACTAAGTCACGAGTTAGCTTTTGAGCTAGACTTTATTGAGCCCGAAGCTTTAGAACAAAACCCACAACTTACTGCCGAACGCATAAACTATAACAAGTCCTTGAATTTGGAAGCCTACGATATAAATTTGAAACTTTACTTGGATGTGTCGGATTTGAATGCTAGTGAGTTACATCATGCTCAAGAGTTTGCAGGTGCTTACTATGATGCCACAAAAATGTTGCTAAACTATAAACTTTTACCTGAGGCGGTGTATGAAGATAAGAGCCAGTTAAAAGACTTGGTGGATAATTATGCGGCGGACATTGCTACAGTTGCTAAGGTGTTGGAGCCTAAACCTATTCTGTATAGTTTTTCTAACCTAAGAGAAGATCACTATACTAAAATGTCAGCTCAGAAGCTCTTTGACGCAGATGTTAGTGGTAGTGAAAGATTCATTAAAAAACCAGAAGCTCTTATTAGTGAAGTGTTAGCCGTTAAAAAAGCTAGAGCTGAAATGTCTAAGCGTAACATCCAACTTATTATTCCCTACCTTAGATCTGAACCAGAATTAGTAAGCATTAAGAAAATTCTAAACAAGGAAGGAATTCGGCAGACACATTCACTACAGTTATGGGCAGAAGTAAGCACACCAGCTCTTTTGCATGAAATTGAACATCTAAAACCTAATGATGTTTCCGGCCTAGTGATCGACTTGGCTCAACTCGTGCTACATATGACAGGACGTAAAGATATCGTAGAAAGGGATATGGATATTGTATTGACCGCCTTGCAAAGAGCCGTAGGACAAAGGTCATTTAGGCTTATATTTAAATTAGATCCCCAAATAGGCTTCATTAAGAAACTCAGCCAGTATAAGTTTTTCCCAGAAGGTTTGATTCTCCTTAATTACCCTACACAGGATTACTTACGAGAACTTGCTGATTTGTTTGCTTCGCCTTCTGGGTCAACCCTTAAGGTAAGACAGTCGGCCGGGAGACCGCAAAAGTCACTATGGAAGTAGATGCATATATTTTAGTAGTGGTAGTGTTGGCGGCTATCGTTATTACATGGTTTGTTAGCCGCCAACAAAGACCAACCAGCCCTCGCCTGGAAAATGCTATTGTTGACTTACAAACTCAATTAGCAGTTGTAAACGACAAGTTAGCCCATCAAAATAATACTCTTTTTGCCAGCATCAATCAGTCTCAGCAAACTATTCAGGAGCAGTTTTCTCAAACTCAGCAGATTATTACAGAGGTTACCCGCAAATTGACCACTGTAGATGAGACCAACAAGCAGATAGTTGGTTTTGCTTCCCAGTTACAATCGCTTGAACAAGTACTTAAAAATCCTAAACAAAGAGGTGTGCTGGGCGAGTATTTTTTGGAAAAGGTACTAGAAAGTGTTTTGCCTCCGCAAAACTTCAAGTTGCAATACCCTTTTAAAAACGGGGAGGTGGTCGACGCTGCTATTTTTACTAAGGATTATGTAATCCCAGTCGACGCAAAGTTTAGTTTAGCAAGCTATAACAAGTTAGTTGAAGCTCCAACTAAAGGGGAAAGAGATCTCTACGCGCGTCAGTTTAAGAATGATCTTAAGAACAGAATAAATGAAACTGCAAAATATATTCGTCCCGAAGAGGGTACGTATGAGTTTGCCTTTATGTTTGTGCCAGCCGATGGTGTTTACTATGAGCTGCTGCAGCTAGAGATCGCTAGCAATACTGGTGCGGAAATGACGATTATTGAATATGCTTTCAGCAAGAAAGTAATTTTAGTTTCTCCTGTTACACTATTTGCATATTTACAAACGGTCTTGCAGGGTTTGAGAGCGCTGCAAATAGAAGAATCCGTGAAGAAAATTCAAACGAACCTAGCAAGAATGCAAAAGTATCTGGATAGATACACACATAACATGGGAAAACTAGGCACACATCTAGGGCATGCTATGTCTAGTTACGAAAAATCCTCATTAGAAATGCAAAATCTAAATAAAGAAATATCTACAATTACAGCTAGATCTACTCAAATTGAAAACTCTTTACCAGACGTTGACGAGTCTCCCAACGATACCACAGCACAACTACCCCTACAATCGCCAACAGAATAAACAAGAACGCAGCTACTAAAATCTGAAGATCCATCACGTATAAAATGCGATATCCATCACTTACTCGTTGCAATTGAATTCCAGAGTAAGGTAGTTCTCCGGTTGAAGCCACTCCAGCAACATTACTTTCACCCGCTAGCTTACGAGGTACAATTGTCACCCTATGCTCCACATATCCATCTTTAAATAATTTGTTGAGCGCTACACCACTTAACTCAAGTTCCAAGCTTCCAAGAGGCGGCAGGGCCTTTTTTAAGCGGTCGTCTAGGTTTAGAGCGGCATCAGAAAAATCTATGTCATCCCAGAAAATTTGAGCTAACGGAATAATAGTAGTGGTATTATTTTGCAATTTTACTGTAACAGTATATTGCTGAATACTATTCATAGATTGGGGGGCTTCAATTCCTAAAGTTATCGGGTGGACTCCAAGTTGGGTATCAGATGATGAGGCAATCACCACATCATCAGCTACCTCAGGTCTAAGTCTTATGCCCGGACCTGCTAAACCCAATAGTACGTCAGCAGTTTGGGTAGGATCCCAAATCCCAAAACGAACTCGCCCCACATCGCTTACTCCAGCAAATGACATTCCCGTTGCTTTATCTAAAAAAGGATCATACACCAGAGTTTCACCATCTATGTCCACCTCCACCCACACATGCGGCATCTGTTCATTAAATTCTGGCCAGTTCACACCATAAAAGTAACCGTAATCAATACGATGCTCAATATCTAAATTTGAGAGGTATCCCGAAAAGATATATGCAATCTCTAGCGAATTAAATTTATTTTGGCTTAACAAGCTGA
Organism: uncultured Candidatus Saccharibacteria bacterium; assembly: GCA_964446595.1. Classification (GTDB taxonomy): domain Bacteria; phylum Patescibacteriota; class Dojkabacteria; order J137; family JAEUSD01; genus CAYUPY01. Next base: position 15,404 of record CAYUPY010000010.1, on the reverse strand, counting down.
CTCTCTCCTCTAAATTTAAGAGCTGATCTGTACTTTCTAGGTGCTCAAAGTCTACGCGAGCATTGTTTACAAGATAGTTATATACAATTTCCAGCTTTTCTCTTTTACTACCGGTGCCTTGCGTTTTTTCCATAATATCTTCAGGTATCGGATAGTTGACATATTCATAGTATGGTAAGGAGGTGTTTTGATCATTGAGTAAGGGGTTACGAGTAATAGCTACATCAAATTCAAAAGGATTAGCGGCATTGGCCCACACATTACCATTCTGTTCATAGTAAATTTCCTCTGCAGTCAAATTACCGTAAATAGCTTCTTGACCTGGAAGGTCAGGAATAAGGTTAATAAGCTTTGGGGTAGCCGTATCATTAATTACAACATCACTGGTGTCGCCTGTTAGTGCCACGCCCCACTCTGTCCCCCATACTAACTTAACATGGGTATTTTTACTAAAAGTCAGTTTGTTGGGTTCATCAGTAATTGCCGTGGGATCAGAAATATAGGATAAGGCTGGGAAATTGGCTGGGTAACGAATTATAGCGGAGTAACCAGCTAGCTTTTCTCCTGGACGGAAGCTGGGAAGATAGAATGAAAGTAACCCATTTTCATTACTAAGCTGATTATCTAATTGGTATTCAAACTGTAGCGTCGCCTTGCGTTGCGGAAATAATGGCTTATTGGCTAAACTGACGCGTTGGAAACCACCAGGGAGTACTCGATAGCTTATGCGCTCACTACCACGAAAAACTTTTAGGTCCTTAACTTTTGTAAACGGCAATGACAAGTCATATGCTTGAATAACTCTAGTCGTATTGTTTATTAGTTCAATTTTATGCACAACTTGAGCCTTACCGTCACTTTCTAGGTTAAGCCGGATAGTATGGTTACCTTCTAGCCCACCTTGGGCTGAAACTGGCGCAGTAACTACTAATGCTGTAAATGCAAAGGTTATTAGTGTTAGAGTGCAAAATTTGCAAATTTTTGCTAACTTATACATAGAAATCATCGCACTAATTTAACATCTATACGCCTTTATTAAAAAGATGCCTTTGCCTAAATTCTCGCGCTATGAGAATCAGCTAACGCGCAAAAAACATACCAAGCAAGCAAAAGCGCTAGTTTTGGCTCTAGTTACTTTTGGGATTGCTGCAGCAATTATTGCAGGAAACCTCTTCTTGCCAGATTTTTTTGATGAAGTGATTGCACAAGCGAGGCCTATAGAGGACAAAATCACCGGTGTAAGTTTTAAAGCAGCCCCTCAAGTGTTAGCAGAAGATACTGTGAACTTTGGTTCGAAGGCACAAAGCAAGGATGCAAGAGCATACGTACTCGATGAGTATTTTAAGTATCACAATTCGCCGATGTATGGTACAGGTAATATAATTTTTGATCGCTGCCGCTTTTACGAGGCTCCTAGTGACTGCTTGATTGTCGCCGCTATTGCTGATGCAGAAACCGACCTATGTAAATACCACACCTCTGCTACCTATTATAACTGTTGGGGTTTTGGAGGTGGAGGAACTAATCGTATTTACTTTAACAGTTGGGAAAAAAGCATAGATGCAGTTTACCGCACTTTGGCTTGGTCAGAATTATACGGAAATGATGTAATGAAAGATCCTCGACTTATGGAAAGAACTTTTTGTGGCTGGGAGCCAGGTTGCACAGGCTGGGGTAACAGAGTGATTTTTTTCATGGATGAGATTGATCAGTTTGCCAAAGATCTAGGCATAAATGGCGGCATGTATGGTTTTCGGTAGGTTACCATACATGCCGCCAAAGCTACATTTGATTCTCTCAGACATAACTACAGTTCAAATACCTCAAATACTTTAGGAAAGTCACCTTGCTCATGTAAAGAGTATCCAATCAGTAGAATTTTATCTCCTGTTTGGAATTTTCCTAGTCCTCTTACCATGTCAGCTACTGCACTTACGGCGCTATCTCTATCGTTGTAGTCTTCGCCAAGCATTAACACATCATGGATTCCATAAGTTAAAGACAAAATCTGACGTCGTCTAGTCTCGTTTTCCACAACAGAAATAATTGGTTGCTCCAGTTCACATGTGCTTAGTAGTCTGGAGATAGTGCGTGAGATAGTTACGATTCCTTTTAATTCGTCCCCTAATTGAAGCGCGATTTGAGCTGCTGCCTTTGCTAGAGCATCGGCTACTACATCTCCGCTAGCTAGTTCTTCAGGAATATCAGGCTCAAAGTTTTGTTCAACTTCATTAGCAATGCGAGTCATCGTAGCTACGGCTTCGATTGGGTACTTACCAGCAGAGCTTTCGGCAGAAAGCATAATTGCATCGGTGCCATCGATTATGGCATTCGCCACATCTGTGATCTCCGCTCTAGTCGGACGATCATGTTCTACCATTGACTCCAGCATTTGAGTGGCAGTAATCACTGGCTTACCTGCCATATTACATTTGTAAATCATTTCTTTCTGCACAAATGGGATTTTTTCAAAAGGCATTTCTACACCCATATCGCCACGAGCTACCATCACACCGTCAACTACAGTTAAAATTTCGTCTAGGTTATTTACACCTTCTTCATTTTCAATCTTAGCAATCAGTTTCAACGGTGATCCAGTGAGGGTATCTTTTACCAGTTGGGCATCTGCCTGGTTACGAATAAATGAAGCAGCTACAAACTCCCAATTCGCATCCTTGCAGTATGCAATTTGCTCACGGTCACGTTCCGTCAGCGGAGGATTACTTAACTTAATTCCTGGAGTGTTAATACTTTTACCCTCTTTGAACATACCCCCACGGATCACCTCAAAGTGCATCACTCCATTGCGCTTTTCTTTAAGTACAGCTTCCACATTGCCATCATCAAACAAAACGTGATCACCTTGGTGTAGGTCATCTATCAGCTGGGGGTAGGTACGAGGGTAAATGCGGTGTTCTTCGCTGTTTCCAATCTCCACTATATCTCCTACTTCTACTCGAAACGCCTCTCCAAACTTATTAAGTCTAACCTCAGTGCCTTTAATATCTAGCATAAGCGCAACATCCTGAGAAATGCCTCGCACAATTTTTTCTACTCTTTCTAATTCCGGCACATCCGCAAATGCCCCGTTGATCCGCGCCACATTCATGCCGGCCTCAATCATTTTAGATAATACTTCTTCGTTCCAGCTAGCCGGCCCGATCGTACAGACAATTTTTGTCTTTTTCATAAAGTTTTTGTGAAATTTAAGTCGCTATAGAATATCAGATTCTTTGTCTTACCGCATAGAGAATAAAGCCACACCAGCACTTACTGCAACATTTAAACTGGCCCCCTTACCATACATTGGAATATATAAGGCTCCATCACACTTCTCTAGTGTTTTATTAGTCACACCATAAACCTCACTGCCAACCACTACACAGATTTTATTGTTAGTATTGGTAAAGCGGAAAGATTGATCAATAGGAATGGACTCATCCGTAATTTCGAGAGCTACAATAGTAAACCCGTGCTTTTTTAAGGTATTTAGAACTTTGCCTGTATGTTGCTGGTAAACCCAAGGAACACTACGCTCTTTGCTACGTGAGGCTTTCTTTAAATCTTTTCCAAAAGGAGGACATTTAGTAATACCTGTAAGATGCATTTTGTTAACTCCGGCAGCATCTGCTGTGCGGAACATAGAAGCTACGTTACGAGCATACTGAATGTTTTCTAGTAACAGATGTAGTTCATAACCTCTCGCGGGTAAGTTTTTTTTAAAAAATTTTCGGGCTTCTGTTTTTTGTAATTGACGCATAGGTGATTATAGGACAAAACAAGCAAACTAGGGACAAATCTGCTATATTTCTTCGATGAAATCTGCCCATTACAACCTTGGCGTGCTCGTAATTATGGATGGGGTTGGTGTTGGCCCGGCTCATATTCACAATGCCGTTTCACAAGCCCATACTCCGAATTTAGATAGATTTTGGTCTCTTTACCCTCACACATACCTGAGTGCAGCTGGCACGGACGCCGGTCTTCCCTCTGGAGGAATTAGTAATAGCATGATCGGCCACCGTAATATTGGAGCAGGCCAAGTGTTGATGTCGCCTAAGGCTCAAATAGATAAATCAATACAAACAGAGATATTTTATGAGAATCCAGTGTTGAGTGAAGCTTTCTTACATGCCCACCAAAATCATTCTGCAGTGCATATTATCGCGGCATTTGATGAAAGAGAGACACTAGCTGATATCGAGCATCTAGATGCACTACTAGAAATGGCTGTCGGCCAAAAAGCAGATCGTGATCGGCTTTATATTCACCTAATTGGGATTACAGAGAAGTCTATAAGCAGCCAAATAGAGATGGTGAATAATATGTGTCTAGAAAAAAGAATGGGACGAGTTGTCAGTGTGATGGGCGGGATGTACGCCTTAAATAATCATCAAGATTGGGATTTAACACAAACGGCATATAACGCACTTACCAGGGCGGAGGCGCATGTCATCTTCAACTACCCGCAGCATTTAAATAAAGCTTACAAACGCAAACAAACCGATTACACACTGGAGCCTTTTTACATAGTCATAAATGAGCAGGATAAACCCAGGACAATAAATGACACAGACACAGTCATATTCTTAAACTTTAATGGTGAGGAGCTGGGGCAATTAGTGAATGCCTTGAATGACCCGCTGCTGGGAGCCTTTGCCAGAGTAAGTCACCCTCAAAATCTATGCGTGATAGGCATGAGTGAATATGGTCAGGATCTACATCTTAAATCGGCTTTTCAAACAGTCAAAGTTGAGAAGCACCTGGGCAAGGTAGTTTCTGATGCTAAGCTGAAGCAATTAAGAATTGCTGAATCTGATAAGTTTGCCGACGTTACATATTTCTTTAATCAGGCATCGCCTAAGCCTTTACCTGGTGAGCTACAACTAGAAGTACCGCTTACTGACGGTGAGGACCCAGCACTTAATCAGCGCTTAATTACCGATGTCTTGATTCAAAAACTGGAAGAAGGCTATGCGTTTGCGGTAGTAAACTTTTCAGGAGCGGATAATTTTGGTCATGAAGGCGATGCGGCAAAAGTGACCGCTTCTATGGAAGTGATTGACGAATGCCTGGGCCGCATCGCCAACACAGTACTCAAGCAGAACGGGTGTATGCTAGTGACAGCAGATCACGGTAACGCTGAACACATGTTTGACGAGGTTCTAAACCGCCCACACACAGGTCACACAGATAGTGAAGTTCCTTGTCTAGTAATTGCTAATAATCTTCTTTCAGACCAATTGCAATCCGGCACTCTCGCAGACATAGCTCCAACATTATTGCACTTACTAGGAATAGAAATCCCTGCGGAAATGACTGGTAAAAATCTGCTGCGTGTATAATGCTAGCGTGGAAGAAGCTATTCAGTATAAAGTTACAACTCACCCACGAGTTAAAGGTGTAAAACTAAAAATTGTAAAAGGCGAGCTAGTGATTGTCTCTCGCCGCGCACTATCTGAGCGCCAATATGCTGATATCCTACGCCGTAATCATGAATGGGTGAAAAATGCGCTTAGTAAGTTACCAGCAGCTCCCGATATTTGGTCCCTCACAACTCTAGATTTTATTGGCAAGCGGTTTCAGTTACAGGTTGGTCCTGAATATGACTTTCTGGTGGATGAAGTTCACAATGTGATTTATATCCAAAAAAGTGATGCTGCCAAAGACACCCTTAATAAATGGATGCGGCGTGCAGCTAGACGCCACTTACTAGAAATGACAGACGGCTTATCTGCGCGCCACAAGCTACCTTACAATAAGTTAAGTATCCGCGATCAAGGCACTCGTTGGGGAAGCTGTTCCACTAAAAAAAATATCAACTTGAGCTGGCGGCTGGCGCTAGCGCCAGCCGCCGTTGCTGAATACGTTATTGTCCATGAGCTTGCCCACACAGTAAATATGGATCACTCATCTAACTTCTGGGGTTTGGTAGAAAAATGTATGCCTGATTATAGAACTCACCGCCACTGGCTAAAACGGAAAGGTCAAACTTTGTACTTTATCTAGTCAAATAACTCTTGATCAGTATAGATTTCTACGTCCTTTTTAAGCTCGTGAAGGAACAAAACAGGTTTATCTGATATTTCTTTGATGGTTGGTGCGTTTGCGGCCACCAAGTTGCGTAGGATAGTATATTTATTAGGGCCAATGGCATATAACGAAACATCATCTAATTTCATAATGCCATTAAAGTTCAACGTGACTCTTTCTTCATGCTCGTTGTCGGAATCGGAGACCTCACTTATTCTGTAGCCACATACATAATTGCTTTTGAACTTATTATAGTATTCTTGTTTTAAAGGCATGATTCCTGCTAAGTGATAATCTGTGCCTACACCTAAAACACCAATTTTATGCATACCCTCTCCATGAATTGCATTCGTAATAAATTGATCGTACTCGCGTGCAGTATCTTCAAGTGAAAGTCCTTCCTTCAATACAGAATAGAATGTAACACCTTTTTGTCGTAGTTCGTGAGCTTCTGCTACAGCATTAATTTGCGAAAAGTTGCTGTCCTGGTGCTCAGCTTTACCCTCCTGATAACGTTCATCTATGACAGTAATTGTCAAAAAGTTTAATTCAACTACATTTGATTCAGCCGATTTAAGAATAGTAGCGAATATTTCAGGGATTAGATCTAAAAAAGACCCACCAGGTAAGAGTAAAAGAACCTTTTTATCGCGGTGAGAAATTATTTTGTTGGCAATTGAAAGGGAAATTTCAGTTGAGGTATGAATTGTAAATTTCATATATACCTGATTATATAACCAAACTTAAATTTTGGCAATTATTACAATACAAATAGTCTTTTAAGATTAACTATTCTATGGCATACAAGACAGAGACGCTTACAGAAACTCGTAGTTCACCTGTAGAAATTTCTGTGCTAGGACTCCCGGCACTATCCTCTGCTATTTCTCCTCTCCCATAATAGGCTGGAGGGCTGTAAGAATTGGTAGTTTCAGTTATGGAAACAGGCGTAACTACACCAACACCAGCTTCCCTAGCTAATTCTTCAGCTTTTTTTCTCGCCTCACTCATTGCGGCTGCTCTAGCCTCACTGACTACCTCATCATCATTTTCAGCTAGGAAATTAATTCCGTTTACGCGAATGTTATTAATTTTAGCTATTTGGTCAATAAAAGTTGCTGCTCTTTCAGCCTTTTCGCCAATATTACGCATTTTAATACTTACGGTCTGAGCAGCTCTTTGCCCAACTAATACACTTCCGCTTTGGCGATAATCATACTCTGGGTAAAGATTAAAACTTGAAGTCGCAATATCATTTTCTGCTACACCGTTGGCGCGAGCTAAATCACGAATTTCATTTATTTTTGTATTAGCTTGACTAATTGCCTTCTCAGTTGCTTGTGCAGATTCGGATACTTCTACGGATATGGTTAATGTATCTGGCTTTAAAAAAGCCTCTCCTGTCGCAGAAACGCCAATAGTATTAGCAGTTGTCTTGCCATCTGTGGTCACTCCTAACTGCCTGATGGTAAAATTTGTTTGGGAAATTAGTACTGCAGAGATCACCAAGGCTACAGCAAATATAGTTGACCCTATTACTAATGTAGTGCTTGTATGCAAGCGTTTCATGGATTGCTGTGTAATAATTGCTCCAGTGTAGCAGTTTTTAATTGTCTAGTCTTGTGCCAATTTCTGCTTCCACTTTCTTTAGCTGTTTGAGTCCTAAATCACTCATCTTTGACCCAATGTCAGCTAGGTACCAGTAGAAGTAAACCCGCGCTAAAATGAGAAAGAGCCCATGGTCAGAGAAGCGATCCCCAGAATAAGCACTAACAACTTCACAAAAGAATCTTAGGGCTCAATTCACTATTCTCCTGTAAATCTGTATATAATATAACATGATTAAAAATGAGAAAGAATTTGAGCAGTTAGTACAAAAATTTGAAGAACTCGATACCCCTCTCTTCTTAGCCGTTGCTCGCCAGCAAATAGATAGACCAAATAGTGGCTTTGCAAGATTCGCTGCCGAAGTGAGGCGGTGGATAAATGAGCGATTAGATAGAGGAGAAGACCTATCAGAAATGTGGGTACCGGTTGATGATGATAACGAGATATCTGTCGAAGGTGCTTTCCATAGAATGACTGAACTAGTGCTCGAAGTAAAGCAAAAGCACTTAATAACTATAATGGATAATCCTTCACGAACTGAACTTGAGAATAATTTACTGGTGGCTTATCGCAAAGCACTTTTAACACTTAAGACCTACGCAGAACGTTTCAATGTTAATGTAAAAAACGAACTACTGACCGAAATGGAAAACGATAACTTAAATAAGTTGTTCCGCGAAGTAGAGAAAAGAAAATATGAACTCTGGTTTGAAGACTACTGGGCAAAATTTGGTAATATGCTTAACCCAACAGAGATACAGCTTAGTGACTTTGTTAGTCGACTCGAGCGAACCGTTAAGATAATCAGAGAAGATAAGGTATTAACAACTAGCAACATCTTGCTATATCTGGAAGCTAGTGAGATTATATTGGACCCAGAAAAGTACAATATTACAACTGAGTCGGTGGTAGCAATCAGAAAGGCAGTTATAGAAATAGCCAATTGGGTAAAAGCCCGCGATGAAGTGATGCGCGGACATCTGGAAGGAGAAATGACCAAATTTGAAAAAGCAAAAGATAGAGTGGTTACTAGACAAGCAAGCCAGGAAAATGCAGCCGAAACAAGATTAGGTTTGGAAAGTTTTGCCGCCGGAGACGTCTCGCAGCCCGAAGAAAACGAACAGGGTTTTGGAAAACTTCGTTAAGATTTTACGATCTGTTCACTCTTCCCTTAATTTCTACTATACTGCATTTGATGCTACAACTGCCAAAGGATGTGAAAATCATTTATGCTTCTACCTCCGGAAACGTGGAGTCAACTTGTGAGTATATTGGGGAAGTATTAGAAGGGCACCACTTTGAAGTAGAGTTGTTTAGGTCAGAGAAAGTTGATGCAACTGAGATTATTAAGCACCAACTGTTTATCTTTGCCACCTCTACTTGGGAACATGGCGAAATCAATCCCTATTTTGAGCCGGTTTTGAAAGATTTCGCCAACCTAGACATGTCTGGCAAACATGCAGGATTTGTAGGACTCGGCGATACCCGCTATGAGCCTATTCTATTCACCAAAGGAATTGATATTGCTAGAGAAGCTTTTCTAGCTAAAGGAGGCAAGTCAATTGGAGATGTGTTAAGAATCAATGGCGAGCCTTATCATCAGCTGGAAGAGCTTGTGCGTCCATGGATACATACATACATTTCTGAGCTACTTAATCATTCTGGAATCGAATTAACATAAATGGGTTATAGACACGATCGCTACGTTGCAAAAATCGCCGGTGAATCTGGACAGGGTATAAGTTCAGTGGGAGAAATACTCGCCAAGGCCCTAAAAGAGCTGGGTTATAAAGTATTTGAATATCGTGAGTATCCATCACTGATTAGAGGCGGCTTTGCTACTTCTCAGATCGATATTTCTGGCAGAGTTGTCCAATCTTCTCGTCTCAAGTGCGATTTACTAATCTGCATGAGTCGGGTATCTTTGCACGAGTATCTGCAGACAGTTGAAGAAAACGGTACTATATTACATGCTTTAAGCGAGGTAAAGTTTAGCGAGGCTGAGCAAATGTATTTGGAAGAAAACAATATTGATGTCCACTTTACTGATGTGTTTAAACTGGCCGTAGAAATTGGTGGAGATAAGATCTTTGCTAATCAGATTTTACTAGGGTTAGTGTGGCAAAAGATTAAGCAGCCAATCGACAAGTTAAAAGAAATTGTTGAGATAAAGTTTGGGAAGAAAAAAGAGTTTCTGCCTGCCAACTTAGCGAGTGTAGAAGCAGGTTACTCTATGCATTTACCGGGCTTGCATCAGGTAGAACTGGATTTTGAGCAAGATCAAAATTGGAAGGATAGTATTTTAATTAAGGGTAACGAAGCAGTAGGTTTAGGTGCTATTGCCGCGGGGGTGCGAGCTTATTTTGGATACCCTATGACTCCTTCCACCTCAATTATGGGCACTCTTTCCAAGTTTTACCATGATACTGGAATAGTTGTGAAACAAGCAGAAGACGAAATTACTGCGGCTCAGATGACGATTGGAGCCATGTTTGCTGGTACTAGAGCGCTCACGGCTACTTCTGGGGGAGGGTTTGACCTCATGACCGAATCCGTGTCTTTAGCCGGCATGACAGAAACTCCCTTTGTGTGCGTAATTGCTCAACGTCCGGGACCTGCAACTGGCTTACCTACTTGGACAGGTGCGGGCGACTTAAATATTGCTATTTACTCGGGACATGGTGAGTTCGCGCGTTGTGTGATAGCTGTGAGCGATGCCCAGTCTAGCTTTGAACAAATCCAGCACGCGCTAAATATTGCAGAAGAATACCAAATGGTGGTGATATTGCTAACCGAAAAACAGATAGGTGAATCGATGTTTAACGTTGGTAACTTAGGAAAAAGGATAGAAATAAAACGAGGTATTATAAATGATCCTAATGACAATGAACTTAACTCACATATGCGTTTTGAAATTACAGAATCAGGCATTTCTCGCAGATGGATTCCAGGATCAAGTAAAGTTACCTATCTTGCTAATAGTGATGAGCATATTGGAGATGGCTCTTTGACTGAGCAAGCTGAACCATCTGCGGCAATGTATGCTAAAAGAATTAGAAAAGAGGATACTCTGCTCAAACAATTACCAGAACCAGAAATTATTGGAAATCCTGATGCAGACAATGTGATTATTGGTTGGGGTAGCACTAAAAATGCGGTAGTTGATGCTTTTAATGTAATGGCTAACGAGGAGCTTACTAACGTAATGTACTTGCACTATGAATACCTATACCCAGTTTGCACTGAAACTTTACAAAAATTATATGATAGAGGAGCAACTTTCCACTTAATGGAAGGTAATTATCTGGGTCAATTAGGAAATTTATTAAAACAATATGTACCAATTAAGTTTAAACATCAATTTATGAAATACGATGGTCGAGCTTTTTTTATTGATGAAACTGTTGATTTTATTTTGAAAGTTACTGAAAACTAATGTCTTGTAATACATGTACTGTTAACTTTAGCGACTATTATTCCGACAACCTGTATACCTGGTGTACGAATTGTGGAAACTATGGCATAGCAGCAGCAGAGAAAAGAGCGCTAGCAGAATTGGAAATTGCTCCCGAAAACGCCCTACTCTGTTTTGATATTGGGTGTAACGGTAATGGTGCTGACAAAATTGACGGTTACCGCATTCATGGCCTCCATGGAAGAGTATTGCCTTTGGCTGCCGGCGCTGTGATTGCTAATCAAAATATGACAGTCATCGCCAGCGCCGGCGACGGAGCTACCCTAAGTGAAGGTATTAATCATCTCATTCATTCGGTGAGAAATAATTACAACATCACTTTTTTGCTACACAACAACTCTAACTATGGCCTTACTAAAGGCCAGGCATCGTCAACTACCCCACAGAATGTGCCAATGAGCATTGCTCCTGACGGAGTTACCGCGGACACATTGCACGTGCTGGAGTTAGTGTTTGCTCTAAATCCCACCTTTGTGGCCAGAGGATTCTCTGGAAACGTAACCCAACTAACTGAAATTATTAAGTCTGGTATTCAACATAGGGGATTTTCATTTATTGAAATCCTACAAGCCTGCCCTACTTATAACAAAGCTACTCCACATGAGTGGTATATGGACAAGGTCTATGACGTTAGGACCATTGCCGATTACGATGTGACCGATATGCGTAAAGCGCGTTGGATTGCGCGTGACTTAGTGGAGCGAATCGCAACCGGAGTGCTCTACCAAAACTTTGATGCCTCAACCTACATGGATCGTCAGGCCAACCGTCAAGGATTGACCACTCAGCCAGTAGAAGAAGTGAAACAATTCGATGTTACTGATCTCGTTGCAAAATTCCGCTAACTTGGCGTGATTGCAAGTTATGTTTAAGAGGTCTACAATATCAGGGAATAACTGTTACTTTCTTATATGACATACTCAGAATTGCAGACTTTACTTGGCGAAGAAGCAGACTACTTGTTAGCTCATCAGTCACATACTTTCACCAAAGATCATTTTTCTTTCCCTAGTGCGGATAAGGTTGATAAAGTTATGGCTGATTCGGATCGAAATAATCGAGTTTTACGTAATCTTCAAGGACTTTATGATCAAGGCCAACTAGCAGGAACTGGATACCTTTCTATTCTACCGGTTGATCAGGGCATTGAACATTCAGCAGGGGCTAGTTTTGCACCAAATCCTGCCTATTTTGACCCAGAAAATATTGTAAAATTAGCAATTGAGGCAGGTTGCAATGGCGTGGCTTCTACTTTGGGAGTGCTCGGGCTAGTTTCTCGTAAATATGCTCACAAAATTAATTTCATTGTAAAAGTTAACCATAACGAACTACTTAGCTATCCTAATAAACATGATCAGATAATGTTCGCGCAAGTTGAACAAGCGTATGACATGGGGGCAACAGGGATCGGCGCGACAATTTATTTTGGATCTGAAGAATCGACGCGCCAAATCCAAGAAGTCTCCGAAGCATTTGCTTATGCGCATCAACTAGGGATGTATACTATTTTGTGGTGCTATGTCCGAAATAGCGGGTTTAAAAAAGATGGCATAAACTACGAAACAGCCGCAGATTTATCCGGACAAGCAAACCACCTTGGCGTCACAATTGGAGCTGACATCATTAAGCAGAAATTGCCAACAACTAACGGAGGATTTAAGGCTATGAATACAGGTGATTCCAGTTACGGAAAACTAGATGACAGGATGTATACCGAACTTGCTTCTGATCACCCTATCGATCTTACCCGCTACCAATTAGCAAATACTTACATGGGTAAGATCCCTTTGATAAGTTCTGGTGGTGGAAGTGGTGCTGACGACATGCGTGAAGCCGTAAAAACAGCCGTTATTAACAAAAGAGCTGGTGGAAGCGGTTTAATTATGGGTCGTAAAGCGTTCCAGCGTCCAATGGATGACGGAGTGGAAATTTTACGTGCTGTTCAAGATGTTTACTTAAATGACCAAGTTACAATTGCATAAATATGAAAATCGGAATTTTAAACGGCGGTGGGGATGCTCAGGGTTTGAATGCCGTCATTGCGTCTGCTGTAAAATATGGAAGCAGAAAAGGACATGAGTTTATTGGTTTTTATAGAGGCTGGGAGGGAGTCCTGGATAAAGATTATACCAGCTTAGATGAGCAATCCATTAAAGGTATTACCCACCTTGGCGGCACAATTCTTTTAACTGCCAATAAGGGCCGCTTTTCGGCCAAAAAAGGTGCAAGTGAGATGAATAAAATTGATGATGAGATTTTGCTAGAAGCAAAATCTCATCTGGAGGAATTAGGTGTCGAAGCATTAATAGTAATTGGTGGTGATGGAACACTTTCAGGAGCCTACCAGCTAGCTGAACTTGGGGTAAAGATTGTATGTGCTCCAAAAAGTATTGACAACGACCTGCAAATGACTGACCAGACGTTTGGTTTCGGTACGGCGGTGGAAATTGCCACTAGTGCTATAGACCGGATTCATACCACCGCCACCAGTCACGGACGCGTCATATTTGTAGAGACTATGGGGCGTCATACTGGCTGGATTGCACTACACGCAGGACTTGCTGGAGGAGCAGACATTATTTTGATTCCAGAAATACCTTTCAGTTATAATAAGCTTGTAGACATTATACGTACTAGACAGGCAAATGGTTCGATTGAAACTGTGGTTGTAGTAGCAGAAGGTGCATCTGCTCAAGATGAGGGCATTCAGACATTATCTGATTCGGACGGACAGACTGTAGTCAGGCTGGGCGGTGTTTGTGAGCATATAATGGATCAAATTGATCAAATAGCACCAGACGAGTTTGAAATGCGCCATACAGTTTTAGGGCATGTACAGCGAGGCGGGTCACCAGATTCGCAAGATCGCATTATTTCTCAAGTTTATGGCGCCACCACTATTGATGCCATCGAAGAAGGTAAATTTGGCCACATGGTTAGCATCTATCAGAATCAAATTAAGTTTGTTCCAATAAAGGATGCTATTGACCAATTGAAAGCAGTATCGCGAGAGGACTTTGTGTACCAAACAGCAGTAAAAATAGGGATTGAATTTGGAGAGTAGTAATCTACTCTCCAAGTTGTGCGTTATGTATGACCGCAGTTACCAAGGCATTGCCATTGGCTAATTCATTAACCTCAAACTGGTTTTTGAGTATCATTTCTTGGGGAAAATTTTTATCTCTACTTTGGCATCTTAAGTATAGCGAGTTCTCCTTAAGTGCAAGTTCATTAATCCTGGTATTAAAGGTTTGATAAATTCTATTGTTAAAGTTTTCTTTGTTATTTGTACAAGTGCCTTCCACTTCTAAATTCGCATGGACAAACTGCGCAGCACTATCATAGCTATCAAAGAATATTTTGGATCCATTCCCAGATACTGTACCTTACGTAAGTGATTGTTGTTCGGTATAGATCGTGGGATCAAGAGCTCCAATACTTGGAATAGTGAGATTTAACAGCAGAAATCTGTGCTTAGCTAACAAACGTGTTATAGGCCGCATGTTGTTATTTCTTTTACAAAGATCTTTACGTCCGCTGCAATAGCATTTTCTTCATTTACGATAACTGGATTGATATCTACAGCTGAAATACTGGGATATGTCATTGCAAGCAATTGTAATTGTCCAAGCATCTCAGTCAGTTTCTCCATCGCTAGTTTCTTGCCGGTGCGGGCTCCATGTATGATCTGAGAAATGCGCGTATTGTTTATTAGTTCGACTAACTCATTGTGGTTCGCTGGTACTAACACACTTGCCACGTCTTGAAATACCTCAGTATAGATACCGCCTGCACCAAATAACATCAGCGGCCCGAAGCTATTACTGCGTTTTATCCCCATAATCACCTCCAAACCACTAAATTCTAACTGCTCTTGCACTAGTACTGTACCGTTCTCGATGCGTGACTCGTCGTATAGAAGACCTTGTAGAGAATGTAATGCGTCTGTAACAGCCTCAGCTGAATTCAGATTCAAATAAAGAGCTTTTTTATCCGTTTTATGTACAATTTGTTCGGTAGTAGCCTTTACCACCACTGGATAGCCCACTGACTCGGCAAACCGTACGGCCTCAGCCGCATCATTAGTAAGGACTTCGGCTGGCATCACCATCCCCACTTGTTCGGCTAATTGTCGTGTTAGATGGTAAGGAAGCGGTTGTTCTTCTTCCGTAACTAACCCACTCAAGTCTAAGAATTTTGAGAGTGGTGT
The DNA here is from genome assembly GCA_964446595.1 of uncultured Candidatus Saccharibacteria bacterium. Classification (GTDB taxonomy): domain Bacteria; phylum Patescibacteriota; class Dojkabacteria; order J137; family JAEUSD01; genus CAYUPY01. The sequence goes on along the minus strand of CAYUPY010000010.1, from coordinate 78 downwards.
AAATATACCCGGCGTTATTGAATGGCGTTCACTGAAGCGGCCTTCTTGCCACTTAATGGCTGCCGCTAAGACATCGAT
>CAYUPY010000009.1:0-29713 GCA_964446595.1 uncultured Candidatus Saccharibacteria bacterium | reverse complement strand
AATAAGGCCTCGGAATGCCGTTATTTCCGTCGGAGAGATGAATAGTTATGGTCATCCTCATTCTGATGTAATTAGGTCTTTAGAGCTTTCTCAGGTGAAAATATGGAGGACTGATAGCGACGGTAGAGTATCCTTTCAGAATAAAAATAATAATTGGAAGGTGTTAACTGAAAATACGGTTGAGAGTATTGGCGATCAGCAGTAAAATTCGCCATACATTCTATTTTTTATTTAGGGACACATGCATAGAGACTCAAAAAACTACGAGAGGACACTTGTGTTGGTTAAACCTGATGGCGTACAGCGTGGCCTAGTAGGTGATATCATCACACGTTTCGAAAAGAAAGGTCTTAAGCTAGTTGCAATGAAGATGGTTAAACCAACAGAGCAGCAAGCAAAAGATCATTATTATTGGTCAGAAGAAGAAAAGTTAGGCAATGGAAACCGTACTATTGATGCTTATAAGCAAAGAGGCGTCGAGGTAAAAGATGATCCAATCAAATTGGCAGAGAAGACCCAAGAAAAGTTGTTTAGTTACTTACAAACCGGGCCTATTGTAGCAATGGTGATTGAAGGCGCACATGCCATTCAATATGTACGCCAAATTGTAGGAGCAGGTAATCCGTTACAGGCTGACGTTGGCACTATTAGAGCAGACTATACTATTGATTCATATTCTTTCGCGGATGAGTTTAATCGTGTTACCAGAAATATGATTCATGCTTCAGGTAATGTAAGCGAAGCAGAAAGAGAACTCAAAGTATGGTTTACAGAAGATGAGGTGGTTAAATATGACTTAGCCATTGAGAAAATTTTGTATGATCCCGAGTGGGAACTTACTCGTGACGAATTAACAAGTCCTGAGTAATTCGTCCAAACTACTCTAAATTTGCTAAAATCCCTCAGCTAAATGAGGGTGTCCCTATAGCTCAAGTGGATAGAGCATGCCCCTCCTAAGGGCAAGATCTAGGTTCGAATCCTAGTGGGGATAATTTACTTCTCGACCAAAACAATCTTAATTTGTAACAGAGAATGCAATTCGGTAAAGGTTATTCCGTGCACTGCCAGTATTACTGGTTACAAAATTATCTGGTAAGGTTACTATTAGGCCTGAGTTATCAGCTGGGATAGCGAAACTAAAACTCGTGTTAAGAGCTTCTAACGCTTCATTTGAGAGAGTAATTAATTCAATACTATTGCGACCGAAAGCATCTGCCCCCGAAAGGGTAGGCAGACTATTTTCTTCATCAGTTGAATGCTGGAAAATTATGTAATTAGAGTTATTAGCCCAAACAATAGAAGAATTCTCTAGACTTGTTAGATCAATTGGCCTTTTCTGCACCTCAATTACATTTCTAGCTAGGCTAACCAATACAGTAATACTTAGCAGCTCATCACTATCAGGATTCCTAGCAATAATTCTTCGATTAGAGGGGGCGATACTGACAACTTCAAGTTCACCTAAGCTAGTGAGTAAACTGTTCGTTGAGTCTAGGAAGTATAAGGTCTGATCTGCTCTGATTATAAAGTCAGTATCATTGTTCTCGCTTGCATAGACCGTACTAGTATTGGCTGGTAAAGAAATATTTTCTAGCACAATTTCTTTAGATCTCCCTTCAAAGTATTGAAAAAGGTTACCGTTTTTGATGAACACAACACTACTAGCACTTTTAGAATAAGGAACGGTAGTGTCTGAAGCATCGCTTTCCAGAGCAATTAAAGTGGAAGTGTTACGGCTTATATTGTAGTCAAGCAGAAGGTTCTGGGTCTGAACGAGTAAACTGTTGTTGTTTAGCCAGTCAATACTAGCTATAGGGTAATCGAATTTTAGCTCTGTAGATGTATTAGGTTCGTTATACCTATTCGTTTCTAGTAGGAAGAATCGATTTGCAGTCGCATTGTTTACCAATAATAGATTATCATCAGGGCTAGGGAGTAGGGTGAGCTTATCATTTTCGGCAGCATTTTTTATACTATTGGTTAGGTTACTAATTTTAGTCGCTGCTTCGGATACAAGGGGGATATTGCTATCAACAATAGTTTGTCTCCAAATCCCCTGGTTACTTCCAATTGCACTGTTGGTAACTGTATAGTAAGCAAATCTCTTAGTTGGGGAAAAGAAAACTTGATTTATATTTGTGCTGCTTAGCTGCTCAAATTTTAGTTCTTTTGGAAAAAGTTGTACTGAAACTTCACTTACTAAACCTGCTCTTACACTTACTGTTTGTTCCCAATCACTATACTCTGGCTGGGTGATGCGTAAAAGATATTCTCCTTCGTTAATATTATCAATAGTGTCGCTGCTACTTACTGTTTTTCTTTCCCCATTTATATACGCCATAAAATCTCCTCTAGGGCTCAGGTTAATCTTAATAGTTCCTGTACCAACTAGACCAGTTGGCGTAATAGTATTTCCCTGTGAATAAATGAGTGCTACTACTATGGCGATAATTAGCGCAGAAGTACTCACCACTGTGAAGATTGTATTTAGTAATCTCTTTCTAGACATTTCTATAGGCAGTTTAACAGTACAGTATAGCGGAAATTTACATGAAATGGCGCGCTGCAAAGCAGCGCGCCATCAAAAAGTAGTATGCTTGGTTACTTATTTTAGAGTAACTTTTGCACCAGCTTCTTCTAGTTCTTTCTTTACCTCTTCGGCACGTTCTTTGGAAACTTGCTCCAAGATTACCTTTGGTGCAGATTCTACTAGTTCTTTTGCTTCTTTAAGACCTAGACCTGTAAGGTTCTTCACGATCTTAATTACAGCAATCTTTTCGCCTCCGAAGTCAGTTAGTTCAACGTCGAACTCAGACTGTTCTTCTTCAGCTTCACCAGCATCACCAGCGGCTGGCATTGCAGCCATCATTGCCATTGGTGCAGCGGCTTCTACACCGAACTCTTCTTCTAAAGCCTTTTTCAGCTCGAAAGCCTCTACAACTGTTAATTCTTTAATAGAATCAACAATTTTTTGAATCTTATCAGCAGCCATTTTGCTTAGTTAATAATTAAAATAAATAAACTATTCATTCTCTGTGAATGCTTTATCCAGAATAATAGCAATAGATTGCACACTGTCCTGCAATACATAAGCGATTCCAGTAATATTCTGCTGTAGAATTCCTGCAATCATTGCTATTGATTGTTCCTTGGTTGGTAGTTCTGATAGTTCCTTTACCTGTTCTATGGTTAAGGATTGCCCATCTAAAATACCACCACGGATGGTAACTTTATCCTTGTGTTGCTTAATAAATTCTGTGATTAGCTTTGCTGTTGCAGCTACATCTTCGCTTGTGAAGACTACAGAATTCGGACCAGTCGACAAGCCGTCCAGCTCAGGTAGTTTACTTTCACTCAAGGCAATTTTAAAAATAGTGTTTTTCACTACATTATAAGTGCCGTTGAGCTCAGATAGTTTTAGCTTAAAGTCATTAATATCACCAGGAGTTAGTCCTGTTTGGGATAACATGATGATACCAGTGGCGTTGCTAAGTCTATCTTTGTAGCTACTCAACATTGCTTCCTTTTGGGATCTTGTTTTTGCCATAAATATAAAATTGTAATAAAAAAGTGCTCGCAGCGAGCACCTACAAATTGGGGTATAAATTACTCAATTGTGGTGTCTCGATAGGTCTTACTTTTACGCCTATGGTCTGCGACAAAAAGATAATAGCATAACTAGCTACGAATTGTCTCTGTTACGCTGTCAATATCTAACTTAATACCTTTTCCCATAGTAGGTGAAAGGGTTATCTTTTTAAACGGCTGAGGATCTATGTTCCTTGCCTGAGTTAGAACTACTTTTAGGAATGCTACTAAGTTATCTACGATCTCTTCTGGTTTCATGTCTAGTTTTCCTACTCTTGCTCGTACAGCATTTTGGTCAGACATTTTAAAGTCTTGTTTTCCAGACAGATACTCTGCAACTGTTGCTTTAACATCCTTGGTGATAGTACCGTTCCCCGGGTTTGGCATTAAGCCTTTTGGGCCTAAGTAACGACCAAGTCGTGCTATTTTAGACATGATGTCTGGTGTAGCAAGAACTACATCAAATTCCAAACCACCTTCTTCTACTTGTTTTGCTAAATCTTCTAAACCTGCAGCGGTTGCTCCTGCGGCTAAAGCATCTTTGGTAGTCTGTTCATCACCAAACACAATAATACGTTTTATTTCTCCAAAGCTATTTGGGAAAGATACACTACCTCTAATTGCTTCTTGATTTTTCTTTTTACTTTTTTTGATAATGATATCCACATCAACGCTACCTACAAAATTGGAAGTCGAGAGGTCTGGGAGCATTTTTACAGCTTCTTCAATACCGTACTCTTGTTCTAAATCGTAGTCGTGTTTTTTTTCTTTTGCCATCTTCTCTAAATTACTTAACAATTTCTAAACCTAAACTTTTTGCAGTACCTTCAACTATACGTACAGCAGCATCCATATCTGCGGTGTTAAGATATGGCATTTTAATCTCCGCAATTTCACGTACTTGTTGTGCAGTTACTTTACCGACTTTATCTTTTGCCACACCAGTGCCTTTTTTAATACCTGCTGCTTTTTTTAGCAAACCTTCAGTAGTTGGACCCATGATTTTCATTTTGAAGGATCCATCTTTCATTACTGTAAGCTCAACATTTACGTTATTTCCCATCATTTCACGCGTCTTGTCGTTGAACTCTTGAGTGAAAAGACCAATGTTTACGCCATTTTGACCCAATATCGGACCTAATGGTGGAGCAGGAGTGGCCTGTCCTCCTGGAATTATTAGTTTTAGAACATTCTTAATGTCTTTCTTCTTTTCTGCCATTTTTGTATCTTATAAATTACTTACTTGTAGAAAATCTAATGTTGTAGGTACTTCACGTCCAAACATAGAAAGTAGGACTGTAAGTTGACCTTTGTCTTCATTAATTTCTTGGATTGTACCAATTAGTTCTTTAAATGGTCCATCTACAACTTTAACAGTATGCCCCACCTTGAAATCACTCTTGTAACTAGCTTCTTCCACTTCGGAAAATGCAACAATTGCTGCTACTTCCTTTTCCGAAATTGGTTCTGGTTCTTTACTTTGGCCTACAAAGCCGGTGACACCCTCTGTATACCTAATCAATTTCCAGGTGTCATCATTTAATTCCATATGAATTAGAATGTATCCTGGGAAAAGCCGTTCTTCTTTAGTCTGTTTTTTCCCGCCCTTAGCAATAATACGCTGTTGGGTTGGTACAATTACCTGTGCAACTTTATCTTCTATACCATTAGCTTTAATACGCTGCTCGATTTGCTGCAATACCTTTTTTTCGTGTCCAGAACGAGTGCTAAGCACATACCAAGCCAGCTTATCATTATCGATAGCTGTGTTTACATACTTTGTTCTTTGCTTATTAATTTCTGACATAATATTAGATTGTAAAAAGGAATGTTCTAATTGTAACGAAAATATTATCTAAACCTAGAATAAACAAACCTACTAGAACAGTAAGGAAGATAACTGCGAAAGTGTAAAGTGCAACTTCTTTTGCACTAATCCACTCAACTTTTTTCAGCTCGCGTACTACTTTTCCTAAATAGGAAATTATATCGCTAGGTAATGTAAATATTCCTTTCATTTGTTTTTCTTTAGTTCAAGGCCGGAGGGATTCGAACCCCCACGAGCGGTTTTGGAGACCGCCATGCTACCGTTGACATCACGGCCTTACAAGGCTAATCCCTACATTCTAACATAATTAAGCTCGTAGGTTATTTCTTTGCCGGCTTCAAAGAGCTAAACGATTCGTGTTGTTTCGTTTTTTTGTCGTATCTATTGATACCACCGTTCTTTTCTATTTGTGCCTTCAACTTATCAAAGGCGTCCCTACTCATGCGAATGACATACTGAGTTCCAGTTTTAACATTGCGCAAGATGTAGGCCATACTGCGTTTTTTCTTCTTTGCCATAATTATTCTCCAAATGCAAATGGATTATAGCAGCACCCCTTAAAAGCGTAAACTGTAATTAAGATTATTAATTTAAAGGATGCTGTCTACGATACTCATAGATAGCGATAGCAGAGGCAACACTCATATTTAAAGAGTTGATTTTTCCATGTTGGGGTATAGAAACTAAACCGTCACATTTTTCAATAACTGGCTCTGAAAGCTCTTTATCTTCACCGCCAACGATCAACAAAGTGTTCTCGGGTATTTCTGTCTCAAAAAGATTATTACCGCCTCTTTCCACACCTAGAATAAGATAGCCTGATTGAGAGGCCTGTTTCATAGTAGGGAATAGCGAGCCTTGATAAATAGGCAGGTGAAATACAGCACCCATCGAAACTCTGGCGGTGACCGGAGTAATATCTTGTTTTGGAGGAATAATTAGTCCCGCTATCTGGGCTACTTCAGCAGTACGGGCAATTGCTCCTAAATTGTGTTCGTATTGAGCCTCTCTCACATAAAAATATAATCCTGGGTTTTCTACGAGAGTATTGCGGTCAATGTTAGGTACTCGGTAGTCTATATCTAGAGCAACTCCTTGATGTGGCTCGCGAGAGCTAAACTTATCCAGTTGCTTCTTTCCGATCTGCTCAATTCTTATCCTGGCTTGTTCTGCTAAAGATATGATTTTGTCGATCTTAGGGTCTATATTAATATCTGTTTGTATATACAGCACCTTTGCTGTATCCACATATTCTGACAGTAAACATTCAGTTACCGGATTTCTTCCAATTATTATCATGTCCGTATTATTGCATAATTAGGTTTTCTGAAAAGTGAATGTTTGCTAAAATCTCGAAGATTTTTGCTAGCTTAGCTCAGTTGGTAGAGCAATCGCCTTGTAAGCGATCGGTCCTGGGTTCGAGTCCCAGAGCTAGCTTTCTCTCTGACTAGATTTTTTCCTATTCTGTGATACAATGGATTACCTGCCAAAGGTCCATATGAATGTTCAACAAACATAAATTGGTGAGGCAAAATCGCTTGATCCCGTGGGACCAAGTTGAGCCATACCACCTGCTCTTCGGAGCAATTCATACACCTGCGGCAGGTTTTTTATTCTATTTGTTTGCCTCAGCATTAGACAGACCCAAATAGATTCTCTAGCAAGATTTTCTGATAGCTCTCAAATTCAATATCCAAAGCTTTTAAAATAGGTAACAAATTGTGAAGAGTATTTTCATATTCAATTACTCTCTGGCTCATGGAATAAGATCTTTCATTTAGTGAGCCTAAATACGTGTAGGGATTATAAATACCGATTCTTTCAAACATCATTCTGGTTGATTTGCCTCGTTTAGCATTAGGCTTGCCTCCTAGGATCAACCTTAACTGTATCTCACCTTCTACTCCGATTTTAAATAAGCTTAAACTGCAATCTGCTAAATAGTAATAGTATCTACTACTGATTTTTTCTGAGAATAGATCAAATATGATCGGCGGTATCTGGACCTGAATACTATTATTAAGCAGTATTTGTTTTAGCTCTACTTGTTGCTCAGCATAGATAGTTAGATATGGTTGTGTTGGATTTGTCTCATACATAAAGTGTTTCTAAGAAATTATGCCCGACTATAGGTGTATTTTGATATACTTAAAACATGATGTCCAAAAATTCGGACAGCTTTTCTAAGCTACTACAAGGATACGGCTTAAGTGCAGAACAGATAAGCATATATACAACTTTACTTAGTACAGGTTCGATGAGTGCCTTAATGGTTTCTAAAGCAACAAAGCTACCTCGTACCTCAATATATAGATATCTAGATGAGCTAGTTCAGCTTGGGCTGGTGAAAGAGTTACAGGGTACTTATGGCATATTGTTTGAGGTAAGTGGAGTAGAGGGCTTTGAAAGACTGGTAAAGGACAAAGAAGAGGAAGCAATAACCTTGAAGGCGGGTATATCAGAAATAAAAAGTAAGCTTAATGCAGTAAGGCCACAACCTGGCAATTCACCCAAAGTGACGATTTATACTGGCCAGGCAGGTATTGAACAAGCACTTTGGAACTTGTTGTCTGAAAAAGAGGTATTTGTCTTTGAAACAGGAGAAATGGCCAAGTATGTATCTAAAAGATTTGCGGAGCGGATAAGAAGAGAGTTTGTAGTGAGAGATATACAAATGAAAGTCCTTACTAATGAAAGGCAAATAGCTGATTTTTCCTGCGAGCAGGAGTTTCTCAGGAGTCATTGGGAGATTAGATCAGTCAGATTCGAGAAGTTTTCAATAGAGTCAGAAATGTTTATTTTTGGGGACACTCTCAGCCATTTTAGCAAGAGTAATGGAAAGGTATACGTAATAGAAGTCTACGAACCCGCAATGGCTGCGTATCAACTGAGTCTCTTTTCGTTACTTTGGAAAGAGGCGGATGCCATGGTGAGACTTTCGCCAGAAGGAAGAGCGAAGGTCGTAGAATAAGTGAGAATTTTTTGCTAGTATTGCCGTGCCCGTTGTAAAATGGCTTGTTGCTGGAATAGCTCAGATGGTAGAGCACACCCATGGTAAGGGTGGGGTCCCGGGTTCAAGTCCCGGTTCCAGCTTATCTTATTTCGATCTTTCTGCTATAATCGCAGAGCAACCGGGGATGGCGGAGCGGTCAATCGCACCTGACTGTAAATCAGGCGCCCTCAGGGCTACGGAGGTTCAAATCCTTCTCCCCGGATTTTTAAAATATTGTGAAACTACAAAGATATGGCAAGAGTATGTGATTTAACCGGTAAAAAAACAAGAGCTGGAAAAAGCCGACGCCACCAAAGAGGTAAGGCTGGAGGAGTTAGTGGTACTTGGTCAAAAAAAGCACCAGCTACTAACCGCACATTCAGACCAAACCTTGTAAAGAACGTTAAAGTAGTTGATGTAGACGGCAAAGTAAAAAAGCTTACACTTTCTACTAAAGTTCTAAAGCGTATGCGCAAATTTGGTCACTACCAAGGTATTCAGTTGGTAGAGACTATGAAAAAGTCTTCCTAAGCAATTTTCAAGTTTTAACCTATCCTTAATCTTTATGAGAGAGGATAGGTTAAATGATTTCACAGACAATAACTTCTATAAGCCGGCTACGGGCAAAAACGTTAGCAGCAGTCAAAGTATTAAAAGTTAAACGTGAAGAGTTGTTAGAGCTCTTTATAGATAGGACTGACTATGGCCCAGAAGAAGCGATATGTATTCTGGAAGAGAGATTAGAATCAGACGGTCTGATTAATATGTACACATCCAAACTTCAAGAAATAGAGGAGGCCTCAGATTTAAAAAACGCAATCTGTTTTTGGGAGGAAAATTACCCGCAGTCTTTAAAACAATTAAATGATTTTCCAATAATATTATTCGGTATAGGTAGTATTGGCCTGGTAAGTGGTAGTAGCTCAAATCTAATAGCTGTAGTGGGTACCCGAAATTCATTACCAGTATATGCTAACTTAGCCAATCAGTTAGCTAAGTTTTTGGTTAGAAATGGGTATGTAGTTGTGAGTGGCCTAGCTATGGGGATAGATGAAGCCTCGTTAGAGGGTAGTTTAATTTCCCCGGCATCTAGTATTGCTGTTATCCCAGGCGATGTGAAAGATCCTAAACCTAGAACTAATACGTATCTTTATAATCAAATTCTAGGTAAGGGCGGTTTAGTAATTTCTGAAAGCTTCTCTAAACTGGTGGGAAAGCACGACTTTCCTAGGAGGAATAGAATAATCGCAGGGCTCTCCAGGGCTACGATAGTAGTACAAGCTCCAATTAAAAGTGGTGCTTTGATTACTGCAAAACTCGCTAATAGTTATGGGAGAGAAGTATTCACTTTTCCAGGCGATATTTTTGATGAGCGAGTATCAGGAAATAACGACCTTTTGAGGCGCAACCTAGCACAAGCAATTACGTCTCCTGAGGACTTAAGATACTTTTTTCCAGAGTTAACCAGCATTACTATTAGTAAGTTTCATGATGATTATAGTGAGCGCACCTCTGAAGAGAGGGAAATTATTCTTGCACTGGCAAAAGAACCGATGAATGTAGGACAATTGTGCCAGAAATTTGACAAATCTGTTAGTGTTATCATATCGTTGGTGTCGCAACTCGAAATTGAAGGGGTGTTAACTCTGGATACGCTAAGACACGTTTATAAGCTAAAATAGATAAATTATGAGTAAACTAGTAATTGTAGAATCGCCATCAAAAGCGAAGACTATCCAAAAATATTTGGGTAAAGGATATATTGTTAAATCCTCGAAAGGACATGTAGTGGACCTTCCTAAATCAGATCTTGGTGTTGATGTAGAGAAAATGTTTGAGCCAACTTATGTAGTTACGAAAAAGGCAACTCTAAGTGAACTTAAAAAAGCTTTTAAAGAAGCAGAGGGTTTAGTGCTAGCGGTAGACCCAGATAGAGAAGGAGAGGCAATTGGTTGGCACATAGCTAGGGAATTAGGGGTTTTGAAGAAAAACTCCAAAAAGGAACTAAAGCGGATAGTGTTTACAGAGATTACAAAAGATGCGGTACAAGCTGCCTTGCAAAAGCCTCGTGATTTAGATTACAACCTTATTAACGCACAGCAGGCAAGACGTGTCCTAGACAGACTAGTAGGATATAAGCTATCTCCTTTGCTTTGGAAAAAAATCAGATACGGGCTTTCTGCAGGAAGGGTGCAGTCTGTTGCTGTTAAATTGATCGTAGATAGGGAAGAGGGGCGTGAAAAGTTTAAAGCAGATGAGTATTGGAAGATAAATGCTTTTCTGGATAAAGAGAAGAAGCATAAACACCGTATTGTAATTAAAAAGTCGGATGAAGAAGAGAAGAAAGAAATATCTAAGCTAAAAGCTGGGCTTATTGAATTCTCGCTATCTAAGATAGATGGCAAAAACCCTGAGCTTGTAAATCAGAAAGATATAGAAAAGATACTTAATGAGCTTGAGGGTGAAAAGTGGATCGTCAAAGAGTTGAAAAAGACTGAAAGTAAACGAAATCCCAAACCCCCTTTCACTACGAGTGCGTTGCAGCAAACGGCATCTAATACTATGGGCTTCAGTGCCAGTAGAACTATGCGGTCTGCTCAGAAATTGTATGAGGCAGGTCTAATTACTTATATGCGTACTGACTCCCTAAATATTTCCAATCAAGCCATAGAGAGTATGCGTAAGTATATTAAGGCTACTTACAAAGATAAGTACGTACCTGAGAAACCTAATTTTTACAGCACTAAATCTAAAGTTGCTCAGGAAGCTCATGAAGCTATTCGTCCAACTGATGTCAGTAAAACTGATGTCAATCTGGGGCTAAAAGGCGATGAGGCAAAGCTATACGCGCTAATCAGAAAGAGAACATTAGCGTCTCAGATGCAGCCTGCCATAGTTGAAAATAACAAGATAGTAGTAAATGTGAAAAACTACACTTTCCAGGCCACAGGACAGAGAGTATTGTTTGACGGATATCTTAAAGTTTATCCCGAAAAGATTTCTGAGAATATTCTTCCTGAATTAAAGCAAAATGACGTACTTAATCTAGGTCTACTAGAAGGGACTCAACACTTTACACAGCCACCTGCTCGATATTCAGAAGCAAGTCTAATTAAAACTTTGGAAAGTTTAGGTATTGGAAGGCCATCAACATACGCCCCGACTATACACACAATTTTAGTGAGAAAGTATGTAGAAAAAGAAGGTAAGTATTTCAAACCCACTGATACGGGGCGGGTAGTCAATAATCTATTAGCTAAGCACTTTCAAAACATTGTAGACGTGAACTTTACGGCTGATATGGAGGATGATTTAGATAAAGTGGCAAACGGAGAAGCAGACTGGGTAAAGATGTTGAGCGAATTCTATCGCCCCTTTGAGAAGAAATTAAACGAAAAGCAGGAGGCGATTAAGAAAGAAGATTTTACGGTACTAGCTAAAAGTAAGGTTAAATGCCCGGAGTGTGGCAAGCCTATGATTGTGAAACTTGGGCGTTACGGTAGATTTTTAAGTTGTAGTGATTTTCCCGACTGTAAAGGTATGTTGGGATTAGATGAAGAGGGGAACGTTGAGAAAGATCCAGAAGAAAAGATAAAAGATCCAGAGTTTATTAAGACTTACCTTCCCGCTCCACAGACAGAAGATGGCCGAAGCTATCTTTTAAAGAAAGGGCGTTATGGGCAGTTCTGGGCACATCCTGACTATCCAAAAGTGAAGGATGCTCAACCATTAGAATTGCGCCCCGAAAAAGTAGTAGAGCTCTATGGTGAACCTCCAGTTACAAAGGATAAACGACAGTTTTTACTAAGAAACGGAAAGTTTGGCCCCTTTTGGGCACATCCTGATTATCCAGAAGTAAAAGAAATTATTTCTATTAAAAAGAAAAATAAAGAGGATTGATGGTGTTTCTGCTATAATCCTTTAAATCCAACACGCAGGCTTTTTCCTTGCCACTCAGTGGTTGCCTGCGGTAAGTAATTTAATTTTTAATCAAAAAGGAATGTCCACCAAACTTACTGTACCTTCCGTTAAGGAAATCCTAAAAACAGGATTACAATTTGGTCACAACGCTAGTCGTTGGAACCCAAAAATGTCAGATTATATTTACGCTTCCAAAAACAATATTCACATTGTTGATGTTATTCAGACAAGAGATTTGCTAGAAAAGGCCGTGAATTTTCTCAAAGCTACGGCTGGAGAAAATAATGTGCTTTTTGTTGCCAGTAAGCGTCAAGCAGCCGATATTGTAGAAGAACATGCTCAACGTGTAGGTGCTTTTTACATTGTGAACCGTTGGCCAGGAGGTCTGTTTACTAACTTTCAGATGGTAAAGCAGAGTTTGAATCGCCTAAAAGATTTAGAAAAATCTTTTGAAGAGGGTGTAGAGGGTCGTACAAAGTATGAAGTTACGCAAATGAAAAATGAATGGGACCGACTTAATCGCTTGTACCGTGGTGTAAAAGAAATGGAGAAGCTTCCATCCGCAATAGTGGTTATCGACCCAGGTTATGAGAGAGTAGCAATTCGCGAGGCGCGACTACTTGATATTCCAGTTGTGGCACTTGCAGATACAAATTGTGATCCAGATGTAGTAGACTACCTTATTCCTGGGAACGACGATGCTTTGAAATCAATCTCTATGGTTGTTGAAGTTTTGGCTGATGCAGTTCTGACTGGGAACGGCGGAAAAGGAGTAAAACATAATATTAAGGATTACTCTGAATACAATGTTGAACTTATTAAGGCAGCAGGAGACTCAGAAGAAGAAACAGAAGAAGTTGCAGAGTTGGCCGATAATAAGCCTACAAATGAAAAGACGTCGGCTAGAGTGAAGGTCTCAACTGGTAAAAAATCTAAAGAGACAGCCCAAAAAGGGATTCTAGAAAAATAAATTAGTAAGGTAAATCTTAAATTTTAAAGGCAAGAAAATGGAAGTAACTATACAAGCTATTAAGGAGTTGCGAGAAAAGACTGGTGCAGGAGTAGGGGCAGTTCGTCAGGCACTAGCAGAATCTAATGATGTAGACGAGGCAATAACATTCTTACGTAAAAAAGGCTTAGCGAAAGCAGAAAAAAGAGCAGGTAAGAGTGCTGATAATGGTACTTTAGGTGTTTACAAGCACAGTGACAATCGCATGATTATTACTGTTGAAGTTGTAACTGAGACTGACTTTGCTTCCCGAGGTGAGGATGTGCAGCAGTTTGCTAACGATATCGCACTGCATATTGCGGCTATGAATACAGAGTATGTCTCAGAAGATTCTGTTCCACAAAAGGTTATTGATGTAGAACGTAAAGTGGGAGAAAAGGACGTAGAAGGAAAACCTGCAGATATTGCTGAAAAAATAATTGAAGGTAAGATTAAAAAGTTCTATGAACAAAATGTTCTTACTCATCAGAAGCTCTTTACTGATGAAACTAAAACAGTTCAAGACTACTTAAACGAACTTGTGGCAAAAATTGGAGAAAAGATTATTATTACTCGCTTTGTTAAAGTTGTTCTTGGAAACGAAGTAATGGTTTCCGAACTTAAGGAGGCAGAATAAAGATGGCAGCTGACATTAGTAAGCTGAAAAAAGAATTGGCTGACCTAAAAGAGAGGTATATGCACTATTTGCGAAATCTACGCACTGGAAGAGCTAACCCAACAGTGTTTGAAGAGGTAAGTGTAGAGTACTATGGCCAACCAGTTGAATTAAAGTCACTAGCTAATGTGATTGTCAGGAATTCACTATCGGTGGCAATTGAGCCATATAATAAGGCTGACTCAGATAAAATTGTGGAGTCTATTCAAAAAGCAAACCTAGGATTTAATCCTATTAATGAAGGTCATGTTATTAGGATAGATATTCCAGCTATGACTGAGGAAAAACGCAAGCAGATAGTTGATGATATGCATTTAGAGCTAGAAAATACTTTCAAAAAGAGAGTAAGGCAGATTAGGCAGGATTACATTCACAAATCTGAAAAGCAGGATGGTATTACTGAAGATGAAGTTAAGCATGACCGTAAACTTATTCAGGCTGAGATTGATTCTATCAATAAAAAGCTAGATGAGCTGACTGCTGTAAAGAGTAGTGAGGTCATGGACATTACTAAAGGATAGTATGGACTCACTTATTGAACTGCTACCAAGACTTCTCCAAGTAGGGGGGAGTATCCTAATATTTATTGTGGTAATTGCTGTCCTAGTTTTCGTACACGAACTAGGACACTTTACCGCAGCTAAATGGCTTGGTGTACATGTTAAAGAGTTTGCAATAGGTTTTGGTAAAAGCTTATGGAGTCGTAAGTTTGGAAAAACAACTTACAAAGTAAATTTAATTCCTTTGGGCGGGTATGTCAGTTTAGAAGGTGAGGAGCATACTCAAAAAGCTACTACTGAGAAAGATCCTCAGAGTTTTCAAACAAAGCCTTTCTGGGCAAAGGCAATAATCCTCTTGGCGGGTATTTTCATGAATATTGTGTTAGCCATCTTGTTGATGACTATTTATTTGCCTTTGAACAATTACCAAACACAACTAACTTACATTGATTTGCGATCCGAGTTTAAATTTATTGGTGCAGAGGAAAGGAAAACCATTGCTGTCTTCGTAAACGATGTAATAGAAGGGTCAGCTGCCGATGGGTTACTCCAGTCTGGCGATGTCCTTTATCAAGTAGACGGAGCCCCGATTAATGGGCAAGATGAGTTTTTGGCCTATCTGAGCGAGAAAAATGGACAAGAAATAACAGTGGACTATTATAAAGTAGACCTTGAGACAGGACAGATACTTAGTACAGAAGAAACCACAATTAGACTAGCAGATGTTGAAGAAGGAAACGATAAGCCTATTCTGGGAGTATCTTTTGGTACGCAGACGATTGCATACTATCTAGAATATCCTAAGAATATATTATCCGCTCTCCCGCATACCTTAAATGTGTTTAATTACCAACTAGCGGTTTTAGGTGACAGCCTGTCTAGATCTGTAGAAGAGCGAGATGTGAATATTATTGGTGATCAAGTGGGATCTGTTGCTGCCGTAGGTGCAGTTATTGATCAGCAAGTAAATAACTCAGAATTTGATGAAATAATTAATATTGCAGCGCTTGTAAGCCTTTCACTAGCTTTCTTTAATATTTTGCCCTTGCCTATACTAGACGGTGGACAACTGTTCATATATGGTATTGAGGCAGTTACTCGTAGACGCTTACCAGAAGGCTTTATCTCCATCTTGAATCAGGTAACATTTGTATTACTTATTTTGCTATCGGTAGTATTGATTTTCCGCGATTTTATTAGATTTCAGTTTTTGGGCGGAATAATTGAGTCACTACGCACTGTATTTGGAGCGTAAACTATGCTATTATCTTTTTGCTTAAATTAATCTAGGTAATATATGGCAGTAATTGTACATGACGATATGTCTATTGACTTGGCGCTACGTATGTTGTGGCGTGAGGCTAACAGAGAGTTGATTATCGACCATCAAAAAGACAATCGATATTATGTAAAGCCAACCGCAAAAAAACACGCTATTAAAAGGGTGTTTGAAAAGCGCAAAAGTGGACGTCGCAAGCGTCGTCGCCGCATGCGTCAGCGTGGTTGGGTGTAGCAGTGTTTTATCACTTATAAACTAACTTCTTAATGTCCAAAGTACTCTATAGAAAGTACAGAGCCAGTACCTTTGGAGAGGTATTGGGCCAGGACTCTACAGTAGAAATCCTTAAGACAGCAATAAAGAGGGGTAGAATAGGCCATGCATATCTTTTTGCAGGGCCCAGAGGTACTGGTAAAACAAGCATGGCCAGACTCCTCACTAAAGCGGTAAATCAAGAAAATTTCACTGAAACAGGTGAGATCGATGCCGAAAGTGAGGTAAGTAAAGCAATAGACTCCGGTAGTTTTCTCGACCTGATCGAAATAGATGCTGCTTCTAATCGGGGTATAGAAGAAATAAGAGCTCTGAGAGAGAAGGTAAACTATGCTCCAGCCAAAGGTAAATACAAAGTGTATATTATTGATGAGGTACACATGCTTACACGGGAAGCATTCAATGCCTTACTAAAAACGCTTGAGGAGCCCCCTAAACACGTTATTTTCATTTTAGCGACAACTGAGCCACAAAAACTTCCAGTCACTATTTTATCTAGGGTACAAAGGTTTAATTTTAGCCTCGCTAGTGAAGAAAAGGTTGTGGCCAAACTTAAAAGGATTGCGAAAGCAGAGAAGGTTAACATAGAACTAGATGCACTTAAGCTAATCTATAAACACAGTGGAGGTAGTTTTCGCGATGCAGAGAGTTTACTCGAAAAAGTATTGACTGCAAGTTCTGAAAAAATTAGTACAGAGTACGTACAAAATGTATTAGGGTTAGTAGGGGATGAGCAAATAAAAATATTCATTAATAACTATAAGTCTGCACAACTTGCAATATTAATAGAACAGATCAGGAGCTTAAAAGCGAACGGTGCAAGCTTAAAGATTTTTGCAGAGCAGATAATATCCAGTTTAAAGGACGATATAGTTGAAAACCTATCTGGAGCAGACCTAGAGGATGTTAAGTTACTAAATGGACTTATACAATTACTAGAAAAATTGTCAAACTTCGATGATGCGCAATTGATATTTGAAGTATTTTTAGTAAACAGCCTTATCAGTAAGGCGGAAGCTCCAGCAATGACTGAAGAAATAAGTGAGAAGCCAACAAGGGTCAGTTCCACCAATGATCATGAAGCAACGGAGTCAAATCAATTGACTGTCTCCGAAAGGGATACAGATGAGTTATTAAAATTAGCTAAAAAAAGCGGTTTTAAAATCTGGTCTCTCCTGAAAGCCGCAGATATGGAATTTAATGAAAAGAAAGATAAGATAACGATTGTAGTTTTGGGAGAAAAAATGAAAGAAGATCTCATTTCACAGGGAATTGAAGATATTGTTCGCAATCATTTAAAGGCAAAATATCAATTAACAGAAGTTGGCATTGAATATAGACTTAAAGAAGCCCCTCCTCTAAAGAGCAGCAACGCGACAATTACCCAAGATGGGGCCCCCGTGAACCATAATAAAGGCTCAAATGCTAAAATGGTGGAAGAAATGTTTTAAATTTTATAATTACGTAAATGGGTATATTAAATACTGCAAATTTGATTAGGAAAGCACAGCAGGCTCGTTCTAAAATGAAAGCAGTCAGTGCAGCAGGGGTTTCTAAGAACGGCTTCTTGGCCGTACTACTTGACGGTTTAAATGAACTCCCAGAGGCTGAATTAAATGAGGGATATTTTGACAAGCCTATGTTTGCCAATATGTCTGACTCAGATAAGTTTGAATTAAAAAATGATATTCAGGCTATGATCGTGGAATCCCATAAAGATGCACGGAAAAACCTCGAAAAAAAGCTCACAGAGAACTTCGATATGCAGTCAGTCTCTGATATGTTCAGCAACAACTAATGTCACAAAAAAAGATTATACCGGAGCCGGTTGAAAAACTGACCGATACCCTGGCATCTTTGCCGGGTATCGGTCCTAAGTCTGCCTTTAAATTAGCTGTATATCTAGCTACTAACGGAGAGTCAACCAGCAACATGTTGTCTTCGGAACTAGCAAAAGTTAGATCCAATGTTGGGGAATGTACTTTGTGCAATAACCTTGCCAATAGCAGTGATGGTTACGTATGCAGTATTTGTGCAGACGAGACCAGAGATGAAAACCAGCTGATGATAGTTGAAACTGTCGCAGACCTCTTACAAATTGAAAATAGCCGAGAATTCCATGGTTACTATTTTGTTACGGAAAGGTTAATCTCTCCATTAGCAGGGGTAACCCCAAAGGATATTTCGATTGATAAGCTATTAAAATTATTCACACTGAGAAATATTAACGAAGTAATCTTCGCCTTCGCCGGAAGTGTGGAGGCGGAATCTACCAGTTTATACATAAAAGAGAATTTGCCTGAAAAAAATATCAGCGTAACACGACTTGGAAGAGGTCTGCCAGCGGCAGGCAGTATAGAGTATCTGGATAGCCAAACCCTAAAAGGTGCAATAAACGCAAGGCAGAAACTTAGCTAACTCTTAAATTAGCTAATTAGCTAACTTCTAAATTCACACTTTTATAGACCACCTGCCAGGCTTGCTGGTAGTAGACATAGAAAAAAAAACGGATATGAAGTATAATCACGTGCCTTCGGTTAATTTATCTAAATAACCAAACAATTAATATGGCTACTAAAAACAATAAAAGTAGACTACTAGTTGCGCAGGATGACACAAGCTTAAGAGCTTATGAGGTTCCTGTTGTACTAGTTCCTATTTTACCGGAAGACGTGAAAAGCCGCGTAATACCAGCAATCAATGAATTAGCTGAAAAATTAGGCGGTAAGATTTCCGTTAAGGAAGAATGGGGTAAGCGACATCTTGCTTACGAAATCAAAGGCAATGAAGAAGGTTACTATATTTTCTTCAAGTTAGAGATTGCTCCAGTTAAAGTAAAGGAATTTGAGCAAGAACTAGGCCGAATGAATAAAGATGTTTTGAGATTCTTAGTTATTAGAGAGGACAAACTATAATGGCAATCAAAAAAAGAGAAGTCAGAAGAGACAAGAAACTCACATGCCCATTCGGTGGTAATCCTGATCTGATTGACTATAAAGATGTGTATAACCTAAGGAAGAAGTTCATAACTACTCGTGGACGTATTCTTCCAGCATCCAAAACAGGTGTTTCGCATAGGTGTCAAAGGAAGCTAGCCTTATCTATTAAGAGGGCAAGGTATTTAGCTCTTTTGCCATACGTAAACTATACGTAACTCATTGTAATGAAAAAAATAAGTGCTCCGACCCTACGGGGCACTTTTTTTTGGTCGGCTGCTTAAAACTACTGTATACTTTTAACCATGCAATCTCGAAGAATTAGAAGTGATGCTAGAGCCAATATTAAGTATGTTATCGCTTTGACAGCTTTTGTGTTGGTGTTCGTAGTAGGTCTGTTATTGGGTAGTTGGTGGAATAAAACCGAAGTAATTCAGCAGCAAAATGGACTAATTAGTTATGAGTATTTGAACAGTCTATTAAGCCAAATTAAATCTGAGTATATCACTGAGCTTGATTATAATGATGAGCTAACATATGGAGCTGCAAAAGGGATTGTAGAGGCTTTAGGCGATGAATACTCCTCATTTCTTGACCCTACAGAGGCCAACGCATATTTTCAATCAAATGGATCCAGTTATGTAGGTATTGGGATTAGTCTAGGGGAGGAAGATGAATTTGTTAACGTGCTATCCGTCATGGATGGATCTCCAGCTGAATCTGCGGGCTTACAGATCAGTGATATTTTCCTAAACGTAGATGATATAGACGTAGTAGGAATGAATGCACAAGAGGTAGCAACTCTTATTAGAGGTGCAGAAGGTACAGAAGTGAAACTAAATGTGTTTAGACCAGAAAGAAACGAAGAGAAAGAAATAAGTGTGGTTAGAAAAGAGATAGACCTAGATAACATAGAGTTTGAAGAACTAGCGGATGGTGTAGTAAAAATAAACATTCGAAAGTTTACAGAAGGAGCAGAGGGAGAGTTGAGTGGTGCAGAGGCTTTTATTAAACAATGGGATGGGATTGTAAATCAAGTTGCAGCAATTAATCCTAAAGGCTTAGTAGTTGATTTACGAAATAACCCGGGTGGATTTTTATCTGGGGTCAAATATGTTGCCGAAGAGTTTTTACCCACAGGTAACATAATCTATAGAGAACGTGAGCGAGATGTGCCAGAGGTCATAGTAAGGGATAGCAGGACTGGTAAGTTTGAGAATATACCTGTAGTTATACTAGTAAATGAGGGCTCAGCTTCTGCCGCTGAAATACTTGCCGGGGCGTTACAAGATAATGATAGGGCAGTTATTGTTGGTCGGGAGACAGTTGGTAAAGGAGTAGAGCAAAAACTGATCACCCTAAGTGACGGTAGCGTATTACTACTTGTTTTCAGAGCATGGTTGACCCCAAATGGAACTCAGGTAGATGCTGATAATCCCATTAATCCAACTGTATTGATCGAGAATGATATTGAACGTGAAGGAGATGAACAGCTCCAAGCAGGCCTAGAGAGGCTTTTCTCCAGCAAATAGGAATCTTTTCCTACCATAGACGTCATCAATGACGTCAACATATTCATATATTGACCTAAAAAGATTTTCCACCTCTAAAGCAATGTTCGGGGCAATTTCAAGCGCTAAATATGGTCGGGTTTCCATTTTTTGGCAGAAGTTTCGTATCAACTTATAAAAGTATAGGCCATCCTTTCCACCGAATAATGCAACGTTTGGTTCGTACCGAAGCACGGACCTCTGAATGTTAGCTAACTTATTATTCATAGGTATATAGGGCGGGTTTGAAATCAACAAATCCAAGTCTGCGTAAAGACTCTTGGGTGTGTTAAGCAAGTAGCTAAAATCCATGCTAAAAAGGCTAAAGACGCCCTTTTGAGAAAGGGTGTTGGGTTCCCGAGTGGGTAAGTTAGCTAAGTTCTTGTTGAGATTCGAGTTAGCTAATAATGTGGCCTTTGAACTCAATTCAATTCCTGTGTAACTTTCAATTTTATCGTAACAGTTTTTAAGGATGGCTGTCATAATGCAACCACTGCCCACCCCAATTTCCATAACCTGAGCTTTTTTAATGGAAGAAGAGGAGAGTCTTTGTTTTATTATGTTAAGAGCTAAGTCGACTAGTTGTTCTGTTTCCGGGCGAGGTATTAATACAGAGCTATTAACTTTAATGGGTAACCTATAGAATTCTGTCTCTTCTATTAAATATGAAATAGGGTATCCATCGTTTAGCAAGGCAATCGCTTCTTCTAGCTCACTATGCTGCTGGTTTGTGAGTACTAGGGTCTTTGTTAGTAAAAGTTGGCTAAAAGCAAGGCCGGTAATGAAGTGCAATAAAGTTTTTGCATCTTGCTCAGGGTTTTCACTGCAATCTAGAAGTCTGGATTTAATACTTAAGATTAATTTTGAGTAACTCATTTGTAACAGAGTATTAAAACTACTCAATAGCCCTGAGCTGGCGATTTACTACAGGGACAATATCCGCTAGTTCTCCTTCCAAGATTGCAGTAAGGCTATACCACGTATTTTTGGTTCTATGGTCTGTGACTCTTCCCTGGGGAAAGTTGTATGTTCTAATTTTTACTGACCGGTCACCACTTTTGACCGCGTTAGCACGAATAGACTGTGCAGCCTCAGCTGCTTCTTGTTGCTGTATCTCATAAAGTTTACTAGCAAGTATTTGCATGGCCTTTTCCTTGTTCTTGTGCTGAGATTTACTATCTTGACAACTAACTGATATGCCAGTCGGTAGGTGGGTTATACGCACGGCTGAATCTGTAGTATTTACTGACTGTCCACCAGGCCCTGAGGACCGGTAAACATCAATTTTAAGTTCACTAGGGTCTACACTTATATCTGTTACACTAACTTGTGGTAAGACTGCAACTGAGACAGCAGAGGTATGGATCCTTCCTCCTGATTCTGTAGAAGGAACTCGTTGAACGCGATGCACACCACTTTCGAAACGTAGCTTTCCGTAGCCTCCAGGCGCATTAACTTCAAGTATAGCTTCTTTTATACCACCTTCAGCTTGGTAGTTTATTGATGCCTCACTTACGGACATATTCTCGCTAGTAAGATAGCGAACATACATACGCATGAGTTCTTCAGCAAATAAACCAGCCTCTGTACCACCAGTTCCTGCTCTGATTTCCAGGATAGCTGGCTTTTCATCATCAGGAAGTTTAGGTACTGTGAGGGATTTAAACCGTTCTAATGTCGTTGTGAATTTTTGTTCAATTTCTGCAAGCTCCTCCTCTGCAATAGAAGAGTAGTCAGGATCGTCTAGTAGCTCTTGAGCTCCTACACCTTCTCGGTGAAGTCGTGTCAGCTCCTCCCATACATCAATAAGATCTTTAGTTTCGTTGTACTCAAGACCTAAGGATGCCATCTTTTCCTGATCCTTCGCAAAGGCAGGGTCACTCATTTGTGCGGCAATATCCTTCAGTCTAGATTGCTTCTCACTAATATCGTATTGAGGAAGGTCCATAGAGACTAATTAGTTCTTTTGCTTAAGCATATCACGCAAAGTAAGCTTTTTGTCGGCTTTAACTTCGCTGGCTTTAGCACTACGTGTTGCTTTTTTCTTGCGTTTGCGCGTTACTGCAGTAGCACCTTCGCTAGCAGCTTCTTGCTGTTTGCGGAACTTATCAACTCTACTGTAAGTGTCAACAATTACACCTTCTTCACCAGTGTAGAATGGGTGACAATTACTACATACTTCAACAGTAATATCTGCTGAAGAAGTTGAGTAAGCACGGTATTTTGTGCCACAGGAATTACAAACGTAGTTAACTACATGTTGTGTTGGGTGTATTCCAGTTCTCATAGTCCAGCGATTATACAACCGATTCAAATAATTGACAAATAATTAATTTGCCGTGAAACACTTGAAACGTAACATCTGGCAAATAATGTGGCTTGTTCAAGGACAGTTAATCTGATATGCTACGTTCATGAAAATAAAGAGAGTAAATTCAAAACAAATAAGAGTATATAACTCTAAGGCAGAAGTATTCGTTTTATTAAAAGAAGACACAGTGAGACCCTCTGCAGAGAGGTTTTTTGTACTAGGAGAAACAAAGGATGAAGCCGAACAGGCGGTATCTGTAAAAGGTCCAGGTGAGTATGAGTATGGAGTAGTAGAAGTAATTGCGGTAGAAACTAAAGAAAGTCCGAATGGTACTGCTGATATTTATAAGATTATTATGAATAGAGTTGGTTGTGCAGTTATTGTAGGTGAAGTAGCCAAATTAAACAAAGAGAATATCGATTTACTTGGAGAAGTCAATATTTTAGTGGTAGGTGGACATGCTGTTCAGCAAAGTGACGCATTAATTAAGAAAATATCTCCAAACACCATTTTGGTTTATGATGTAGATAAAGGTGAACTAGAAAAAACACTAAGTCTAGAAGTAACCGAATCTATTCCTACATATTCTGCCAAAGCAAGTGACTTTGGTGATGAAGAATCCGCAGTACAAGTCATTGAGTTAAAATAAATTAACTTTTTATGCCGCAAGATAATCTAAAAACGCCTCCTCAAAATTTGGAGGCCGAAAGAGGGGTAATAGGCGCGATCCTGATTGATGCTAATGCTTTACCTAAAGTTGCGGATATCTTGCATGCTGAGCATTTCTATTCACCGCAGCATGCGTTACTATACGAATCAATCACCAATCTCTACAGTGCGGCAAAGCCTGTTGACGTAGTAACTATCACTTCTGAGCTAAAAAAACGTAAGAAATTAGCACAGGCGGGGGGAAGTGCATATCTTTCAGAGTTAATCGCTGAGGTACCTACTTCTGCACATTTGGTTGAATACGCAAATCTTGTAAAAGAGGCGAGCGTGCGCCGGAGTCTAATTACGTATGGTGCTACATTGGCTGACCAAGCCAGGATTGAAAGCAAAGAGCTGGAAGAGATTTTGAGTGAGCTAGAAGGCCAGTTGTTTTCTTTAAGTATTGATAATACGCAACGAGAGTTTTTATCTGCGGCAGAATTAGTGGAAATGCACTTTGAGCAGATTGAGGAGTACAGCAAGAACCCAAATGCGCTTAGGGGGTTGCCAACAGGCTTGAGGGACTTAGACGCTATGCTTGGCGGAATACATGATTCTGACTTGTTAATAGTGGCCGCAAGACCATCTGTAGGTAAAAGTTCTTTTGCCCTTGATATTGCCCGGCATGTAGCAGTAGAAGAGCACAAATCAGTGGCGATTTTTTCACTGGAAATGCCTTCAATTCAAGTTATACAAAGGATTCTTTCTCAACAAATAAACGTTAGTTTATGGGATTTAAGGATGGGGATGATGACAGATGAAGGTTATAGCAGGTTTGCAGAAGGAGCTGGGAAATTAGCCGAGGCTAAACTTTACGTAGATGATACGCCTGGGGTGACAATAGGTAGCTTAAGAAGTAAATGTAGAAAGCTGATGATGGATAAGGGGTTAGATATGATTGTAGTTGATTATCTACAATTGATGCAGGGTAGTGGGAAGTATAAAGATAACCGTGCACAGGAAATATCTGAAATATCACGTGGACTAAAGTTACTTGCTAGAGAGCTGAGTGTGCCGGTGGTTGCGCTGGCCCAGCTTAATCGTTCTGTAGAAAACCGTGCTGATCATATGCCTCAGCTGTCAGACCTTCGTGACTCAGGATCAATTGAGCAGGATGCTGATGTGGTAATGTTCTTGTCTAGAGAAAAGCTATATAATCCTGATACGGAAAAGCAGAATATTGCTGATGTGATCATCTCTAAGCATAGGAATGGACCAATAGGCATTGTAGAGCTAAAATTCATTGAAGAGAATACTAAGTTTGCTGATCTATAATGTAGAGCTTTTTCTTTACTGTTATGTTAAAATAGCAAAGCCTGCCGGAGTGGTGGAATTGGTAGACACGCCGGACTCAAAATCCGGTGAAGGTAAACTTCGTGAGGGTTCGATTCCCTCCTCCGGTACCAAAATTCTTCTTCTTAGAATAACCAAATTTATTTTGTAAAGAAAAACTTATGGCGAATATTCTTAATGCGAATGAACTAAAAAGCGGAACTGTCTTTACAGATTCAGGACAAACACTAAAAGTACTACAATACCAACACCGTAAGTACGGAAGAGGTCAGGCAACAATCAGAGTGAAAGTTCGAGACCTAGAAAGTGGATCAATTTCTGAGCGCACTTATGACAGTGGGGCCAAACTTGAGGAGGCTGACATCAGCAAACGCAGCGCACAATATTTATACGTTGATGGTACTAAAGTACACTTCATGGATATGGACTCATATGCTCAGTTCTCTCTATTGCAAGAGGATTTAGAGAATGATTTACAACTTTTGAAAGAAGGGGAGAAAGTAGTGGCCTTGTATTTGAGCGATGAACCTATTAGTATAGAGTTACCGAAGACTGTAGAATTGGAGGTGACAGATGCACCACCAGCAGTATCCGGTGACACGGTAAATAATGCCTTAAAACAGGTTACTACGGAGACAGGTTTTAAGGTAAATGTACCGATGTTTATAAAAAACGGAGATCGGATCAAAGTAAACACTGATACAAAAGAGTATACTGGCCGAGCCTAATTTATTAACTTTTTATTTTAAAGAACATGAACTTTTTAACTGATATGTTCGAAACACTAGTAGGAAGCATTACTGGTGATGGGGCAATAGATTTCAATGTGGTTCTACAAGGGTTCGGGATTTACTTGGCGTTACTATGGATTGCACTATGTGTCTGGGTTTATGCGGATGCAAGTAAAAGGTATAAAAACATGCTTGTAGCAGTCTTAGTGACTTTATTTGTGTTTATTCTAAACTTCCCTGCTTTAATCATCTATTTGGTGATCCGTCCTGAAGAAGAATTCTTAATTAAAGATGAAATGTCTTATAGTGATTCTGCTGTTGGCGGGGTTGACGTGCCTCTTGTTAAGTTTACCGGGGAAGATGGAGAAGTAAAGCTGTCATTGAATTTGCAAATTAGTCCTAGTTTAAATAAAGAAGCTGATATGACTTTGGATTTTGGAATAACTACGAAGCGTGAAGATCTTAAAATCCAATTAGATTCACCTAAAAGGAAACCAGATGTTAAGACTGAAGATAATAATGATAATACAGAGACTTTAACTTCCCGCGCTAAAAAACAGAAGGCAGGAGAGAGCATCTTTGAAAGAACTCGAAAAAGTGTAGGTCAGAGAATAGAAGCTGCCAACAGTGCAGCAAAGAAAGCAACCAGACGATTAGCGAATCGTGGAGCTGAGCAAAAAGATTAGTAGTAGGTATGTACTTGCAGCCGCGATTGGTATTCTGGTTGCAGTTATTGATATTATTTTTAAGACTCAAGCAGCTGAACAAGGTGTTACCAATCCTAATCCTGGCATCGCTTTTGGCTGGGTAAGTTTTTTAGGTTCTGAAAAGATAGTATTAGCACACACACTACTTTTGTTACTTATAGGATGGTTTATTGCTAGATCAAAGTCACAACTAATAAACCTATTGCTAAACGTCCTAATATTTTCTTCTTTGAGCAACCTATACGATCGCATATTCCTAGGTTACGTGAGGGACTACATAAATGTAGCAACTTACAGTGTTAACCTGGCTGATATTGCAACTAATATCACGGTCTTATTTATCATTGTCGTGGTATTATTAGAAAAACTATGGAAAAATTTACAGTTGAAAAACAAAATGCCGGACAAAGACTAGATCTGTTGTTAAAGTTTAAGTTACCGAAGTATTCACGCGCTGCGGTAAAAAAGATGTTAAATCAAGGGCTAGTTAAAGTAAACGGAGAAGTTGAGTATCGGCCAAACTATAGATGTAGTGAAGGAGATACTTTATCTGTAAGTACGGATGAGACTTTGGAGCGTCAAGTCCTGGACCCGTATAGAAAAAAAATCAAGATCCTATACAAAGATGAAGACTTGGTAGTAGTAAATAAGCCAATAGGATTAAAAGTTCATCCAGTTAGTAAGGATGATAACCAGAGTTTGGTAAATGCAATGGTATATAACCTGGGCAAGGAACTAAACGAGTATGGAGTAAGTCTGATTAACCGTATAGATAAACGTACATCTGGGATTGTACTATTAGCTTTGTCACCAGAAGGTGCCTGGCATTACACCAAACAGTTCTCACAAAGCAAAGTGAAAAAGTATTACTTAGCAGTTGTGAAAGGGAATTGGCCATCGAAGTATGGTTCGGAAAAAATAGTGGCTCATAACTTTCTAAAATATGATCATCTTGAAAAGAGACAGTATGTGGATAAGTTGGAGGGTGACTTTGCACACACGGAGTTTGAATTGATCGATTATCTACCAGAGGATGGATTAACTTTGGTGTTAGCGAAGCCAATTACTGGAAGGACACACCAGATTAGAGCGCAAGCTGCACACCTGGGATTCCCAATCCTAGGAGATACGAAATACGGCGGCGAAGATGCTAAAAGGATGTTTCTGCATGCGTATCGAATTCGTATCGAGAGTGTGGCGGGAGAAGAGGTAGATATAGAAGCACCTATACCAGAAGATTTTCATGAGTTGGGGTTTAGCTATGGCGAAGAGAAGAGCTACTAAGTCCAGAAAGAAAACTACTCCTTCTAGGGTGGAGAAAAGTCACTTTCTGGGGATGAACATACTCAGGAAATGGACAAGGTGGAGAAGAAGAGGTAAGGGGGGGAAGTCAAAAAAAGGCACAGATCCTATCTCAGCGGGTCAAATGAGTTTTATAGCTTATTTGCGTATAGCATTACAGATAGGGTTGCTATCTTTAGTTGTAGCAATTATTGGGATTATATTATTGCCCTGGTTTAAGGTACTCTCACTCGAAACTTCTCCATTAGCTTGGGATTGGGAAGAGACAATACCCGAGGTGACAGGAGAACAGTTGAATATATTAGTACTGGTGTATGAAGAGAGTAATGGATATAGCTTTGTAGATTTTATCTCATTATTAAGTATCACTAAGGGGGAAGAAAAATCGGATGTTATATACATTAACCCAGAACTGGCCACCAGCTATAATCGCGAAATCGTAGAAATAAATAAGCTGCCAGCAAAAGCCGCTGCTATTGACGAATCTCCATACCAAGCTTTAGTCGAAAGGACAGAGTCGATGTTGGGTGTGCAGGTTGATAGATATTTAGCCTTTTCTAAAGCTGGTCTACTAGAGATATTTAATAAACTAGACATAACTTATGACATCTCAGAGGATGTGGAGGATGAAGATGCAGGTGTATTTATTGAAGGACAAGTATTAGAAGGAGGGCAACTTTTTAAGTATCTTGCTGCCGACCAACCTGGGATTGATGCTAAGAACCAAAGATTAAAAAGCTTTATTGATACGGTATTGTTTCAAAATCAGAACATGTTTTTTGCTTTGAAGGCATACGTAAACTCGGAAAATATACTCAAAAATATATCTACAAACATGCAAAAAAATGAATTATTTTCTGTAGCAAACCATCTATGGGGATTAAAAGAACTTCGATCTACTGAAATAAACCTATTTGATACGTTACTTTTTGAAGTTAGAAATACCAAGTATTATGTTCCTAATACAGCTATTGTAGATGAGAAAGTGCAGCAATTATTTGCTCTGCCCGAGGTTCAAAGAGAGCAAGCCAGAATCGAAGTGTATAACGGTGCTGGAGTTTCAGGTTTTGCAGGTAAACATAGAAGGTGGTTAAGTAACTTAGGAGGAAATGTTGTTAGAGCTGCTAATTCTCCAGAGTTAACAACCGAAACAGTAGTGTATAATCCTTCGGAAGGTTACCCGGAAAACATAGAACTTATTCGTTGGGTAACTAGGGGTAAAGTTATAGTATTAAATGAAGTTTATCCATATAACCATACAGCAGAACTAGTCCTAGTATTAGGATCTGACCTAATTACCGACACGGCTGATGAGTAAAAACATTAATTTTTAAAATTAAAAGAAATGTCAGGACATTCCAAATGGGCAAAAATTAAGAGGCAGAAGGGTGCTAATGACGCGGCGAGAGGGAAAATTTTTGCCAAGCTTTCGAAAGAGATCACCCTCGCAGCCCAGGAGGGTGGGGGAGATCCTGAAATGAATTTTGTCTTACGAATGGCAATAGATAAGGCAAAAGCTGCGAATTTTCCAGCAGACAATATAGATAAGGCTGTAAAAAAAGGAACAGGTGAGCTACAAGATGGCTCAAAAATAGTAAAGGTGCTTTATGAGGCTTATGGTCCAGGAGGAGTTGGGGTGCTAATAAGGTCCCAAACAGATAACACTAATCGTGCCCTGACTGAAATTAGACAAATTGTAGAGAATTTCTTTGGCGGCAAAATGGCCCCAGAAGGAAGTGTTTCTTGGCAATTTGAAGAGAAGGGAAGTGCAATTCTTGAATCTATGCGTTTTGTGGAATCTGAAAAATATGGTAAAGACGGAGAGTATCATAAGGTAGATCCAGATGAAATGGTATTAGAACTAATGGAGATTGAAGGAATAGAGGATATCGAGAAGCTAGGTGAAGAAGAGGGGATTACAACTTACGAGATAACGATTAGTAAAGAATCATATAGTAATGCTGTACAGGCTTTACAGAAATCAAAGTATAAGATAATTGAGTCGGCTTTGGGTTATAAGCCTTCACAGACTGTACCTCTAAACGAAAATGATAACGAAAAGTTAGCTAACTTCACTGCAGAGCTAGAAGATAGTGATGAAGTGGAACAGGTATGGAATAACGCTGAATG
>CAYUPY010000008.1:0-30610 GCA_964446595.1 uncultured Candidatus Saccharibacteria bacterium | reverse complement strand
CCTATCATTACTAGATTCTAAACTTTTGACGTCTAGTTATCTAGTCGAGACCCTTGAAGAATACTTAGAATCAGAGGCACGGTTTTATTTTATCCACTCTCCCTTGGCGAGAGGTCTTTGTACTACAGATGGATCCTTAGCCCAAAAAATAATTAGCAACGAAAACTGTGTGCGTTCCAGCGACACAAAATTATTGTTTGAGGCACTGTTAGGAAAGATTTTCGCCACCCTCAAAGCACACGGAGGCCCTGAAAAGGAAATGCGAATGCGTAGGGAAAGGAAGGCTGTAGTGCGTGAGGTTGTAAACCTAGCCCGACTCTCTCACCCAAAGAGAGCGGAATTCCTGGAAATCCAACAAAAAGCACTGAAAAGACTAACAACCGCACTACGTAATGCTCCAGAAACCTTTGACTTTGGTAGTTGCTTGCACGATTATAATCGCGCAATGGTTTTGGGTATGCTATTTGGTATTGACCCCGATTCAGAGTTGTTCGAAAAACTGCATGAGATTGTCGAACCAGCGCTAAAGGCTCTAAATATTACTCCTCCTATAGCTAAGTCAGTACTTCAAATTATTTATTATGCGACATTCCAGAAACCTAGTGTTTTACAAGGTCTGCTGAACATACTTGATGAACAAGTTGCTAGCGACAACACAGATTCTTTACTTGTAAAAATATCGACATACTTCACAGACAACCCTATTTTGGATGAGAAAGGAAATCCAAATTTAGATGAGACTCAGATTGCTAAGGCCTCAGATAGTCTATTCGCATCAGTCGCTGGAGTGGAAACAACCGGCTTAGCAATGCAAATCCTTTTAGATCAATTCATAAGTATTAAAAACTCCAATCCCGATCTCTTTCTTGAACTCAGCGGTTATCTAGATAAACTGAAGGAAAACCCTATAGACAAGAGTGCAATTGCCTACGTTGATGCAGTTATATATGAAGCATTGCGATTAAATATGGTAATTTCTTACAATCAACGTGAAATGCTTGTAGACACAAAGATAATAGGAGAACTAGATAGCAATGATAACATTGTAGCTTATCATCTCTATATGGATGGCATGGCTTTGCCTCAGAATTTTGTGGAACTATTTGATTTGCCCGCTGGCAGCACGATCTCCCTAGATTTTGCGCGTATGAATAGAGACCCCAAAAACTTCCGTGATCCTTTAGTAGTTAATCCCTATCGGTATCTTAATACTGATCCAGAGACTGGTGAACTAAAACTCTTACACAATGAAGCAAGAAAAACACTTTCCTTCTCCGGAGGTGCTTATATTTGCTCAGGAGAGCCAATGGCCATGCATCTGCTGCGCTATACCCTTGCAGGCCTAAAAGATCTTATCGTCGAGCAGGGCATGGAGGTAGTGCAACACTTAACTGTGAACGAGATAGCCGGGGCCACAAACAGTCCCAAAAATCCTCTGCTGGTTAGCAAAACACCAATAGAGGCATAATTAGGTTAGTAGAGTGAACGTGCTAGCTGTTGTAGTAGAAATCATAGAGCAAATAGTGTTCTTACTTAGAAACCCGTCACAAATCATTCCTTAAGCGCTTAAGTGGTCATAGCTGGTATGGTGGAACTCAGTTAATGACATAACTACGCCCTGGTACTGTTCTGTAGTCATATTCTGCATTGCGCTAAACAAGGATTCCTCTTCACCTAAGCGGCAAGGATTCCTCTCCCTCCCCAAAAATGGCTAAAATAGACATCAACATTGACGTACCAGACAAACTGGCAGACACTACGAGTGAGTTGGTCAAAACAGCGTAATCAATTCGAGAGCAAAGGGTGGGGGAGAGGAGTATCAAAAGATGCTGGACGCTGGCTATAAGTATTCGGAAATTGGAAAACAACTCAACTTAGACACTATGAAACAGCATGGCAAACTCATTCTTTATCTTTAACAAACGCAAACTAATGAGCCTTTTCCTAAAAGGGATTAACCTGATAGAGAAGAATGTGTTTTTGAGTTAATTGAGTTACAATAACCCATGCAACCACAAAATCTTATCAACTCAGAATTTATTTATGCTGTAGTTGGGGTTTCTAGAGATCCCAAAAAATACGGACACCGAATATTTGCTGATTTGTTAAATGCTGGCTATAAAGTTTACGGTGTAAACCCTAAAACTGAAGAAATACTTGGTCAGAAGCTGTATCCAAATCTAGGCGCCGTGCCAGTAAAAATTGATGTAATAGATTTCGTTGTTCCACCACCAGTAGTAGAGCAACTGCTCCCCGAAGTATTATCCTTAGGCATAAAAAAAGTCTGGCTCCAGCCAGGAAGCGAAAGTGATCACACGATTGAATACTGTGAAAAACACGGAATTGAATGTATTCATGAGGCCTGCATTATGGTGGAGCGTCACAAATAGAGAAGGAGAGCAGCCTAAAACACTTAACCTACGAATATACTTACAGCGGCCTCGTTTCCGTTTCCAAGCACGTAGCTAACAGATACAAAATCAGTACCGTTAGTATAAACTCTTGTCATATTAGTGGTGCTTCCACGTTCAGCACATAATTGCCATTCATTTGCAAATACAGAGGACAATGAATCAATAATTTCCTGTCCCGTCTCTACATCTATTAACACAAACTCTTGGACTTTCTTACCTGCTGTAATCTTATTGGTAGCCTGCGTATCACAGGATAAACCAAACTCCCCACTACGTTGAGTTTGCAAGGTTTGAGTTTGCCAATACTTGTTACCTAATAGATTACGTACTTCCACCAGATTAATACTACTAAGGTCAATCTGTTGTGCAGTAGAACTATCAGTGACAGGTAAATCTACCGACCTTGGGTAAGAGGCCGCTTGATTCTGGTCATTGACTCTGGCCTCATTTATGCTACCCGACACAAAAATAACCACACTAGCGAGAATTACCACCGCGCCACGCATCAGTGCACGAGATTCCTCTTTTTTCTTTGTTGCGTCTGCGACTGTCTGAAGTGAATCCATAGCCATATCATAGCGGAAAGAGTATAATTTCGCTATGCACTTAGGTAACTTAACAGAATCAGATCCGCAAATTGCGTCTTTAATCGATCGTGAGTACGACAGACAAAACCAGCTCATTAACTTAATCCCCTCTGAAAATATTACTTCCGCAGCAGTAAGAGAAGCTGTAGGTAGCGTATTAATGCATAAATATTCAGAAGGGAATATCGGCAAACGCTATTATGAAGGCAATGAATTTATTGATGAGATAGAAAAATTAGCAATTTCCCGAGCTAAGCAGCTTTTCAAACTACCTGAAGACTGGGATGTAAATGTTCAGGCTCTATCTGGTAGCTATGCAAACCTAGCAGTTTACTTGGCCATGCTAAAACCCGGTGACACAATTATGAGCATGTACTTACCCGATGGTGGTCACTTGTCCCATGGTTGGAGTTATGAACCAGGTAGAGCAGTAAATGCTGCTGATCCAGTGTACTTACCAGGGAGCCGACGCATCCATGTGGTATCGAAGCTATTTAATATAGTTCAATATAAGACAGATCCGCAGACTAATTTATTAGATTATGATGCTATCGAGTCTATTGCTAAAGAGCATAATCCTCGCATGATTGTAACCGGAGGTACTGCTTACCCACGTGATATTGATTATGGCAGGATGCGCGATATCGCCCATGAGGTAGGTGCATATTATCACGCCGATATCGCGCATGAGGCCGGCCTTATCGGTGCTGGATCGTTACCATCTCCAGTAGGTATTGCCGACGTTGTGACACTAACAACACATAAGACGCTGCGCTCGGCACGAGGGTCTTTGATTTTGGCCCACCAAGATGTAATTGAAAAAGTAAATAAAGCCGTATTGCCTGGTATCCAGGGTGGTCCATTTAATAATAATATTGCCGGGATTGCGGTAGGTCTAAGAGAGGCTTTGCAACCAGAATTTAAAGAGTATACCGATCAAGTAATAAAAAATGCAAAGAAACTTGGTGCAGAGTTAAAAAAACGTGGATATGACATAGTTTCTGGAGGTACCGATAAACACTTGATTCTTGTGAATCTTGAAAACAAAGGTGTAGGTGGCAAGGCGGCGGCCAAGGCCTTGGCCGCCGCCGGGATCATCGCCAACATGAACACTGTTCCCGGTGAAAAAAAGTCGCCGGCAAATCCATCTGGGGTTAGATTTGGGACACCTTTTGTGACATCGCAAGGGTTGTCCGAAACACACATGTCCGAATTGTCCGAATTCATTGATTCGGCCATTTCTACAATTGGGACAAAAAACGAGGTGACTGACCTAAAAGAAATTCGAGAAAGGGTAATGAAATTTACCGCCCAAAATTTTAATCGATAATTAAAATTTATGTGGGCTTGCGACTTCTAATCTTTTCCCATTTAGCAAAACGTCCCACAATTTCATCAACAATTATCTCTGTTTCCAACACACTCCGCGCTGGAGCTTTTGCAATAGGTCTTTTCGGATCATTTTTTTCGTTTTCTGCTAGTAACTCGACCACTAATTGCGGAAGTCGGTCCCACTGTCTATCTACAAATCGGAAATGCGCGAATTGCATTGCATACCTCACATTACCTACTTCCTGCATAGCTACTGGATGGGTCAATATACAGTTTTTCTCAAATGCAATTACTTCTAACATACTAGACATTCCCGGCTTAGTGATCACCACATCTGCGACAGAGTAGTAGTCTTGAATATTTTGGACAAAACCAATTACGCGGATATGCTTATGTTTCCTGTACATCCTCTCCAGTTTTGCTTTTACGCCAGTCATCTTCCCTGCACTCACTATCAGCTGCCATCCATCATGCTCACTTAAAGCAGCTATTGCCTGCTGTAATCCTCTAATACCGACGCCGCCGCCTGTAAGGAAGATTATGGGCTTTTCTGCGACAAAGCCCAATTCGTCTAACACTTCCGACTTGGGACGCGGCTTTTGGAGACTAGGCTTAAGAGAGAAGTATGGATAGATTATTTGCTTCTTATCCACTCCATGCATACGGCTAGATTTATATGCTTCAAACGTAGGTGCAATAACTAGGTCAGCACTTGTATCCATACAACCTTTAAGAAAAACTTCCGCGTCGGTTATTTGCGAAATATAGAAAAATTCGTCCCATTCTTTCTTAATACTATGTAAGGCTGTAGAAACTATGGGATGATTACTCAGCACAATGTCTGGTTCCTCAGCTTTCATAATTTCTAGAAAAGTCGAGTGCAAGCGATCCCGAACATAGGAAGCGAACCAGTCATAGAAATAATTAGTAGCTTGAAAAACCAAATTGTTTACTTTCTCCAAAGTCCAGTTTTGGGTAACAAGCTTATAAGAGCTTTCTGAGGTGTTGAATGGAGCAATGTCGGCAACTGCAAATAAATCCACAACTTCAACAGTAAACTGATCATGATATTTAGTGTCAAAAATCTGCTTTAGCGCTTCTGCTGGAGCTCGGTGTCCACCACCAACATCCGCGATTGCTAGCATTACTTTCTTTTTCTTCTTTTTCATTACCCGGTAATTTTAGCTAAAAAGCACAAAAACCGATACAGTTTCACAAAACCATTAAAAGTTATATAATTTGTTATGGCTAAGAACCCTACAAAAACTATTTGGTGGAAGATATTCATGGTGTTTATCCTGATTAGTTTCATCGGCACCCCTATTATTGTCTTGCTAAGCATCCTGTTTACAGGCAGTATTTAAACCAAAATAGCACATGCGACTTAGTGATTCTGTCACCATCATACCTGGGGTGAGCGACCGCTACGCCAGTAAACTGACGAGATTAGGAATAACTACTATTAAAGATTTGCTTACACACTTTCCGCGCGCATACGCTGACGAAAGTGGCTTAACAGATATTGCAAGCTTACGCGTGGGAGAGAAAACAGTCATCAAAGCCTATCCCCACTCGGTACGAAGTATCAAACTACGTACAGGAAAAACTCTGCAAACCGGCATGCTCAGTGATGATACAGGTAGTATAAAATCCAGCTGGTTTAACCAACCTTGGCTAGAAAAACAATTAAACTCAGAGAAGGAATATCTATTCAGTGGTACTCCTAAAGATTATCGCGGATCAATCACATTCTTTCCCACCGGTGTAGAAGCTGTAAAAAGTAGTGGAGAACAGCTGCATTTAGGAAGGATTGTACCGCTTTATAGGCTCACGGAAGGCATTTCCGCCAAATGGCTTAGGAGCAAGGTGAAAGTATTGGTGGAGAACTTAAATCTAGCAGCAGAACTACTAGACATAACTAAAAAGCTAAAACTTGATGACGAACTTGATCTACTAGAAGCTATTTATCACGTACATTTTCCAAATCAAGAAGAAGATCTGACCAAAGCGCGACACAACTTACAGTTACTAGAACTTGCTAATCTGCACTTAAAGGTACGTTGGCAACAAGCCTCAAAAGAGAAATTTTCAGCGCCGGAAGTAGTAATTGATCGAAATTTAGTTGAAGATTTTATTACTAACCTCAAGTTCAAACTTACTGCTGATCAAAATAAAGTCTTATCACAAACCTTAGCAGAGATCGAAGGTGCTGAAAGCCCTATGAATAGACTGGTACAAGGGGACGTTGGTACAGGAAAGACTATAATTGCAGTCTCACTTGCCTTAGCTATCGTGAGAGCAGGTTACCAGGTTGTAGTTTTGGCCCCAACCACGATTTTAGCCGAACAACATTTCCAAAACTTTACTGACATATTAAAAGACTACAATTTGGCTATAAAGCTGGTAACTGGTAATACAAAGGCTAAAGATACGGGCCAGATCTTGATTGGGACATCCGCGATTCTGGCTAGAAAGCAGCACCTGATTCAAAAATTAGGTTTAGTAATTGTAGATGAACAACACAGATTTGGCGTACAGCAACGAGAGGAATTATTAAAACCCCTTTTGACAGAGAAAACAGCGCCACAACGTGGCGGCTTAAAAGTACTTCCTCATCTACTTACTATGACTGCAACCCCAATACCTCGCAGCTTAGCATTAGTACTATTTAAGGACATTAAAGTTAGCACTATTAGGACCAAGCCTCAGGGACGTAAGCCTATCAACACTTTTATTGTGCCAGAATCTAAGCGCGACGATAGCTATGACTGGATCCGGCATAAGGTGCAGCAAGATGGCGAGCAAGTATTCTGGATCTGTCCACTTATTGAAGAAAGCGAGACCTTAGAAATTAAGTCCGCCAAGCAGACCTATAGCTTTTTGACCGAGGAAATATTCACGGATCTAAGGGTAGCTTTGCTACACGGAAAATTGAAGAATGATGAAAAGCTAAAAATTATGGAAGACTTTGCAGCCGGCAAGATAGATGTACTGGTTTCTACATCAGTAATCGAGGTGGGGATAGATGTGCCAAACGCGACCGCAATGATTATCGAGGGTGCTGAACGTTTTGGTTTAGCTCAATTGCATCAAATCCGCGGTCGCGTGGGCCGCAGTGACAAGCAAAGCTGGTGCTTTCTGTTCCCGTCTGCTGGGGTAAGTGAAGAAGGCCTTGCCAGACTTCAATTTTTCAGCTCCAGCAATGATGGGCTAGAAATTGCAAACTTTGACCTGCAGCTTCGTGGACCTGGT
The DNA here is from genome assembly GCA_964446595.1 of uncultured Candidatus Saccharibacteria bacterium. Lineage (GTDB taxonomy): Bacteria > Patescibacteriota > Dojkabacteria > J137 > JAEUSD01 > CAYUPY01. The sequence continues at coordinate 23,025 of CAYUPY010000008.1, read as the reverse complement.
GAGGTGTATGGTACTCGACAAGCTGGTGTCCCAAATCTAAAAATCGCCAATATTATGGACATGCCTTTACTTGAAGAGAGTAGGGGCATCGCAGATAAACTATTTCAGCAAAAAATAAAATCAATTACTCTATTTGAAGCTTAAGACTTATTTTTCGGTTATAATCGCGCTATGGAATTTTCAATCGCAAAGCTACTTGAGTTAATAATTATTGGAATCATTCAAGGAGCCACAGAATTTATCCCCGTCTCCAGCTCTGGTCATTTAGAAATAGTCCCTTCATTGTTGGGCTGGGAAAAGCCAAGCGTGATTATCATTCTGTTTGCGCATTTTGGCACATTATTAGCACTCATATATTACTTCCGCCAAGAATTATGGCAATACCTAAGAAGTGTAATACTTTTAATAACCTCAGGAGGACAGGCACTTTCAGCGGATACACTCCACGATTTAAGAATAGTAAAGCTTATTTTAATAGCAACTATCCCTGCTGGTCTGTTAGGGCTTTTGGCTAGCCAGGTTGTTGAAAGATTTTATGATAGTGGTGAGTTTGGCGAACTGAGTCAAATCGTCACACTAGTAGCCATGGCCGCATTAGGAGTAGTCTTTATCGGTCATGATGCCTTCTTTAAGCACAAAAAGAGCAAAAAGATTGCAGAATTTGAGAAACTAAATTGGCCCAAAGCCTTAATCATCGGGGCTTCGCAAGCCATAGCTTTCGTAAGGGGTATTTCCCGTTCTGGAATTAGCTTGATTATCGGTCAAACAGCTGGCCTTAGTAGAGTAGAGGCGGCTAAATTTTCTTTTCTGATTAGCATACCTCTTATTTCTGCTACGAGTATATTAGGAGTAGTGGAGTTACTTGAATTGCAAGGAAGTGATCTACAAGCAGAACTAATTAACGCAGTTATAATTCTGGTGACTTCTTTCGCTTCTGGTTTATTAGCGATTAATTATCTACTTAAATATCTGGCTAAGCATGGTTTAAAAGCATTCGGTATATACAGAATCATCTTTGCCATTGTGGCTGCATACCTCCTTTTTGGACAGTTCTAGATAATGAAAAAGGTAATCATTCTAGACAACATACGTTCTGCACTAAACGTAGGTGCCATTATGCGCACATGTGATGGAGCAGGCATTAATAAGCTCTACCTTTGTGGAATTACACCCGACGCCAATCATCCTAAAGTACAGAAGACGGCCATAGGAGCGGAAAATTACATAGATTGGGAGCATCAATTAAGCACAGTAGAAGTAATAGAAAATTTACAACAACAAGGCTTCTCAGTCTTTGCGGTAGAACAAACTACTAGCGCAGAGATCTATTACCGGAAAGACTACCCGGATAAGGTTGCATTGGTATTCGGACATGAAATTAGCGGGGTATCCTTACCTGCACTTGAGGTTGTTGACGGTACAATAGAGTTACCAATGCTAGGCAACAAGCAGTCGTTAAATATAGCTACTACCGTGGGAATACTTGCCTACTTTTTAGTAGAGCGTGAGAATATCAGCAATAAGAAAGGTAATTAGTATTTGAGATATTAAGCAGACGGCTGCCAAAAAAATACCTACAAAAAGTGCTCTTCCATCATAGAAGAACTTAGGGTTATCTAAATGGCCAGACACAAAAGAAACCTCTCTAACTAAGATAGCCCTAGCTGCTAGAGCCCCGAAGCCAAGTACGCTCAACTCAAAGCCAAAAAGCAAGCTCATCTCCCCAATAACTCCCAATAAAGCGCTTTCTACACCGCTACCTTTCATAATTAACAAAATCAGTATGCTTGTTAACAGACCTACAATACCGAGCATTACGGCCACAATATGAAATTTTGCTAACCAAATATACTCTCTACTGTCAGTAATTTTGTTTAATAGACGTTGAAAAACTTTCATACTTCAATTTAACGGAAATAAAATGACTTTTCTAGTAAAATTAGGTGTGAAATCTACAAAATCACCCAGAATTATTAGCGGAAAGTACAAAAATTACCGTCTTAGGGTCCCAGCAAGCGCCAGACCGATGACAGATCGTATCAAACAATCGGTTTTCGACCTAATCTCGGAGTTTATTCCTAATGCCAATGTCTTAGATTTATACGCTGGGGCAGGCAACCTTGGAATTGAAGCACTTAGTAGGGGAGCCAGTTCATGTGTCTTCGTGGAGGCTGATGAGCAAGCTGCAGAGCTGATTACTTTAAACTTATCAGCACTTATTCCCATGCCTACAGCGGAAGTAAAAAGAATGTATGTCGAAAAGTTTTTTAGTTCAATCGGGGAAAAAAGATTCGATTTAATTTTCGCGGACCCTCCTTTCCCAATTGCCGAAAAATTTAAACACAGTGAAACTAGACAATTACTTACTGAAGAAGGGTTACTTATTTATAGGGTACCTGCTAACAAACCCCAAACCTTTGTTGAAAATCCTGTGCATACAGAAGTATATGGAGAAAGTATTGTTTACTTTTTAAGGCAAATGCAGTAAAATCCACAAGTTTAAAAGAATTTCATGGCAGGATTACCAAAAAAGAAAAGAGCAAAACAAAAACAACGTACTCGTCGTAGTCAACCAGACTACCAGTTTACAGAGACGCCATCTATGGCAAAAAAAGGTAAGCGTAAAGTTGTAAGACACCTGATTACACCAGATTCTCCAGTTCGCGAAAGAGATGGTGTTCAGTTCCTTCCAGAAAAAAACAAAGTGGCTAAAGGAGCCTAATTTAGGCTATCATATTTCATGAGCAGAAAAAATCATGATCCCCGCCATGTTGCACGCGCACTGGCACTACAGAATCTATTTGCAAACTTAGCCACAGGACAAACCTATGTGGATCTATCAGATCTATTACAAGAACTGGATGTTGAAGTGTATGATCAACAGTTGTATCAAAAAATTGTTGACGGTGTTATTTCCTCACAGCAAAATATTGACCCTGTTATCCAAAAATTAGCACCTGCATGGCCTCTTGAACAAATCGCTCCAGTTGACATTACTTTGCTTAGAATGGGTATCTGGGAGGCTTTTATTTCTGAACTTACACCCCACAAAGTTGTAATAAACGAAATGATAGAGTTAGCCAAAGAGTTTGGAGGTGAGAACACAGGACCATTTGTAAATGGTGTTTTAGCCTCTCTATTAAATGATCAGCATAAAAGCCTAGTAACCCAACTAAAGAAATGAATACTACTAACGACACCCAACAACCACTAGCTGAACAATTAAATGAGTTCATGGCTGAAATTGGCGTGGATTTTGAGGATCACAGTCTGCTACAGGAAGCTCTTACACATCGTTCATATCTAAATGAGTCTTCAGATAAAAATTTATACCATAATGAAAGACTAGAATTTTTAGGTGATGCCGTACTAGAACTAGTAACCACAGAATTTCTATACGAACGCTACCCAGAACGCCCTGAAGGTGAACTTACTAGCTTTAGGGCTGCTTTAGTACGCACCGAAAGCCTTGCCTTGGAAGCCAAACAGCTTAATTATGGCAAATACATCTTGATGAGTAGAGGAGAGGAGGCCACTGGCGGTCGCGACCGGCAGTATATTTTAGCCAATACTTTTGAATCAGTTTTGGGTGCAATGTACCTAGATAAAGGCTTAGATACTTGTCGCATTTTCCTGCAAAGAATCCTACTACCTAAAACCCAAGAAATTGTAGAGAAACGCCTAGATATTGATCCTAAATCAAAGCTACAAGAAATAGCCCAAGAGCAACTAAAACATACTCCCAGCTATGAATTAATAACAGAAGAGGGTCCTGACCATGACAAGGTATTTACTATGGCTGTAGTTGTAGATAATTTCCAATTTGGACAAGGAAAAGGAAAAAGTAAACAAGAAGCAGAACAAAACGCCGCGAATTTTGCACTAGATAACTGGCAAATTCAGGTAAAAAAATATTCAACAACACAATTATCTACTGGTGTATAAGCACTATCTCTGCTAAAATCACCACAGTTTATTGGAGTTTTTAAAATATGGTTAAATTACGATTAACACGAACAGGACGCAAAAATAGCAGTTCTTTCCGTGTAATTGCTATAGACAGCAACAAAGCAAGAGACAGCAAAGCATTGGATTACTTGGGGCATTACTCACCCCATAGTAAAGAAGTCCAGATTGATGGCGAAAAAGCCAAAAAATGGTTATCAATCGGAGCTCAACCATCCAATACTGTTAAGAACCTTCTTATTAAAGTTGGGATCTTAGAAGCTGAAAAAGGTAATAAGAAAACTTACAAAAAGGAACCTGGAAGAAAATCCCAGGAAAGAGCAGAGGCTAAAGCTGCAAAAGTAGAGGAAGCTAAAGAGAATAAGACTGAGGCAGCTGCTTAATAACAGTTATTAAACCATGAAAGAACTTATCATCTTCATTCTGGAAAATTCATTACCAGAAGGAGCTATGGTCAGCGTAGCTCAAAAAGAGGATGAACAAGGAGTTACCTTCGAACTTACTATCCCAGAAGAATACCGCGGACGCGTAATAGGGAAAGGCGGCAGCAACATAAAAGCTTTACGTAATGTTGTTAACATCTTGGCTAGGCGCGATAATAACCAACGCGTATACCTTAAAATTGTTGACTAGTAGCTGATTTATTTTGAATAAACTCTAGTACTTCCTGTTTAATCTCAACTGTAGGTGGTACCTGTGAATAAATTTCCTGAAGGTTATTCTGAGCGTTGGGCACTGGGAATAGATATTTTATTAAGGTAATATCTAGGCGCCATTCGCCTTGGTCTAACTGGGAAATAGGCTGTCTACTAGTATCTACAACTGCCACAAGCTTCATCTCACCAATAATAATGAAATCATTGGTTTGTTGGATAGCCGAAATAAACTGCTGAATGTTATTAAGAGAACCCACCATGGAAAGATTAGCTGGCAGCTCAATAATTGCTAGTGCCTGAGTGGCAGCTGGATTTTGTGCAGCTTCGTTTTCATCAACAGCAGAAGTCAAAATAACTTCTGAATTTTCTGCCTGTGTTACATTTAGGTTAAATTGGTCTCTAGCAATCCTTCTAATCCTGCCGCTAAAATCGACAACGCTTGAAATGTCTTCCGGAATTACAGAGTCTATCGAAGCGAGCTCTTCCGAAATAATTTGCCTCCTGGAGCGTAACTGTTCGTAATTGCTAATAGTTGTATCCAAGGCTTCAACTTGGGCAGTAATATCATTAACTTCCTCTAGTTTTCCAAAGATACTGTATATTGTGGGGATTATAAGTGCAAAAATAATCCCCGCAAATACAATTATTATGGCCAAAGGTAGTGCATAGAGCTGTAATAAACGCTGCCAGCTAAGGTTAATTTTTTTAGTCTCTTCTTGCAAACCCTCTTTATCTTTCTGAATTTGACTGGCCGCTAATTCTGCAGCCTTAGCTTTAGCTATCGTTGGATCAGTTGGAGTAGTTGTATCTTTATTTGATTGTGGTTTTTGAGTACTATCAGACATTTGCAATATTTAACTCCGTTGAGACTCTAATCCTCCCTGTTGCATCCAAAACCTGAACAGAGCGCAAGTATACATCACTCACTCCTTCTACATCCTTCGCACCCTCAATTAATAAGGCAACTTTATCTAAGCTATCAGTCACAAAATCAAAAACAAACACACCTGACTGTTCACGCGCATAGCTGATCACACCGACATTAGCATCAATACCACTTATTTCGTCAGCCACTCTAAAAATCTCCTGTGCAGCCAAATCTCTCTCCAAAATTGCCTCTAAAGTTGTAGTCTTAATAAACAACTCGCCGTTTAGCGCTCTTACCTCATCGTAATTACCAATTTGATTCTGTCTCTCAATTCTGGCGTCCTTTGCTACATCAACTCTGGGCCTAATTAGCTGCGTATCTGCCAAAATAAGCAAAAAATAAACAAGTAATCCAAAGAAAACCAGTACTATAGAATAAATAAGTGAATCATCTCTTTCTCTTTCAATCTGAATTTGCACCTGTGACTTTGGAGGCAGCAGGTTAAACTCAAACATACGTTTAGTTTTGGAATTACGTGCCATTCTTACCTATCCTTAATACCTAAACCAATAGCTGTAGCGAAGGCGGTTGCCTCTAACTGGTCCAAACTTGAACGAGCTTTGCTAGTAACTTTTATATTGGCGACTGGGTCAACTAGAGTAGTAGGCATTCCAACTTTTTCCGTAATATATGCTGGCAGACCTGGTAATGATGCTGCCTCTCCACATATATATATCTTTGAAGCTCCTCCAGCCTCACCTAGTTTTTCTCTAAAATAAGTTAAAGTCCTGTTTAACTCATTCACTAATATTTGCATAATCGGATCCAACGACCGCGCAATCTTACCTTCGCCCTTATTAGGGTCTAGTCCGAAAGTATCACGATATTGTTGGGCCTGTTGTTCGTCTATCCCATAGTCAGCAGCGATTGACTTAGTAAGCGAATCGGCCCCTGTGCTTACGCTTTGAGTAAAAACAGGAATCCCATCCTTAGCTAAAACTAAGTCGGTAGTTAACGAATCGAATTGGAATATCATTATATTGTCTGCTTCTGCCCCATAGTTAAAATCGACAACACGAGTAACAGCCAAAGCTTTGGTTTCGATTGCTAGCAACTCAATACCTGCAAGCTTTGCCAGCTTTTTATATCTCTCTGTCAAAGTTTTGGGAGCAGCTACAGCAAAAATATCCAAAAAAGGTTGTTCATTAACTACCTTTTCATCAACATCAATGAATGCAATATCCACCTCTGAAATATCGACAGGAATAAGGGGTTTCAATTCCCAACTTACAGCTTCATCTAGGTTTGCATCAGCTGCTTTGGGTAAGGTAATCAAGCGCGAAAATATGGGAGCCTCAGGTATTCCGATTACACAACGGTTAACGTTTATTCCTGCCTGTTTCTTAAGTTCTTTTACGCTTTCCGCAAGATTTTTCATTGCTATTTCGGAAGCATCCTCAAGAATATCTTCATTCACAGACATGCTTGTTAAATTGCGTAACTCAATACGAGTATCGTTAAAACGCTTCAGTTCAGCAATGCGGATAATATTGTGGCCTATATCTAACCCAAAGAAATCTGGTATGTTTGTAGCCATATTGGACAGTGTCTACTAATTTAAAGTGTCTTTGTTACAGTATCAGGAGTTAACAACACATAATTAAACAAAGATAATTGTTGCGGTGCCAATGGTATCTGTGTCACTACTCGTGCCACAACATTAGTCTGAGTCGCCTGATCATAACTTATAGTTGTTAATCTTCTAATTTGATTAGGAAAACCGGCGTTCCCACTTACATCGAGTAACGCAATACCTTCACTATCTCGTCTTCCAGTAAGGGTTATGAACTCTGGTCTTGCGCTTAGCGGTAAGCCAGCAATATTACCGATCGTAAAACGATAATTAGAGGTTCCTGCTACAGGTAAAAAGCTAAACGCGTGTGTACCATTTGGATCCGAAAGTGGATCACCTCCATTACTATCGAAAACTCCATCAAGATCGAAATAATCATTGATCACGTACGGTTCGCCAGATAAAGTATATACTAAACTAAATTCAAGTGCTGAGCCCGAGGAAACGTTAAATTCAATATCTCCGCGATAACCACTTAAATTAAGTGTAAGTGAGTCATCTTTCCCTAATTCGAAATCAATGATTTCATCCGTATCATCAACTTCCATACTTACTAAAGTTGTTCCCTCAGTAAAATCACAATTAATCTGACTTGGATCAATAGTTACGCAATCTGTGCCTATATTCCTAAGTTCAGAAGGAGAGGAGGGCTCAATCAATGAAGGTAAATCGACATCTGTATAGCTTCCAAATTCATCGACTAACTCAAAAATCTTGGACTCTGCAGCATTGTAAAGTCTCTCATACTCTCTATTTGCTACAGTTTGTTGTACATCACGAGTAGTTAAATTAAATAACCCAACTATGATGATCGAAATGATAACTAAGGCAAGTAATGTGATCACCAAAATTTGCCCTGGAAATTTTTTGCTTTGATTCAAGCTAGTTCTCATACTACATTGTATCGTAAACTAGCCTACAATAGAACATAGTTCCGAGTAGAAACTACACTTTGACGAATAACGTTAGCTACGTCAAAGTTTTCATTTTCATGTCCACCAATTACCGTAAATATAACGTTCCGTCTAGTGTCTGTAATCCCAGTACTAAAACCAACTTCAAAAGTTACTTCTTGCAGATTTAAAGTTGTTGAGCTGGTAAATAAAGGATTGCCGCTGGGATCTGTGCGACATAAATGAGGGCGTGAATTAATATCACATACCTGCCATACTACAGTCTCCAACCCAAATATTTCACAACGCAAGTCAGCAGTGGATAATTTACCGGTGCACGTTCCGATCCTGTCAGCACGCCTAATATCTGAACTAACCAAATCTGCAACTGTAGCTAATTCTTCCCTTACAAAGCTCCTGGCTAGAGATTTCTGGGCGATTATTGCTGTATTTATAATTACTGTATTTAACATCAGCAAAATAATGGCAATAATCGCCATGCTTACAATTAACTCCACCAAAGAATACCCTTTCAATTTGTTCTTTGTGACACTTGCTATTGCTTTAATCATATTGTTATCTTGTTTGGATATCAAACTCCCCACGCCTATAACCTATAATACTATCGACCCTGGTCTCATTACCTAAAACGGTTACGGTTGTAGCCTCAATTTCATAGTACTGTTGGCCAACTTGGCTAGTTGTCTGCCTAACTTGAATTTGCAAACACACGTTAGGGTTAGGTCCTCCTAACTCCCCAGCAATATCAACTTCAATGTAGTAGGGACTACTTAAAGGACAATCTATTATTTTCTCCGAGCCAAATCCCCCGGATTGTTGCCGGGAAAGTACGGCTGGATTTGCCTCAAGGTCAATACTATATGAGCCTTCAACTCTTGAAAACTGGACAGGTGCAGTGACGATAATGTCTTCGGCGTTTTTAGCTACCTCTAAAGCCTGAATCGAAATACCGGTTGTATAGTCTACAATCTCATTATTCTTTACAGTGATTAGAAGTTGTACAGTTATTTGAGCAATACTAACTAGGGTAGTGGCAGCTATTGCCAGTACCACCAGTACTTCAGCTAAGGTTGCAGCTTTAAGATTTTTTTGTGAGCTAGAAAACATCGCTAGTATTGTTAACTAAATCTATTCTAATATCTCGCATTAACCGACTATTACTACCATGTTCAATTCTGTAAACGCACTCGGGAGGATTTTGCAAAATAGCTGTTGTAGCTTCCATAGCATAAATATCTACACTTAAGCGTTCTATTAGGATGCCTGCACAGACCGTAGGGTTTAAAGGGAAAATGTTTACTGCATCTAATGAAGTAGGCTTTGCATCTGCATCCTCCACATTCCTACAATTACCCTCTAACTCACTGGTGGCACGTCTTACAATAGAGCAGCTCCTTAAACTATAAGTATTATTATCAAAGAAAATTGCATATCCATCTACTACAGCATTCGGTAATGTATCTCCACTGATTACCTCATCACGGCTGGCAACCGAATTCCTTGCTTGGTTGCGTACATTGTTAAAGATAGTAATGAAATCTGACTGCGCTTGCTGAAACTGAATGGTCTGCTGAAAAGTTACTAACGCCTGTATCCCCAAACCTGCCAGCAGGGCAATAATACCCATGGAAACCAATAACTCCACAATTGTAAAGGCAGTTAGTTTACGCATTTGTTATCTTTCGACTTTAAAAGTTAAAGAATAGCAACCCGACAATAGACTCGCCGAGGCCAATAGCCGTGGCAAAGCCCAACAACATAAATGGCACCAAGGGAACAATTAAACCCTTCAATTTTCCATTAATCAGCATGAGTATTAACCCAACTGCAGTCGCCAACAGGATAGTGACATAGAATGAAGCAATCCCTCTTAAGCCACCGAGCATTACCCCCATTATCACAGCAATATACACGTCACCCTGTCCCATTCCTTTTTGGCGAGTTATTAGTATTAGAAACAAAATCACTAACCCACCAATTAAGCCGGCAAGTAAATTGTCTGCCGTACCAAATGCAGTATCAGGGGCGAATTCCGGGAACAGAAACTTAGCGAGACCGATAAATAAATTGAAAGCCACAACCCCCAATGTTAGGTAAAGTGTCTCGCGGGCAGGAATCGAGAATGTATACAAATCGTATACAGCCAAATAGAAGAAGACGCACAAAACCACAAAATATACTAAATAATTCAAAATAAACTCTACCAAACTACCTGAGTATTCAGATATTCTAATGAAACTCCCTACTGCGAGAAGCAAAAAACTAGTAAACCCAAGTATCTCTGAGATAAACATGCGTGGGTCGAGTCTTTCTTTAGTATAACGAGACCGTCCCCTTAACATTATGAATGAAAAGATAGGTATTAATTCAAACCACTTCAACCTCTCACCAGTGGTATCGTCAACTGAAAATGGCCCTGAAGCTTTGGTAAACTTCTCCCCGCGCATAATTTGGGCAGCATAAAAGCTGCCCAAAGCTGCGCCCAACAAGGGAGTCATTACAAACAGTACAAATGCGGCGTACATGTTAGTTAAGGGTTTAAGTCAATTCACCAGTACTGCTGCAGTATGCTTGTGCATCAGTAACTTGATCTAAACTTTGGTCAGTGTACCAGGTACTCGTATCACCTTCTAATCTAACACCTAAAACGTAACCACCTGCTGTAACACCATAACAGTACTCAGTACCATTAGCATCAGTGTCTGCGGCTGGTAGAGTAGGCCCCGATAGTCTTACAGTATTAGAACCTACCATAATGGTATTTCCCTCAATACGTAATGTGTTTGTTTGACCACTTGATCCTCTTGGTGGATATGCACCTACACGACCATAGTACTCGTTAATGGCTGCACTAACTTCAAATATTGCAGCACGTCGTTGGCTGTCACGAGAAGAACGGTTAGCAAGTGTAATAGCACCAATCGCTAAACCAATGAGCACTGAGATGATAGCCATTGCTACGAGCAATTCTACCAAGGTAAAACCTGACAGTTTTTTCTTAAACATATGGATAGAGTTAATAAGTTTAAATACTTAAGTATGTCTACAGTTATAATAGGGATATGAGGTTTAAGTGTCAACTTTAACCGTTAGGTTGCGAATTGACCTAACTGATAAATTGGAAGGTAGATTGCTATTGCTAAGAATGCAACTACACCACCAACAAGCACCATAATCAATGGTTCCATCAATTTTGTCAGATTCTTAGTAGTCTCATCTACCTCTTTATCGTAATAGTTACCCATGTCAGCTGTAACTGTGTCTAGGTTTCCTGTTTCTTCCCCAGTAGCCAACATTTTTAACATCATTAGAGGGAATACGTCCTCATCCTTGGACAGAGGCAGAGTTAACGAATTACCTTTGGAAACCTGGATGGCCGCATCATTAATTAAATCACTAAAGGAGGTATTTGATAGTGCTTTAGCTACAATATTAAGCGCCTCCACAATTGATACTCCGCTTTGTAGCAAAAGAGAAATAAGTCTATTAAACTCAGCTAAGTTAACTTTCTGTTGAAGTGGCCCAAAAATGGGGACCTTTAGCAACAGCTTATCTATCTGACGCCTCCCTTGCTGTGTAGAGTAGTAGTAACGAAAAGAGAAAAATATAAATACAAAACCACCGACTATAGAAAAAGCTCCAGATGGACTAGTCACAAAGTCACTAAGACTAACCAGGAATTGGGTAATCCAAGGAAGTTCCGCTGCCCCAAAATCCTCATACAGTGCCTCCACTGATGGGATCATAAATATCAGCATTACTGCAACCACAGCCACAAGTACGATCAGTAATATTATTGGATAGATTAATGCTCCTACAACTTTTGAACGTAAGTCTTTACTTTTCTCCAAATCAACTGCAATTTTAGACATCATTTCATTTAAGTTTCCGCTTTTCTCTCCGGCTATAATTAGGTTAATTTGCACTTCATTAAAAATTGTATCTTCTTTTCTAAAGGCTTCTGATAGTGGAATACCTGAGGCTACGTCTTGGTAAACTCGTTGTAACTTGTTTTTTAAGGAAACATTCTCGGTCTGTTCAATTAAAATTGTGAGTGCCTGAATAATAGGTAGGCCAGTTTTTAACATGGTCGACAACTGTTTTACAAAAACTACTCGCTCGGCTAACGGCACTCCGCCTATCTGAAAACTAGATATTTGCTGCCAATCCAATCCTAAAGTATCCTCAATCGAAATAACCGTCATGTTACGCTCTTGCAAAAATGCAGCTACATCTTCACGGCTAGCGGCTTCACGCTTACCTTCAATCTTTCTACCCTTGGAGTCGGTTGCTACGTATCTAAAAGTTTGTGCCATATATAAATTTAGCTAAAAATTTGTCTATTTTCTACCCAAAAGCGATAATACATCTTCGGGCTTATTTGCAAATCTCTGAGCCATCTCAGTAGAAATCTGACCTTCCCTTACCAGTTGAGCTAAGGACTTCTCCATGGTTACCATTCCCAGCTCAGCTCCTGTTTGAATCATATTGTCAATCTGGAAAACCTTTCCTTCACGTATAGCATTTCTAATACCAGAAGTAACGATCATGACCTCTGCTGCTAGCCTTCTACCTCCACCTGCTACTGGTAGTAGTCGCTGTGACTGTACTGCCATCAATGTACTTGATAACTGCGTACGCACTTGAGACTGCTTATCTTCTGGAAAAGCATCGATAATACGATCGATTGTCTGCGCAGCGGTATTCGTATGTAATGTACTAAACACAAGGTGTCCTGTTTCGGCTACTTGTAAAGCGGCTTCCATAGTTTCCACGTCACGCATTTCACCGATCAAAACTACATCGGGATCCTGTCTTAAAGCTGCTCGCAGAGCCTGTGACCAAGAATCAGTATCTATATGAACTGCTCTTTGATCAACTAATGCGCGGCCCCTAGGGTACGTATACTCTATAGGATCTTCGATAGTAATAATATGACTTGGCTCAGTGAGGTTAATTGTGTTGACTAAGGAGGCTAGAGTGGTAGATTTACCGCTACCTGTTGGGCCGGTTACAAGTACGAGACCTTGCTTATACTTTGTAAACTCTTTTACTACAGCTGGCAATCTTAATTCTTCGGGAGTTCTAATATGCTTAGGAATAAGTCTGAAAGTGGCATTCATCGTTCCTCTTTGGTAGCCAACATTTACGCGGAATCTTGCAGACTTATCGGGAAGCTCATAGGAAACATCAATATCTTTATCATCTTTTAAACTTACATGCTTAGCTGGCGCAACCACTCTTTCAAGCATTCCATATATTAAGTCATGGGTTAGCTCTTGTGACTTAATCATCTCTAGTTTTCCGTCCACACGGGCCATCGCACGATACCCTGCAGTCAAATGTAAGTCAGATGCTCCCAGCTGTACAGTTTGTCTTAATAGATCATCAAGTTCATACCTTTTACTTTCTAGTGCTAACTTTTCTTCCTCCGTTTTTAGCTCACTCACTTCTTCAGCTAATTTTAGCTTGTTAATGGACTGTATCCCATCTTCTCCGATAGAGTCTGCCAGCGAGGGATCAGGTCCACGCTTAATATCAAGTTTAGGTAAAGTACGATCAAGCACATCATTGGGCTGCTGTTGTTCTTGCTCTACCTGCTGCATTTGCGGTAGCTCTTGTTGTATTGCCTGCTCGGATTGTTCCATAAGAGGCAGGGTAGGCAAGCCATTATTTTGCGACTGAGTTTGATCAGCATTATTGTTAGTTCCTACTATAAGCTCAGTCTGAGAATCATCTATTACGTTTATCGGTTGTGGTTGTGGTTGTGGTTCGGGCTGGGCTTCAGGCTGAACTTGCTGCTGTGACTGAGGTTGAAGTTGTTGATCCTGCTGTTGCTGTAATGTCATCGCCTGCGGGACCTCAGACTCGACTGGAGATGAGAGCTGAGAATCTTGAGTCATTTGTGGGATCTCCTGTGTTACTACTTCTGATTGTGGCGGCTGGGTCTGAGACTGAGCAGGAACCTGTGCCTGCATTTCCATTTGAGGCTGAGCTGACATTTGCTCAACGGGTGAGGAGACGAACCCTGTACTTGATTGCTCTGGAAAATCAGCTCCACGTATTTCTCTTATACCAGTTGTGGGATCGGTAGTAATCTGCGTTTGTGGAGACTGCTGTTGTTGCACGGCAACAGGACTACTTGAAGCTTGTGGAACACTCTGATTCACAGCTACTGGTTGCGTGGAACTTTGATTTTGATTATTTAAGTCAATAAACGGCATAATTTTTTAGCTAATTCATTATATTAGTTAGTTTGAACACGCAGTACCTCTTCGATTGTGGTCACCCCCTCCATTGCTTTCATAAATCCATCTTGCGCCATAGTAATCATACCTTCCTCTACTGCCTTTTTATGCAACTCACGCGTAGAAGCACGCTCCATTACCATCTTACTTAATGTATCTGACATTCTCATTATTTCAAAAATACCTGTTCTACCAGCATAACCAGTATCATTGTGTGGTGTCTTTCCAGGTTTATACAAAGTCACATTTTGGGTAGCTTGATCAAAATGTATTTGTTGTTGTTGACCCTGATTATTTACTATTAAATCAAATCCATTCAATTTATCCAATTCTTTATGCATCATTTCTAGTATATGTGGAGCAGGGTTGTATGGCTGACGCGATTCAGGATCCAAACGTCTCACTAGCCTTTGTCCTACAACTACATTTACCGTAGAAGAAATTAAGTATGGTGCTATTCCGATATCCATTAAACGAGTAACCGCCCCTGCAGCACTATTCGTGTGCAATGTGGCTAGCACCAAATGACCTGTTAAGGCCGCCTGCACAGCTAGGTTCGCAGTTTCGGCATCACGGATTTCTCCAACCATAATTATATCTGGATCTTGACGCAAGAAAGCACGTAATCCTGAAGCAAAAGTTAGTCCAACATTAGCATTAACCTGAACCTGTGTTATACCGTCAATTCTGATTTCAACTGGATCTTCCAGGGTTAAAATATTGACCTCTTGGTTATTTAGAACTCCCAAAGAGCTTGCCAAAGTAACGGTTTTTCCCGAACCAGTTGGACCAGTAATTAAAATAATACCCTGTGTCTTAGATAGTGCTTCTTTATAAATTTTCAAACCTGCACCCCGCATTCCTACTTTATTAATATCCACCAACTTCTGATTCTTTTCTAGCAAACGCATTACAATCTTTTCTCCGTAAATGCTCGGCATTACTGAAACACGCAAATCTATTGCCTTCTCTTCTGTCTTGACCTGGAACCTACCATCTTGAGGCATACGATGCTCATCGATTTTTAAGTTTGATAGGATCTTAATTCTCGCAACTATGGAATTAGCCAATTTTGCAGGCAAGCTTAACTTTTCTGCCAAAATACCGTGTACGCGAAACCTGACAGCCAGTCTTGTTTCTCGGGGTTCAATATGAATGTCGGAAGCACTATGCTTAATTGCATAATCTAAAATCATGTTCACAATCTTCGCCACAGGAGCACCTTCAATTGCACCCTGATCTAAGTCACCAACGTTTTCCTTAATATCTACTACACCAATATCTTCTAAAGCCTTATCAACCACATTACCTATTTGAGCGCCGTATTTTGTATCGATTATTTCTTTAACAGCTTCTTGTGTTGCGTAATATGTATCGACCCGCTTGCCCAGCATAGACTCCAAAAACTTAACCTTCTGCAGGTCAAGCGGGTCTACCATGGCAACCTTTACTCTATTATTAGTCTCTTCAAACGCAACAGTCTTATTCTTAATTGCAATCTCTTTAGGAATACGGTTTAACGTTTCGGCAGGAATGGTAATAGAACTCAAATCTATATAGCCCAAACCAAACATTTCCGCCCTTATTTCTTGGATTTGGCTACTAGAAACTATTTTCTGATCTATCAGCAGTTTAATAGGAGTAGTGTTATTTGTAATCGCCTCAAATTTGATACTCTTTAATTGATCCTCATTAATCATTCCCTTGGCAAAAAGGGCATCGGCAACGTTCGTCATCCCCTTAACGGAAACAGACTTTGACTTCTGAGCCGCAGTAGGTTGGGACTGAGGTTGAATTTGAGGATTATTATTAGTCTGCTGATATTGCGGTTGGTTTTGACCTACAAGCTGTACGGGGGGTTGGGTAGTATTCATGCCCGGCTGCGCTTGAGAAGCCATAGCAGGT
The DNA here is from genome assembly GCA_964446595.1 of uncultured Candidatus Saccharibacteria bacterium. Lineage (GTDB taxonomy): Bacteria > Patescibacteriota > Dojkabacteria > J137 > JAEUSD01 > CAYUPY01. The sequence continues at coordinate 6,835 of CAYUPY010000008.1, read as the reverse complement.
CCTGCACCAGCCATGTTATTCTGCTGCAAATAAGCTTTTGTCTTTTCAACTAACCCACCCTGTGCCTGATCGCTTTGTCCAGGGGATGGGGCAGTGTTTTGAGGTTGAATACTATCCGCCATGGCTTATAACTCTGTATAATTTATGCCATAGGCACTTGAATGTCAATTTAAACTTAGCAAATTCAAATTTTATGCCAGCTCAGCTACCCGCACAACTATTAATAAAAGAAGGTGCTTTTTTACTAGAAGATATATTTACTGAAGCAGCATTAATGCTAGATAATAGTGATTTCTCTTTCTCGGCCTCTAACCCTGATCTTTTAATAATTGAAGGAGAAGAAAAGTCATCTATTGGGATAGAACAGATAAAATTTTTCATTACTTGGGTCAACAAAAAACCCTTCTCTTATCCAGTAAAGGTTGGCGTAATCCTCTCAGCTGAAAAAATGACCACCCAAGCACAAAATGCATTACTTAAAACTCTTGAAGAGCCAGCAGAAAACACGCAAATTGTTTTAATCTGTGAAAATCCAGGTCGTCTACTCCCCACTATACTTTCAAGGGTAGTAAAAACAACCCTGTCTGCTGGGGGTGAAAAGATTACACAAAAATTCTCTGACTTGAGTGAAGAATTTTTACACGGAGAATATTTTAAGCGTAGAGAATTAATAACAGATGAATTAGCTAACTTTAGCAGAACAGAATTAGCTAGTTTTGTAAAACTATTGATTAAAAAAATTGTATCTGATCCCGCTAAGTGGAGTAGAGCAATTAGCGAAGATGATATTTTGATAAAACTTGAGCAGATTTTACTGGCAAATGAACGGGGTGTTAATCAAAAACTGCTTCTAGAAAATATGGCCATAATTTAATGGATACTATTGTAATCACTATAAAAAGTAGCTAGACTGAGTTAATTGTTAACTGTCCATATAAATGAAGATAAAAAATTATAGCTATATTTTGTGGTGCTGGTTTACCACAATTGCTTTCTTCGCGATTGTTATCGCAACAGCATTAATAAGCGATTTACAATCAAATACTGCTGGTGAAGAAGTAGTAAAAGTAGCATTCCGTATGCTGCTATACGCAGTCACATTTATCCTCCTTTACCGTTCAATTATTGCGACTCTACGTGCAAGCGTTTCTAGACTGGCCAAATGGCGTAATCGTAGCGAAGCCGCAGAAGATGCCGAGTTCGTACTTATCATTGAGACTTTAGTAGTAATTATTTCCATTGTAGTAATGGTGCTGCTAGCTGTTTCGGAAGTATTTATCTCCGGCTTTCAACCTGGACGCGTAAATGAAGTACAGGAACAACTTCGGGATATTCTCGTAAGTATTATGTCTATCTTACTCACTGCTTTGGTTGTTTACACAATCCCAGCAATAGGGGAATTGGAATTCGCAATTAAGCGAAAGCTAGAAAAAGAACTAGCACCAAAGAAAAAATCCTCTAAAAAAACTTCAAAAGAGTAAGTTTTGTGCGGAAGCCATAAATTTCATGTATAATCAGTGGCAACGATTTGAAATTTATGGCTGAAAACACTTACACAGGTTCAAAAATCCAAGTTTTAAAGGGTCTAGAAGCAGTTAGAAAACGCCCCGGCATGTATATCGGGCCAACTGATGATACTGGACTTCATCACCTTATCTGGGAAGTAGTCGATAATTCTATCGATGAATTCTTAGCAGGGGAGGCTACCAAAATTGAAATAATTATCAATCCTGACAACTCCATGACTGTGATTGATGACGGACGCGGTATCCCTGTAGACATTCACCCCACCGAAAAGGTGAGCAGCCTTCAGTTAGTTGCTACAACGTTACACGCAGGAGGTAAATTTGATAATGACAGTTACAAAGTATCTACCGGCTTGCATGGAGTAGGACTCTCTGTTGTTAATGCCTTAAGCGAAAGTATGCGGATCGATGTGCATCAGGACGGTAAAATTCATAGCCAGTCTTACAAAAGAGGCATCCCTCAGGGAGATGTGGGTGTAACAGGTACCACCAAAATCACTGGTACTCATATTACCTTCAAACCGGATCACGAAATATTTACGACTACTGACTTTAATCAGAAGAGAGTTCTGCAGCGCTTACGACAAAGTGCTTACCTTAACGGTGGAATCCTTATTAAGTTTGCAGATCTACGCGACGAGCAGCCTTATTACTTTAATTATCAATTCGCTGGAGGCATTAAATCATACCTAAAGCATATAAATAGAAGTAATAAATTAGTTCAACAGCAGATTTTCTACACAAGTGATGAAATTGACGATGTCTCGGTAGAAGTAGCTATCCAGTACACAGATGATGTTCAAACTAGAGAGATTTATTTTGGAAACAATGTATTTAACAAGGATGGCGGAACACACCAAACCGGTTTCCGTACTGCACTTACCAAAACTATTAACGACTATTTAAGTAAAGTTGCCACCGATAAACAAAAGAACCTGAAACTAACAGGTGATGATATTCGTGAAGGTTTATCTGCCATTGTGTCTGTAAAAGTACTTGACCCACTTTTTGAAAACCAGACAAAAACGAAGCTTAACAACCCAGAAGTCACAAATGTAGTTAGAAAGGTAGTGGAGCGTGACTTAGAAGCATTCTTAGCAGAAAACCCTAACGATGCTAAAAATATTGTTTCTAAATCCATACTGGCTCAAAAAGCGAGAAATGCTGCTAAAGCAGCACGTGAAGCTGTAGTTAGAAAAGGAGCTCTAGAAGGTGGTGGACTACCAGGTAAACTCGCAGACTGTAATGCGCGAGAGCCAGAAAGAAGTGAACTTTACATTGTAGAGGGAGACTCAGCTGGAGGTTCTGCTAAGAACGGACGTGATCGTGAGACACAAGCTATTTTCCCGCTTAGAGGAAAACCCCTAAACTCACAAAAGTATAGAATAGACAAAGTACTAGGTAATGCTGAAATTGCTGATCTTATCAAAGCTTTAGGAGCTGGAATTTCAGAGACCATGGACCTAAGCAAACTACGTTACCACAAAATCATATTGATGGCTGATGCTGATGTTGATGGAGCACACATTAATACTTTAATGTTAACGCTTTTCTTCCGTCACCTTCGTCCAGTTATAGATAACGGCTATCTTTATATAGCTCAGCCACCTTTATATAAAATTACCTTTGGTACAAATGATGTGCGCTGGGTGCAAGATGATAAAGAATTAAATACTACATTGAAAAGCTACAAAGGCAAAGCCTCTCCTAAGATTAGCCGATTTAAAGGTTTAGGAGAAATGGATGCTGAATCTCTATGGGAAACAACCATGGATCCTGAACAACGCGTATTAAAGCGCGTGGAGATAGAAGACGCTGAAGAGGCCGCAGAAATTTTTGAAGTCCTAATGGGTGGGGAAGTAGCTCCACGTAAACGTTTTATCCAATCTCACTCCCAAGAGGCAGAATTAGATATTTAGAAAACTAGAATATGGCTAATACATCAGAAAAAACACCAAAAAAAGCTTTGGCTAAAGACGTAAGAGACCAAGATATTGTTGAAGAAATGACAACCTCTTACATCAACTACGCAATGAGCGTCATTGTGTCACGTGCACTTCCAGATGTGAGAGATGGATTAAAGCCAGTGCAAAGACGTGTGCTTTACTCAATGGCAGAATCAGGTGTTAGACCAGGTTCTTCATTCAAAAAAGTTGCCAAAATAGTGGGAGAAGTTATGGGTAAATACCACCCACACGGAGATGCTTCTATTCAGGATGCCCTTGTACGACTTGCTCAGGACTGGAATATGCGTTACCCACTTGTAGAGGGACAGGGTAACTTTGGTTCAATTGATGGAGATCCTCATGCTGCGATGCGTTATATTGAAGCTCGCTTGCACAAGCATTCCAATCCTTTATTACAAGATTTGGATCAAAGAACTGTTGACTTTGGGGACAATTATGACGGTCAAGAGAGAGAGCCTCAAGTTTTACCAGCAATTCTACCTAACTTATTAGTTAATGGTGGAGAAGGTATTGCTGTAGGTATGGCTACAAAAATACCTCCCCATAACCTTGGAGAGGTTGTCGATGCTATCACTGACATGATTCAAAATGGAGACAGTAAATATGACGAACTTAACTTTGCTCCAGACTACAATACAGTTATCCGCAAAGAAGAAGATCTTAAAGACCTTCCAGACAATAGATTCCCTATCTTTTCTAGCAGCATAGATACGCAGAGTTTATTAAAACACATTCAAGGACCCGACTTTCCAACAGGGGCCGTGATGTATGACATTGCTGAAATATCAAAGGTTTATGAGACTGGACGGGGTAGAATACTACAGAGAGCAATAACCAATATTGAAGAAGTCAAGGGCGGTAAATTCCAAATTGTAGTGACTGAATTACCATATCAGGTTAATAAACAGAGACTAATTGCCAAAATTGCTCAGCTGGTCAAAGACGGCAAAATCAAAGGTATTTCCGATATTAAAGATCTTTCAAACCGTAAAGGTATCCGAGTAGTTATTGAACTAAAACGTGATGCGAAACCTAAATCTGTAGAAAACAGATTATTTAAATACACCGAGCTACAAAAGGCCTTTAATGCCAATATGGTTACCCTAGTTGATGGTGATCCTCAACTATTGAACGTAAAACAAATCCTACACTACTTTATTAAGCACAGACAGGTTGTTGTTATTCGCCGTAACGAATACCAATTAGCTAAAAACCGTGAAAGAGAGCATATACTTGAAGGATTAATGATTGCTCTTGATCACTTAGATGAAGTTATTCAAACAATCCGTAGTTCCGCGGATGCCGATGTGGCACGCACATCATTGATGGAAAAATTTGAACTTTCTGAAATCCAAGCCCAGGCGATTCTGGATATGCAGTTACGACGATTGGCTGCCCTTGAAAGACAAAAAATTGAAGAAGAGTATAAACAAATACTCAAGACAATTGAAAATATTCTTAAACTCCTTAATAGTCCAGCTTCAATCTTAAAAGTAATTAAGGATGAACTTGCTGAGATTAAAGATAAATACGGAGACGAGCGTAGAACCCGTCTAATTAAAGGAAAAGTCGGTGAAATTAGCGAAGTTGACTTAGTTGCCAAAGAAAACGTAATAGTTACTGTAAGTGAACAAGGCTATATTAAGAGATTTAAGGATACAACTTACCAGTCTCAAGGTAGAGGAGGAGTGGGCAAGAAAGCGATGGCCACTAAGGATGGTGACGCAGTAAGGCACGTGTTCTCTTGCGATACTCATGACGAAATCTTATGTTTCACTAACCAGGGTAGGGTGTTTGCTCTGCGTGTTTATGATGTCCCTGAATACAATTCGCGCTCCGCAAAAGGAGTACCTATTATCAATCTGATAAATATTGAGCAAGGTGAACTAGTGACAAGCGTGTTAACCAGAAATGCCGCCGGCAATATTATGGATGAAGACACCCTACAAGAGCATGAAAATCTAACTGAGGAAAGTGGAAAAGAATATAAATACTTATTTATGGCCACTAAAAATGGTACCGTAAAGAAAACTAAAATTGAAGAATTTGCAAATATTCGCTCTAATGGTCTGACTTCAATTAATCTGGATAAAGACGATGAATTAATCTGGGTTAAGCCAACTCGTGGCAGCAATTACTTAATGCTGGTCACCCGTCTGGGTAAGTCAATCCACTTCAGTGAGGACGATGTTCGTGATACTGGCAGAGCCACACGTGGAGTCAGAGGTATTAACCTTAAAGATGAGGATAAGGTGATCTCTATGGATATAATCAGAAAGAAAGAAGACCTATTGCTTACAATATCAGAGAAAGGATTTGGTAAAGTCACGAAGCTAGAACAGTTTAACAGTCAGAATCGCGGCGGTGGCGGCATATTTGCCCATAGAATTACTAGTAAAACTGGTCCGTTAGCTGTAGCTAGGGTACTAGATCATCCAGAACTTGAATTGTTGATTATGAGTGCACACGGACAGGCAGTACGCGTACCTACTAGAGAGTTGCCTGAACGGAATAGACAGACTTCAGGCGTGAAGATGATGAAAGTGAAGGCGGACGATCAGGTTGTGGCAATTGCTATTATTTAGTGATTCCTTCAAGTGCTGTGAGGTTGATTTATTATCGTTGTTTTTCTGACGTGCCTCACCCTTCTCCGTGAAACTTGTTTCACGGAATTAATCTCGTTAATGCCATTATATTGGCGCGCAAGCTGTGTGAAAGGGCTAATGCTTGGTAGCCAGTGTAAAATCAGATAACAAGAGCAAGCTTCAAGCGCGCACTACTTGGTATTCACACCAGCGATATTCAGCACCTTCATTAAATTACTAAGTTATTGGTGACATCCTTTACCCGACTCCAATAATAAAAGCCGCTCTAGAGCAACTGAGCGCGATTCCTGATTATGCCTTACCTGGCAAGGCATAACTCTTTTTATACCTTTTGGAGTAGTGGGTAAGAGTGGTTTACCTAGAGATAGGCGAATTTGAAACGTAAAATGTAACGATTGAAGTAAGGTTAATATCATAAACAAATTTATTTAAATTAAAGTAAAAAATAAAAATGCCAGATTATCGAAGAGTCAAAAAACTTCAAGAACTACAAATTGGGCCTCTAGCCTCACTCTTACGCTTTTACTAAATATAAGGGTAATTATACTCAGTAAAATATATTGATGATTTTAAATGTCTTTTCCTAAGGGGAGCACTCTCCATGGCTAGGTACCAGCTTATATTTATCAGCTTAAGTAAACACGCTACCGAATTGCTATGGCAAACTGTTTATCCCTTTACCGAGCCCGTCCGGAATTTTTCATAGCTGGGAAAAGGCAATGTAAGATAAGCAAAT
>CAYUPY010000007.1:0-35434 GCA_964446595.1 uncultured Candidatus Saccharibacteria bacterium | reverse complement strand
TGTGTTGATTTCTCCTGGCGCGCCTGCGCTAAAGAAGAACAAGCCTCCAAGACGTGCTTCCATTGCTTCAATCAGCTCGGCAGCAATCGGTTCTAAAAATTTACCAATTCCAGTTTCCAAGCTTTTTCCATCCTCCCCTACTTTTACGTAGGCCAGACCTTTGGCCCCAAAACCTTTGGCATAGGCTTCCATCTCTTCAATTTGTTTGCGAGACCAATCCCCGCATCCTGTGGCATTAATCGCTTTTACTTGCTTTGCAGAATTGAAAATTTTGAATTCGGTTTTATCTTTTACCACCTCTGTTACATCTTTTAGCTCCATTCCAAAACGAATGTCAGGTTTATCTGAACCGTACTTTGCGACGGCTTCTTTGTAGGCCATGCGCGGGAATGGTGTGCTAGCAATTTCCTTCTCCGGTGCCACAACTTTGTATGTCTCGCTAATCAAATTCTCACATGTTCCAAATAGCTTATCGATTGTAGGAAAACTCATTTCCATATCAATTTGATAGAACACGCCAGCGTGGCGGTCTTTACGGGGATCCTCATCGCGGGCACAAGGAGCGATTTGAAAGTATTTATCCATTCCAGCTACCATCAGTAACTGCTTAAATTGCTGCGGTGCTTGTGGTAACACAAAGAATTTACCTGGGTTTAAACGTGAGGGGATCACAAAATCTCGTGCCCCCTCTGGAGATGTGCTAGTAAGCAGAGGTGTTTGTACTTCTGTGAAGCCTTGCGCATCCATCCAGTTTCTTACAGCCAAGATTAGCTTGTGCTTTTTGCGCATATTATCTTGTAAACGAGGACGACGTAAATCTAAATACCGATATTTCAAGCGCAAGTTTTCATCAATCTCATGCCCATTTGTGTCAATCGGGAATGGTAACACCTTTGATTTGTTCAGTAACTCGATTTCAGAGGGTACTAACTCAATCTTGCCGGTGGCAATATTTTCGTTAACCAGATCCGCCGCGCGCTCCTGGACTACTCCAGTCGCGCGAATCACATATTCCTTACCCAATTCCTTAGCCTGCTCAAATATGGCGGGTTGTTTGGCCGGGTCTACCACCACCTGCAACTTGCCAAATTTGTCGCGCAGGTCAATAAACATCAGCTGCCCATGGTCACGGATGGAATCCACCCAGCCATAGACTGTGGTCTCTTTACCTATGAGTTTAGTAGTATCTGTTGTGTAAGTTCGCTGTTGCATGTAGTTTAAGTATAAAATTTATATTGGTAATTATCGTTTTAGTCACAAAAAACTCGGCCTTACATATATATCCACATATATATACAAGGCCGAGTCTTTACCCGCGTTGCCACCTAAGTTTGGTCTTTATATTTTTTTGATTTTAGTATTCAGTCACTTTGCTACGCCGAGCTCTCAGTATCCTCGGTTGCTTCACCAGCTATGTCTAATTTTAGCTTAACTTCTAGAATTAATGAAGGGCCTCAGTGATTTTCCTGCTAGGTAATGCATTAAAAGCGAAGTCTCGAGCATGGCATACTGCGAATATGGCTGTAAGTCCACCCTATGTGCAGGATAGGAATAGCTTCTTACATAGAGTTCTATATTATCAGTAGGTTCTGGTATGAATAGATTTACAGGAAGAGCGGAAACTATCCTATTTACTGATTTCGTAATCGCCGTTACCATTCCCTCAGAGTCAAGTAAGAGCTTATACTCTTTTACCTACTCAGTTTTTGGGTTTTGGCGGGTAATGCTGTAGTGGCTTGGCCTTTCATGAGCCCCTAACGCCATCGTCAGTGGAAGGAATCTCTGAGCTCTAGTCTCCAAAGTTTGTAACTTTACTCCTATTCCGTCGATCTCAGCTATAAGGTACCCGTTTACACGGTAATCCGTTGTCAAACCTAATTTATAGTAACCTTCCGACTCCCGGCCTTCGAGCATATTTTTTATATCCTGTAAGTAAATTTGGCTCGTCCACAGAGTGTCTGTAGCAGAGAGATTAGATTTGTAGCCGCATAGGTGTTTTCTATCGATAGTTATCACTAGTGCTGGTTTTCCTTGCAGGATTTCGAATAAACTACTATTAACTGCCAGAGTTATTGACTCGGCCGGTATTCCAGTTTTGGCGATAAAAGTCGTTAGAAACCATGGAAGTTCTTCTTCTAGTTTCTCGTAAGTGCGGAGGATAGAGGCATAGGTTTCTGGTTCTAGATTCATTAACCAATAATCAACCACTGCTCCAAAATATGGGTAATCCTCTAGATTTTGAATTAAAGGTGCGGCTTGCTGTAGTATCTGATAGCCTAATCTTATGTCACTATGATGATGCGTAACAACTTCTCTCAACGAGCTTTCTAGACTTGCTGTTAGTTCCACTTTTGGTATAGTGGTGAAATTGTGATCCATATATCAATTATAGCATCGACAAAGCCTATAGTGCCACGGGTTTGCATTTTATATATTGGCGCAAGTATTTACAGGAGCGCTACAGTGATGGTAAGTTTAAATATGGTTACTAGGCGGCCGTGTTCCTAAACATTCGGTTTGGAGTATCCGCCTGGTAGCCAAATTCGGACAGTTTACAAAGGTAAACAATTTGTAGCTGGCCTACATATAGATGGTTACTAGGGTATTTAACTTTTTAACTATCTGTTATGCAGGTTATGCTTAACGCTCCAGCCTTAGCAGGCTTTTCCTTAGATTCTATAAGGGATTACCTAGATTATAAGTTAAAGAGGATCCACAAGTTGCTCCCTCAATTCGAAGGCGAGCATCAGATTCGTGTTTCTGTACAGAAACAAAAGAATCAATTTGCAATTGCAATTGAAGTGCAAGTACCTCAACCGGTATTTGTCACCGCGAAAAGTTTTGATTTGTATGCCGCTATCGATGAGGCATTGAAAACGATGAAAAGATCATTGCGAAAAACAAAAGAGCGGAAAGCTGACCGATAGATTGGCAACATGTGCGCGGGCAAATTCTCGATTAAATATGGGTATCTCCGTATCCCAAAGCATTCCAGGCTGCCTGAGTTAATTGGGTCACTTCAACACTATTTAGTGCTTCCGATCCTTCCTCATTAAGTTTTCGTGCAATCTCCTTAAATTCATCTGAATTTAGGTGCCCGCTAATAACACCTAACCATCTTACATAAGCTTCTACATAACTTAGTGTAGGATCCTGATTGATTTGTCCTTGAATGCCAGCAAAGACTAAAGGATACAATTGGGTATATAGCTCTCCATAGTCATAGCGTGCGTCAACTAGTAGCTCCCAGTAAATACTTCTACCGTCGTCTCTGCTACTCTGCACGAAAGGGTACTTTGATGGGTCACTAGAGTTTCGTGCATACTGTACTTGGTTAATAACGTGTTCCATAATTAGTAATTTTTGGAACACTACATTGTACATATCTATTATTCTTTGGTCTAAGTTTTGCAGTGCTTCCACATCTCCAGCCAAGGCTCTCTGCAATAAAGGAGTCACTTCTATGTCCCTAAAGTTATTCAAATAGCTAGTAATACCTCTCTCTTCGGGACTATTTGCTGTTGCTTCAAATTGGATATCATCATAGATGAGTCCGTTGAAAGCAATTGGAGGTACTATAAAGTCTCTGTGATCTGCTGCCCAGGAATTGAATGCAGTATTCATGCCCCAATTGGGAAGTACAGTTTCCATCTGCTCTTCGAAGGCCGCATTAATATTTACACCATTATCTTCAAACATATAGTAGATTCTAAAGACCTCATTCCAGGCTGCTACTTTATCATCAGACCTGGCCTGTTCCGCCTCAGAGGCCGCTTCCTGAAGTACTAATAGTGATGCACTCATTGTATTCGGTTCAGGTGCCCCATTTGGGTAAATGTGCTCACTAACTCTTACTGCCTCTGCCACGACACGGGCGCGTTCCCGAATTAGCTCTGGAGTAGGCATGCTACCATCCTAACGTCCAGATCCATTAAATTCACCAAAAGCAAGATAGGCACTAATGTACTGAGCGTCATACTCTGTAACCGCTAATAGACCATTCTCTTCTGTCTTTTCAGCCCTGGTCCAGAAATCTAAGAAAGTCTCATCAATTCTCCAGCCTGAAATGCTAAATCCATGTTCTACATCGTCAAAATCACTCATAAAGACGATTTGATCAACGAATAGATCTGGGTCACTGCCAAAAGTGTTGATATGGTTCATGTAGTCATTGAAAAGTCTGTGATAGTCCAATACACCATCGCCATTCATATACTCAGAATTTTGTCCTTTGCCAAACTGCGGAATCTGGTGTTGAAGCCAGTCACGTACAGGGTCATTTTCAGCTACGCCTGAAGTAGAGACTAGCGCTAAGATTGCCGCTTCTACAAATCTTTCTCCTTTGATTGTTAATTGTTCTACCAAAGCAGTGCTCGGTAATAAAGAAATGGGGGTTCCCGTATCTCCCAGAATCTCATAATAAGCCGCTATCCCATTCTCAGGCGGGGCGTAGTGAAGATAGTCAATGAAAATTTCCTTGGCTTCAGTATTGCTAAATAATAATTCAATCAGCGCCCTTTCATTCGCAAACTCAGGTGCAGCAAAGATGTCAGAGTTTTCTATTCGATTTAGAAAACTATCCATATCTTCCTGGGGGTACATTTCGGCAAAAATTCTGATTAACGAATCATACAGCTGTGCCTGGGCACTTGGTATTTCAGCACCTTCCGCATTCTCTCCTCCTGATTCTGCCATATCAGTCGATTCAACTGATGCCGTCTCTACTAAATTGAACCCAGGGATTCTTGCAGTGAGGTCTACTATTAACCCCTGGTTATCAAAGCTATAGTGGGCAAAGCCAAGCTCGTTAAAGTCATAAGAATTGATTAATGAGATTATGTCCTGCCCTGCGTAGTCTGGATCCTGACCGCTAAACTTAAGCCATAATTCTTCCATGCTGGGTAGACCTGGACGTGCATTGGTACTGTTTACGTAATAGTACCAGAAGTTGCGCCAGTTAGACCTGTAAGGATTACTGTCTGGCAGTAAAATTATGCCATTATGGTTAGTAGCACTTGCCGGCTGAAGGCTAGTTTCATTATCTAATCCGAAAGTTTGAATATAAGCAATGGTGCGAAGGACAGCCACCATACGTGCCTGAGAAAAAATCAGCGAGGCTTCTCTATTCATAATAATGAATCTGCCTTCTTCGTCGGTTAATGTACTATCGTTTATAATATTGGGGATAGGAATATTAGTAACTCCAAGGCTATTTAACTCCTCAAAGTACTGATTGTAGGTTTCTATAAACAAGGTACGAGTATTGGGGTTTTGGTTAAGAATTGTATTTGCTAAAGGTCCCTGTAAAGCTTCAACGGCACCGATACTAGGGTCCCAGTTAGTATTAATTTCTGCTAATACTTGAGGTGTAATCCAGCTGCCCTCAGTCTCTGAAACAAATCCCATGTACTCAAACCCATAAGTGGGATCTGAAAGGGATGGTAAAATCTCACTTTCCCAATCAAGTGCCGTTTCCCCTTCAGCCCGCCACTCCAGAATAATATCAGCCAAAGGATCGACCGCTATGACGATCGGTTCAGAGTTTTCAACTTGTGGCTCTGAAAAGTTAGTGTCTTGTAACGAGTTGCCTGTATTAGCAAGTCTCAAAATGTATAGCTGTCGTGAACGCGTGAGCGGGTCTTTGGAGAGGTTATTCGCATCAACGCCATTAGGGAAGTAGGTGCTTAATACGTAGTAAGCATGTCGAATAGAATTATTAATAGTGTATAGCTCTTCCCAAGTGGTTGGTGGTTCTTCTCTAATAATATTTACCAGATTTTGGAAGATGGCCAGAGTTCCTTCATAGGTTTGGACTCCGCTAAAGTAAGCGTACATTTCTTGCGGCGCAAGCCCACTCACAGCCCACTCTCGGGCCAGCATATCTACGGGCTTGCTGTAAGTAGCCTCCATTGGGATTAAGCCCTCGACCGTAGAAGTATCCGGCGCACTTTCAATAGTGAAGTTGTTGTACACCATTGCCTCTTCCCAGAAAAGGAAGGTTAAAATGGCCTCCTGTAAGGGTTGATCTTCATTAGTATGACTCAGTAGCGCTAATCTTTGTAATTGATAAAAATAAGGGTTTCCTGTGGCATTGGTTGGCCATGGTTGATCCGCCGACAGTCGAACCACTATCTCTCCAGTTGGAAAAATCATTTTAGCGACCATCAAAGCCTCGCGTAGATGTATCGGGCTACCAGTTCCGGGTGCTAGGTTCATGTATTCAGACATAAATCTGATAATTGGGACGAAGTTCTGGGAATTAATGAAATAAGTATTCTCATCTAACTTTCCGGCTGGATAAATCATCTCAAAGAAATTTATTACTTGGCTTTGCCCTTGTTCAGTTGCCCAGGTCTCAAACCCAATACGCCGGATATTACCCATATCTACCACAATAGGAATCTCTCTAACAGGTATCTCTTGCTGAAAAGTATTCTCTAAGACTTCTGCTTCGTTTAAACCATCAATTCTCGTATCCTCTAGATTACCATTTACCAGAGCATGTACATCTACATATAAAATATCATTACCCTGAAGGTGGAAACTTTCGCCTCTTGAATCTCTGGTGATCTTGAAATCATCCATTGTCGCAAACATCATCTCTTGATGAAGGTGGATACTTTCTGAGTGACCAAGATTACCTATTTCGCCAATCTGTGTTCCGGCGCTTATATGAGCACCTGGCTTTATGTACTCGGGAACTTCGTCAAAGTGGCCATAGATGACAAAAGCATAGACTTGTCTACCTAGAGAGTCTTGATAAGGAGTACGGATAGCTCCCAGAACTGCGTTTGGTCCTAGGCCACCCCCATTATGAAACCCATTTTCATTTGTTGAGGCAAAACCTGCCCCAACCGAGATGATCTCCATATCAGCAATTGCAAAGGCAGGAAGTCCTTCTACTCTATTTGTTCCATAGTCGGAACCTCTGTGCCATAACCAATGACGATAAAGTTCTTCATTGTGCGCTCCAAATGGGTTTGCAGTTGTGTAGTTAGCGTTTCTATCGGTGGCGTGAGACCAATTAGTGGATAAGTTATAAATATCCCTTGCGGTTAGAACGACCTCTCTACCATCAGGACCGTATAAGGCTAATGTGCTTTGTGTATTATCAATGTTCCTGACTATTGGCTCTGTCCCAGCGGCTCTTGATACTAACTCAGTATTAGCTATTGTTCCATTTGAAAGTACAGGGCCAGATATAGTCTCACTCACAGGTAAATTAGCCCAGTCAATGCCTGGCGAGCGGGGGAGTAAAAATTCTGGGTGTTGATATTCCTCTGAATTTACAAAGTTATTTAGCTGATCAATTGCTGAATCCCTACTTTCACCTGCTAGAGCATAAATATCCACTGCTACTACCTCTGTTGACTCACTATCTGAATTCTCATTGCTGGTTGAGGTTTCTTCGTTTTGGGCATTAACTTCTGAATTAGTAAAAACACCTAAGAAAAATAGTGCGCAGATGACTGCAACCACACTTTTGTGCCTAATAACCCTTCGTAGGAGATGGTTCTCATTTATTGCAGAAAGTAAATCGATTGTTCTACGGATCACACCTTCAGCAATTTGCGGCATATTTAAGGAGCGGACGATCTGTGTAACTTCGCTTTTTGTAGGCAGTAATTGTAAAAGCTGGCGACTGTAGGCCTGAAACGATCTTTCGTCGTCTGCAAGTAGCTCCAATACCTGGCGCTGACTTCGGCTTAAATCTTCAGCGTACTGTATATCCATGGCGGTGCGCCGAGCAGTTTTTTCTATGTTTCCACTAAAGGCCGAATCACGTAATATGCTCTCTAGCATAGAAATTCGCTCGTCTAATGAAAGTATGGAAAAAGCTTCCTCTGCTCGTGGATCATGCCGGTTAAAATCCTTTACGTTCCTCATGCCAAGTCTCAACGCCTGGATGTGCTCAACCAAAAAAGTAACTACTGTATTTTCCTCTACCTTATTTGCGTTTAGAGCAATAGCTACCAACTCAGATCTAAAACGGTAAAAAGCTTCTTCGTTTTGGGTTAATCCTTCTAGATTAGACATTTGAATTAGTTAGGCCTGAAATTATTTGTAGAGCTAATTGTCCTTCTTGTTGCGTGAATAGTTTGTTAAGCTTTTCTTCAAGCTCTAAGCTAGTATTGTCTGATTTTAAACAGTTTTCTAGATTTATTCTTTCCTCCTCGCCGTATTCAGCCTCATAGGCAGACAATATGGCGGCCATGGCATACGGTTCAAATTTATCTACAGGGTCTTGTTGTGACATAACCTAATATATCAAGTTTTTCAATCAATATGTTGATATATATCAGTTATATTTTAGCATGATCCTTTAGACAATGCATCTAGTGAGGCAACTCCAAGCTCTCCACATGCGCTAAGGTATTTCCTACTATACCCTGCAGGTCGCCATAAATGCCGACGGTATTCTCCATAAAGCGCTCAATTTCTTTATCGCGGCGATTCCAGATGCGGGTCATGGCGCGTTTTTCTGACTCTAGCTCGTCTTTCATCGATTTAAACGCGCCAACCATGTTCTCGATCCGGTTACGGAACTGGGCACTGGATAGGTATTCCATCAAGTAATTAATCTTTTCGTCTTGCCCCTGCAGTGAGCTGCGCACTTGGGCGACCATCAACAGTTGTTGACGAATCACATGGCAAAGGGAGACCGCATTTGCGTAATTAGTCACCCACACACCTTCCATTTGTCCAAATGTATCCATTCCTTCAGGCATAGCCTGCGTGATTAGGATAGAAATGTCCGCCTTGATGGCAGCTTGATCATCTTTCAGCTTCTTTAGCCACTTGGTAGAGAAAGATTTAGTGTTTTTAGATTCCCACAAAATCGTACCAACAGACTTACCCATCTGTGTTTTCACATTATGGACAAGGTCTGCGCCGTTAATTCCTGTGGGCACGTCGTCAATTGAGTCGTAAATAAACTCTTGGGCCAGGATTTGCTTTAAGTCTTCTTCTTGCACCTCGCCTTGGATTTGCATCGAGCCTTGTTCGCTTTTGCGCCGAAGATCTTCGATCTGACGGCGCATCATCTCCAACTGCTTATCCTTTTCCGCCATTTTTAGCCGTTGCTCGTCGTCTGCCAGCTTGCGAACTTGCTCTTCCAGCTGTTTGCGCTCTTCATCCAGCTGACGTTGTACTTCTAACTTCATGTTCCGTTCTTTTTCTTCCAGCTCACGCTTTTGCTTGCGGAATTCCAGTTCTGCTTTTTGCGACTCTTCCAAGCGTCTTTTCTGTTCTTCAAGCTGTGCTGAGAGATCTTTGAGCTCAGTGTCTTGGGCATCTTTGGCCGCTTTCTGTGCGCGTTCCCACATCGCCTGCTTTTCTTGTTTTAGCTTTTCTTCCACCTCTTCTTGCAACTTCTTACTTCTTTCTAACAATTCTTCTTCTTTTTGCTTTAGCTCTGCCTCCAAATGTTCTCGCAATTGAGAACTAAGTGCATCGGTAACTTCGATTTGTGTGCCACAATTGGGGCATTTTATTGTATTATCCGCCATGTTTATATTATACATAGATAATGATGAGTTATGGGAAGAGAATTTGCAGAAGTACCAGATTTAAAAGAAAAAATTAAAAGATATACTGAAGGCGATTTAGAGGTTCAATTGAAACCAAGTCATGAACTTGAACTTCTACTGCGTCAACAGGAGAGAACGGAGAGATCTATCACGAAACAATGGATGGGCGGCCATTTTGCAGAAAAAGAAACGCCACCGATTGTATGTATTTTGCCTGGGGGTATGGCATATGGGGCTGCAATAGCAATTGCGTTCTTTAAAGCATGTATTGCTACTGGTTTCACTGCTCAGCTTTATGCTGGTCGAAGTGCACCAACAATGGTCCAGTCTATGTTGCATGTAGGTTACTCAATAGAGGAAATCCAGTTTTATATTTCAAATTTTGACTTTCGGTGGTTACTATCTGATGTAGCAAAGTTAAGAGAAGGAAAGTTAATTTCAAGTGCAAAATTGCAGAAGCACTTTCTACGCTTTGCCTCAGAAGAAGATCCTTTGCTGAACGGTATAGAATTCGCCCCTCATCGATCACCTATCGGTTTTAACAATGGTTTTGTTTCTACTAATAAGTCCACCGGAGCTTCCGAGTTAATTCTGTCCGGGAGCATGTGTGATGCTGCTCTGGCCAGCTCAGCTTTTCCGTTCGTTTTTCCGGCAATGGAACTTCCGTACGGTCACTATATTGATGGTGAAATGAATCCAGACGATCCAATCTTACATATTAATGCCCTGTTTGCCGGAGCTCCGACTATCCTTAAAATTTCAACAAATGATACTCCAATGGTCAATGCGATTAGACAAATAATGGTAGGTAAAATTGATGAAGGAAATTTAAATTTTGAAAACCAAGTTATAGAAATCAATCTTTCTACAATTAAGCCTCGTTTTGCAAGATACCAGTTTAATTCCCCAAACGTAGCGGGATACATCGATGAAATTGAGCATATGATTACACACGAATTGGTTTCCAATGATTTCTTCGCTACAATGCCTTATTAGTTATTAAAGTTTGAATAATGTTGTATGAGTCCGAAGTTAAAATTAATGCTCCTCTAGACCTTGTGTGGGAGAAGTTTATGGATCCTGAGTTTGTGAAGAAATGGCAGACGGGGTTTAAATCACTTAAGCACCTTGAAGGTGAGTTGGGGATGCCTGGCAGTAAAAGCGAAATGGTTTACGACGAGGATGGCCGGCAAATTGTGATGCAAGAGGAAATTACAGCACGTGAAGACAAAAAGATGATGAAAATGGTCTACTCTACGCCTGGCGTGGTCAATCGGATGGAAAACTACTTTTCTGAAGCCGACGGCGTAACTACCTGGAAGACTGTAAATGAGTTTCAATTTACTCTATTCCGATGAAGTTGATGGGCTTCTTTGGTAAAGGGATGTTCAAAAACCGTACTTGCAAGGATCTGGAAAGGTTTAAAGAGGCGGTGGAGGCAGCAAAATAAACATTTGCGTTATAATCTCTATATGGAAAAGCCTGATTTATATTACGAGGTAGGTGGCTTGTTAAAAGCGATAGTGGACGATTACTTGTATCAAGTATCTAAGATTGACCTAACTAGCGAGAATTATGACAGTCGAGCAGCCGGGTTTGTCTTAATGTACTTAGCATTTTGGATTACCGTGCCTACAGTATTGGTGCTTGTTGGACTAGAGCTTTCTGAAGAAGTCATTAGTATTGAAGCAGCGCAGGTTATACTAGAAATGGCTTTTAGATTAACGATTATTATCACTGGGTTTTGTGTCACAAACGTTATGCTTGAATCGTTTAATCCCAAGCAAGATTTAGAAACTCTCAGAGAAGATTTACATAAAGACAATATCGACCCAGCGAAGCTAGCAGAAATTAAAGAAAGGCTTGGGAGTGAGGGTGAGTCTGAGTCTGGTATGTCAGTAGAGACCTTTCAGCATGCGCCAGTAGAGTATTTTGAGGCAGAGAGTTAGGAAATAGTCTGAAAATTTCAGCAGGTGGTGCGCTATAATACCCCTATGGCAAAAAGTAAATCCGATACAGTAGTATTTGTAGGTCTATCTGGTGGTGTGGATAGTGGGGTGACGGCCGCGCTCCTTAAAGAAGAGGGATATGATGTGCGCGGCATTTTCATGAAAAACTTTTCTGGAGAGGACTTTGGGGTGGTGGATCAGTGTCCTTGGGAGGAGGATCAAGCAAGTGCACTGGAGGTGGCAGAATATTTAGATATCCCGTTTCGAACCTACAATTTTGAAAAGCAGTACAGGCAGTCTGTGGTGGACTATTTTTTTGAGGAATTTGCCAAAGGTCGGACTCCAAATCCAGATGTGATGTGTAACAAAACGATTAAGTTTGATGTATTTTTGCAGCGAGCGTTGGAAGATGGCGCAGATATGATCGCTACAGGGCACTATGCTAGGGTTAGGCATGCGGACGGCAGTGAGGATGCTCCAAAAACACACCAGCTTTTGAAAGGATCTTACAGCTTGAAAGATCAGACATATTTCTTACATACTTTTTTGCAAGATCAGCTAGAAAGGACCTTATTCCCAATCGGTCACCTCACAAAGCCGGAGGTAAGAAAGTTAGCTGAAAAATTCGGTCTCCCTAACTACGATCGCCCAGACAGCCAAGGGATCTGCTTTATTGGGGAAATTGATTTGATAAACTTTTTGAAGTCAGAAATTCCAGAAAAACAGGGCGAAATCCGCGACGCTGACACAGATGAGGTGATAGGTGAGCACGAAGGCGTATATTTTTATACAATCGGACAGCGTCGCGGCCTACGCCTTTCCGGCCATGGGGTCCCCTACTTCGTCTCTGGCAAAGACGTTGAGCGCAATATATTGTATGCTGCCAAAGGTAGCCGCAATCCTGCGCTGTTTTCAGCTAAAGTAAAGCTAGAGACAACTCATTTTATTGAAGGAGAAGTAACTCCAGAGCTAGTTGAGAAATACCTAAACAAACCAATCACTGCCTCAATACGTTATCGCCAAGAACCACAACCAGGCAGAT
This sequence comes from uncultured Candidatus Saccharibacteria bacterium, assembly GCA_964446595.1. Classification (GTDB taxonomy): domain Bacteria; phylum Patescibacteriota; class Dojkabacteria; order J137; family JAEUSD01; genus CAYUPY01. Next base: position 22,913 of record CAYUPY010000007.1, on the reverse strand, counting down.
TTACCAAAATCTCACAGAATGAAACAGTTTTTATTTTTGATCAACCCCAACGAGCAATCACCGCGGGGCAAAGCTTAGTGCCCTATGAAGGTGATGTATGTTTAGGGGGAGGAATAATCGGAGGATAAAATGGAAGAAATCGGTTTAGATGGTCTTGAAGAATTTTTGCTGATGAGTACTTACCTTAATAAACTGTTGGTGGGTGAATGGGTGCAAATCGGCTTACCCAATCCGGGGGGAAGTGGAATGTGCTCAATCAGAATTGCTTACCAGGCTGTAGGCAACGAGGGAGATCGTAATGACATTTTGCAGCACTACCTTCAAGTAGATTGGGGTTTATCTACTCCAGATGGTGACAAGGTGCATCACGCTTTTGCAATTAACGCATCATTAATAGATAACGGCGACCCAATTAATGCTATCGCAGCTGCAATTCAGCTGGGGAAGGTAGAAATTGCCAGAAAATACTTGTTGATTTTTACTCAAAACACTAGACCAACACAGGAGCAAATTGATTTTGTGACTAGCAAAATGATATTTGGGGTTTAGCTTTTATTAGTTAGCTGCTTTCTTCGCCACTCATATAAGTGCCGTATAGCTTCCTTATAAGTATATTTCGGTTCCCAGCCAAATGCTTGGCGAATTTTGGCATTATCCGCAAAGTTAGAAACTGGATCTCCTGGTCGCTCATCCCCAAATTCCCACGGAAATTCGCCATGAATCTCCTCTAAGGTCTTAACCACCTCTAGGTTGCTGACTGCCTCTCCTGTGGCCACGTTAAAAATATCAAAGTTTTGCTCCATATTCTCAAAATATTCCAGTGCCGCAACATGAGCAGAAGCCAGATCCTCCACATGAATATAATCACGTAAGTTCGTACCATCTTTGGTCGCGTACTCTTTTCCAAAAAGTGTTAGTTTCTGGCGAATACCTAATGCTGCCTCTATTGCTACAGCCATCAAATGAGTTGGTTTCGGATACATTTGCCCGATCTCTAATTTGGGGTCCGATCCTGCGGCGTTAAAATAACGCAAAGCAATAGCCTTAAAGTCATTTACCGCCGCATAATCCCTAATAATCTGCTCTACCATCAGCTTAGATTGGCCGTAAGGGCTTTCTGGCCGCGCCGGATCCCCCTCAGTCAACGCGTGGTCCACTTCCGGCGCGGACCCATACGTCGCCGCCGTAGAAGAAAATAGCAGTCTCTTAATTGCAAATTCATCCATCACTTGCAGCAAATTGATACTCCCGCCCACATTGTTCTCATAAAATCGCAAAGGTTCCGCCACCGATACTCCAGCCTCAATCAAAGCCGCAAAATGCGCGACAGCATCTACATCACCCAGCTCATGTTCATAAAATATTTGCATTATTCCAGATTTGTCGCGCAAATCACCCTCAATTACTTCTAGTTGCAGATCGTAATTTGCTTGAATAGTGTTTAGGGTGTCACGATTGCCATTGACAAAATCATCAATCACTACAATGTTCCAATCAGGTTTGTAGCGGGCAATTTGTAAAATTAAGTGGCTACCTATAAAGCCGGAGCCACCGGTGACTAGTATTTTCATAATTTAAGCCTACTAAAGTTTTTTCAACATGCCAAGTAAATTTTTGGTAAAATCATCACGTTCTAGATATAGTCACTAATTAACAATTACCTAACAATTAGATGAATCGTGCAGACTTGCCACAAGCAATTCAACTAATAGCAACCCATATCGCAGGCGATAAGCCGAACGAACAAATCTATTATTTGGAAGTAATTTATGTCACCATTGCTACTTTATATATCGGACTTAACCAATACGCTGATAATCGCTTCCTAGTCGATCTCCTAGACAACCCAACAACTGAAGAGTTATTTTTTATATTCACCTATTTTCCGACATTATTCGCATTCCTCTTACAGTCAGGCTGCCGCCTGATAGACGGAAACTTAACAGACCAAAACTAAATATGACGAGACAATACAAACCATCACCCCCCGAAAGTTCCTCACAGCAAAGCTTTGTGCAAAAGTTGCAAATTGCAGGGGAGTTTCTTACAAATACAGACGTTGATGATCCCAACGCTTGGCTTGTATTCTGCACAGAACTCGCCTACCTTTCTGCAGGGGCGGCATTGCTTGTGTCTGGGGTAGAGTTAAACCCCAATTACATTGAAGAACTTTTTAGCTCACCAAATATTATAGAGTTAATCTTTCTTCTCACCTACTTTCCAAACCTTATAGTGGTAAATTTTCAGGCAGGGAAAAGAATTTTTAATGCAGTTAGTGACTTGCTGGAGCCCTAACAGCTCAGCTGGTCGTTGCCCTATGCTATAATCCTATAGTATGAAAGCGACTATTAAATTTTTTGCCAACATTAATATTTTGATAGGGTTAATACTGATGGCACTACCGGTCGTGTACCTAATTGCAATCAATACACCACAAGTTTGGTATCGGATTAATCCTAATGCCGTACAAGACGAAGTCCGTGCTTTGACACGGGATCCTTTTGCGGAAACCTTTGGTAACATTGACCTGCTTCCCAAAGTGTACGCAGAAGCTCCTCAAAAAGATGAGTCGCTTCCCAGTCAGAATACTGTAAGAATTAGCAAGATTGGCGTAGAAACTGAAATATTAGAAGGAACGAATGAGGAAGCAATTCTAGAAAAAGGCGTGTGGAGAATGCCTAGCTACGGTAGTCCTAAAAACAATGACACCCCAATCATATTGGCAGCGCACCGCTGGGGGCCAACAAACATTTCTGCAGAATACCGGAATAAAAATATGTTCATTAATCTGCCACAACTTTCACCAGGTGACAAGATTGAGATTGTGTGGGATCAGCAACTCTATACCTACGAAGTGAAAAAAGCAGAGATAAACAACTATGTTTCTCAGCTTAGCGATCTTATCTTGATTACATGTCAATATTACGATTCACCAGAGAGAGTGATTGTTTACGCAGAGCGTGTTAGCTAGGATTTATATCCCATAGTTGACTCGGGGTTAAATCCCTGATATAATAGCTATATGATAGAGAAAAAGAAAAATCAACAAGACGAGAGATTAAGTTCATTCGAGGCTATCGTTATCCTGATAATAATTATATTGCCTAGCATGATTCCAGGATCAAAAGTTATGTCTCACTTTTCAAAAACTTTTGCACATCTTGAAACACACTCTGCGCTAAATGAGTTAAATAGTACTTTGGAAAGCTTGGACGTAGATTATATGGAACTGAATGCTTTACTATCGGAAATAGTGACACTTTTACAAGCTGAAAACCTGACTATTCAGCAAGCAGCGTACTTAGAAGATTTAGTTGAGAGGTTTAATCTATTGGTTGGTTCAGATCTAGAAAATATCTTAAGCCAAATTAGTGATATAAGAACATACGGCAGAGAACTAGAGTTCGGAGACAGTGTATTGCAAACTACAGCTAGTATGAATATGCCGTTCGGAATAGATATTCATCAAGCAGAAGGGTTACTTTTAAGAATAAACTTTCTTGATGAATTATCAGACCTTTTACTGCAAGGAGGAACGATAGACGATATTCAAGCATTTACTCATTCATATTTTGGAGGAAACTCTTCGATTACAGGGCGCGACTATATTTCAGGTGCTTTTACTGAGGATTTCCCAACAACTACGGCTGAAACATTACGTAATTTGGAACAATTGGTAATAGGGCTTGAGGCAGATATGAAGGCACAGTTGCTTTATTTAGGTAGCGAGCTAGCAGCTAGTTTGGTTAACCTTGCATTAACCTTAGCGACAGGTGGGCTATCTTTGGCTATTGTTCTTAGAATAAGGAAAGTACTGAAGAAATTCCGATCTCCAGAAGTTCGTGCACAGTTAGATAGTGCGATACTATCTGGTAGTACTGCAAGTGCCACAAATAGTAGTGTTCCCCAGCAAGTCTACCAAAGTGATAGTGTTAATATAACTGCCGGTACATATAATGATAATCGCAACAGCTCAGCAGCTGGCTTAGGTAACACAAATTTGACACTTGCGCAGCGGGCGGCAATACTTGAGGATAGTGCAAATCGACAACAGCAGTAAATTTCAAGCTTTGATAAAATTCTTGCCTGGAATTACTAGGGTGTTGTCCAATGCTGCTCCATTATTAATCATTTTCGGCTTCTCAAAGTTGATTCCAATTCCTGAGTTAGGGGAGTTAAATTATTTCTTAGCTTTAATTACGCTAATTGGAGTTTTTACTGATTTTGGTTTGCCTGAGACCATTCAGCGCTATGTTAATCAAAAATCCGGTAAGAAATATATTTCTACCACAATAGTTTTAGAGTTTGTGATCGTATTAATAGCCGCGGTGCTCGTAATACTAATAGATTTGCTTACAAATAATGCTATTTCACGTGAGTACCGGTCTTTAATACCACTGATTATTATCTTTTCTGCGAGTAACACTTTTGGAAATTGCCCAGACCGGGTGGATATTTCTACTGTTTATTGTTGCCGGCTCTATGCTCTATGTTAGCGCCGTGCCTGCTCTAATGTTAATGTATGCTGCCAATACCATTAGATACCTGCGCAATATTGTAATCATACAACTTCTCTTTTACTCAGTGTTAGCCGTACTTGTAATTAGTGCGAACGTATCTTTGCTATTTCTTGCTGCCTGTTTTGCAATAGCTAATTTACTATTATACGTCTTAGCGCAAGCTAGGGTTAGAAAGTTATTGAGAAGATCTAAAGAGATAGGCGAGCTTCTTAAGACCCATCCCACGTAAACTTGTTTCACAAATCTCTGCTATTCTAGATTTCAGCATCCTGAAAAAAAGCGCTATACCTTTCCAAATATTAAGTCCTTTGCTTAAGGAATAAGCGGTATAGACAGCAGTAGTAGTCACGAAGCTAGTTTGGTGAATATATTTTTTGATAAGTCTATTTGCAGAGACCAAGTAATCAAAACCTGCTAGAAAGTTTATTTCGCCCACAAGCTTTGCACTATAACCTCTTAAACCAGATGTAGGATCTGGGTGATTAACACCATATAATAAAAAGAAAACAGTGCGGGATGCAAAGTTGGCGAATTTTTTTTCTACTGGAATATTGTTACCAAAATAACGTGCGCCATGTACGATTAGCGAGCTGCTTGTAATAAGCTCATCCATAATTTTCTTTACATCGTCAGGTAAGTGTTGTCCGTCGGCATCAACAGTAACTATGTACTCAATTCCCTCCATTTTGGCTGCGTACCTAAACCCTCGGTTGGTCGATTCGCCCTGTCCTACATTAGTTTCATTCTTAATATATGTAACTGGGAATCTTTCCGCAATTTTCTTTATAATACGAGCAGAGTTGTCGTGAGAACCATCATCAACTACTATGATTTGGCCAGTCCCTAGTTTCAGCATTTCTGCCAACACTGAACCAATGGTAGTTTCTTCGTTATAGCAAGGTATGACCAATGCAACTTGTGAGTAGGAGTGTTTATTCACGTGGAAATATTACAACATATGGTATAATATGTCAACGCTATAGGATATGAAGAAGATGGATAATATTACAAAAGTTCTTATTATTTCTCCTTATTATTGGAGTAGAATTGGAGGTGTTGAGTATCATTCTTTTCTACTCTATAAGCTTTATTCCGGTGAGTTAGATACCTTCCTAGTAACTGCCGGAAATACTTCCATAGATAATCCCGCTGTAGATCCTAATATTACCATAAAACCCGCTAGACTTATCATGGGCGAATATCCATTGCCTTCAATAGCTCTATTGAAAGGATTATATAAGAATATTAAGAATATTGGAGGTGATGGTATTGTAATAATTCAAGGGAGACATTTTATAAGTAGTGTTTTCTCAGCTTTCGTCTGTGCCGCTATGAAGAGGCCATACATTTATATTGAACATGGTCTGGATTACTCTGTATTCCACTCGCGTTTAGGGCAGTTAATAGCCAGGGTACTTGACATTCTATTATTTTCATTTGTACCCCGCTGGGCTAACCGCATAGTATGCGTGCACCCTGCAGTTAAAGATAGATTATTAAAACATCTAGGTTTTGCAATAGCTCAAGATAAGATAAGAATTATCGAAAATAGTATCAAAATAGAAAAAAGAATGAGTAAAAAAGAGAAGATCGTTGTGTTTGCTGCCAGAAACTCAAAACAGAAAAACAATGAGTTTGTGTTGGATCAGTTCTTTAGCATACACAAGCAATTTCCTGAATATAAGTTCTATTTTATTTCAAATCACATATCAGCCAATTTCCTGAATAAAAAGAAAGAAGAAAATCTGCTGATTAAGAATGAACTCTTACCCCGTCAGGAGTTTCTTGATCTTCTGTCTAGATCTACAATTTACATTAATGCTTCTAGCTATGAAGGATTAGCGTTGTCAGTGCTAGAAGCTGCACAATTGGGCAATATTCTTGTTTTATCAGACATTCCGGAGAATAAGCTTAAAAATTCAGGGGTAATTACTTATTATTTCTCACCAAATAATGTTAATTCTTTTCAGTTAGCATTAAGACAAGCTCTAAAGCAAATGCCCGCATCAGTTACAGATGTTGGAGAGCAAGACTATAGAAAATTTGAAAAATCTTACTTAGATTTATTAGAGCTATAGATTAGTGAGAGTCATAGTTGCATGTTATAGGATACTTCTGTTATAATATTACTACATTTTGTAAGAAAGAAATATGAAAGCAAGAAAAACAGTTCTCACTCTAGTAATAGTATCAGCATTAAATATATTTATGTCTGCAACCAGTGTGGTGCTGGCAGACCAAAATTGTGAGCCTACAGGGCCTTACGGTATCTGCACACCAGATACAGATATTACAATAGGTCAATTACATTTAAGTAATGCCACTCTTATGGTGATTGCAGTTATTTATGCTGTAGGGATTGCCATTTTGTTAAGTGGCTTGTTAGTTAAAAATAATATTAATAAACAAAATTAACTTTAATTTTAAAAAAGGATATTAAAATGCACGAAACACAAATAGGAATAAAGAGAATCTTGGCAATGAAGAATAGGCTAGGTATGGCTGTGGTAATTGTATTGTTATCTATTTTTCTAGCATCCTGTGCTGATGGAGAAGAAGGTGGTAATACTGAAATCACACCCGATCCAACACGCATAGGAGGAAGTCCAGATGTTGAGACTGTTATTGCCCAAGTTACCGCTGTAGACCCAGTGATGGGTGCAATGATTGAGTCTTTTGCTGTTGAGTTTTCTAAGCTTCCAGGAATGGAAAACCCATCATTCAATTATTTTGTGCCCACCTCTACTCTGGAAGCGATCCAAAATGGTAGTGACCCAGGTGTAAGTGTTGCAGATCCAGCTGGAAAGTTTGTATATTCAGCCCCTCCAGGGCAATGGAGTACTGCTATTGCTCCTGCGGGAACTCTAAGAATAGTTCCAGACCCTACAGCTGCACTGGAACACTGGAATTCTGATTTAAGCTTTGATGTTATTAGAAGGGCCCATGACAGTAGAGCACTATGGATAGGTCGTCCCAGCCCAAATGTTGCAATACTAATTGAAGCCGGTGATAAGTTGTATCTGATTCAGGGGGCAGTCCATGGACAGACTATGGGGAGCCCACTTTTCTCTAATGAGACAATGATGTATGAAATCACTGTGAATGCATCAACAGGACAGATGGATATTACTGGTACAGCAAGTCTAGCTGGAGTTCCTCCTGTACTTAACCTAATTACTTTCCATACTGATGGACAGATTAATACAGTATCGAGCGTAACTGTATCGATGGCAGCGCCAGATGGAGATACTGTAAATTTGATTACTGGGGGTCAGACTAGCTTTGAGCAAAACACCACTTTTGTAGGCGAGCCAATAACTGACGGTTCCGATGCAGATATGGGAATTGATTTCTTTAGTAATAGAGAAGTCGTGCCAACCGTTTTTGGTGGGCAAAGACTTTTTAACTAGAGAGCACACGCTACTTTAAAACTTTAAATAATGCAGGGCTTCATATGGAGCCCTGTTTTATCTATGAAAGTTCTATCTATGAAGCTGCTAAATAAAATCCTACTAACAATTCTTTCTCTTGCTTTGCTAATCATAGCTTTATTGGTACTGATAGAACATACGCGTATCCTAATACAGCATCTGGGTAAAGATAGATTACGTGCGGCGGAACTTACCTATAGAGATGAAAGAATTACTCTGGATTTACCTGGCCAGGCTTACATAGAAATGTACTATCTTCATGATTATATTATTGATAAAAACTATGCTGTAGAGACTTTATTTAGCAAAAGTGACACACAAGAAGTAGGTTTATTCGAAGATGAACTGTTCGCCGTCGTGTTCGGGTTGGACGAAAATATATCTAGTCAGATTTATACGATGGACACAAGTGTTGATTTGCTCGGAAATGATGCTATAAGAATAGTAAGGAAGCATCTATTAGCAGAAACTGTTGGCTATCAGAAACTAGGATTCCAAGTAATTTTTGGAGCTGATAATGTTTCGTTTACCCCTGAAAACCGTTCAGTAACTTTTGGCGAATGTAGCTCCAAGATCCTAACAAATAATACGAATACAGAGTTCTACCTAGACGGCAACGCCTTAGTAATAACCTTACCAATCGAAGCAAATAAAAATAGTTACGAGACTGAACTAATTATTACTTATCAGTGTTCAAATAATGTTGAATAAGTATAGTAAGGTTGCATTGTTTGTGGCTAATACTATTGCGTTACTAGTTTGGATGCTTGGTCCGCAAGAGTTGCAAGAGCCATTAAGTGCATACATTATTTTATGTTTACTCGCACTTCCTTTATTTATTTCTAAAATAGTTTTTAGGAGATCATTTCTCAGTTTAGCTAGTATTGCCTCTTTTCTAATATATTTTCTTGTTTACATATGCATCTACCTTGGAGTGCAATTTACTAAGGTAGATATTGGGGCGATTTATTCTGCAATAGGTTTATTGTTTCTAGTTTTATGGACGGTATTACTAGGTATCTGGTTATTTAGGGTCGAGGATAAGCAATTTAACAAAGTGTTGAGTCTACTCTTTATTGCTTTTTTAGCAATCGTGCCATTCTTGGTAGCTAATTATGTTAGTAGGGAATACGGTGCTTTAATCTCCACTGATTTGTTAGTACATAAGACCGTGACGAATGGAATGAGTGAATTAGAAAACTTTGGGATCATGCCTTCAACTTATTCAAATACTTTCACAGATGAAGGTTATCCTATTCTGTTTTTTCATAGCTTGATGTTATTTTTAGAGCAAAGCCTTCAACTGGATTTTGATCTATTGATCTACTATTTAGATTATGCGTTTACTGCTTTATCCGCGATAATTTTGACTAAACTGTTCAGTAAGCAGTTTAGAAAGAAGAGTTATGTTTGGGTAGGGGTAGCACTTTCGCTTCTGGTATTTGAAAACTTAGCATATACTAATCTATTCTTTATACCGCAAACGTTAGCATTTTTATTCTTTTTGATGATTTTGTCGAGAAATAGTCGATTAGGGCCTTTGGAACTTACCGTTGCCTTGCTACTGCTTATAGCCACACACTTTTTTATTGGTACATACTTAGGTGTAATTTTAGTAGGGTTCTATCTTCTCAAAAAGTACTTCTACTCAGCTCAATGGCAGAAACTCGCATTGATTGGGGCATTTGCGGTGACAGTGATTATAGTCTTACTTTCTTATGCAGGTTTTAGTGTGGAGATCACTTTTCAGTCAGGCACTGTTGATTGGGTTGGACAGCCAAGCAATCCCGACTTTCCTGGTAAGTTAACTGAGGTGTTCGGTTTGATTAGATATGGTTGGCTAATTTTGATACCAGCGATAATTGTTTACCTAGCAAGTAAAAAGAAAACTCATATTACCTTTGCTTTGATTTATCTACTAGTCGCATTTAGTGTTTACTTCTTATCTCCTACCTTTGCCGGAAAGTTCTTTTTAGGCTTTGCTATTTTTAGCAGTTACCTTATTGTATCAATGTTTCAACGGCTTAAATTGAATTCTTTTGTTGTGACCTTAATAGGTTTAGTTTTAGTAGGAGCTTACGGAATTAACTTCTACGTTAATTTCACCAGGATTAGCGTGTTTCTGGAGCAGACAAATGGTTATCGCAGTGCAATTACCTATAAAGACGAAGAGCTGTGGAGCTTTTGGGCGAAAAATAAGCCATCATGTACAGTAATATCTGACCCTCAAACTCAATTGCTTATTCACTCACTTGGCGAAGGTAGCACTGTGAGAGGGCTTTATCTTCCATTAGAGATCAGGAATAGACTTATTAATGCTATAAACAATCCAAGCACTGATACCTTAGAAAAACTTAAATCTGCTAAGGAAGAAGAGGGCGTTGATAGTGGAGGCAAGGTATGTTTGATCCTAACCTCCAGGTTGAACGAAATGGTTGAAAACGATCATTTATGGAATGAGCTGATATTTACATACCAGAATGATCATCAAAAAAGGCTAGATGAATATGATATTCCCTTGCGGTCCTTTCTATATAAGAATGCTGGTATTCTATATACGGATAAATATAATCAAGTTTTTTATCTATAAATGGAGAGCATAATAAAATTACTAACAATAGTTGTTGGGTCTATCGTAGTGAGTCTTCTAGCTTTTGATCCGTCTCAAGTTATTACCAATGGATTTCTGGCTTTTATGCTTAAAGTTCTTACACTGGCTATTCTATTTTCCGTTGCTTTTAGTAAAAAACCTTCGGTTACATTTGCCATGATAGGTGGTCTTAATCCTTTTAGTATTTTCGTAATCTATTCTGCTGAGACGCATTTGTATTTAATATTGCTAATTATACTAGTCTTATTTTGCTTACTGAGGTTAGTTTTCTTGACCTCGGAGGCCTTCTTTGAAAATCGGCATTTAGAATCAATTATTTCTTTGTCTGGAGTAGTTGTGTTGATAATTTTGGAAGTGATCATGATTGCAAAAATTGACTTTAGTGCGTTACAAGAAGGCAATTTTGGTATAAGCCCTTTAACAATAAATTACTTTGAGCAAGTATGGTTAGAATATTGGCAAAACAGCCTACTTTTAATATTGTTTATTATTGTGGCTATATTGTTTGCAGCAAGAATGATGATAGCTTACTTAAAAGACCAATATCTAACGTTAAGAGTTGCTTTGTTTATTACAGCCTCGTTATCGCTCACTCTTTTGACATTGCCTCTCTTTTCAGGAGATTTAATCTCTCCCCAATTTAAATTAGAGAAACCCACAGGCTGGGATCAGTTTGTGGAGTATATGGGCGGCAGGAAGTTGGGGGTTGGCGGTTTAGTATTTGATTATTTGCCTGCAAATATATTGCCTAATCTTCAACGGGTGGAAGAGGATGGCTCAAATAGTGATTTGAAGAATATTTGGGTATTACAGCATAGTGTGCGTAAAGATAATTATTATTTTGAATATGAACGCGATCTTACAAGTAGGATTGCGTATCTTTCAAAATCTAACATTGTTTCGACTAGCCAGCCGGAGTCAGACGCGACCCACACACTACTATTGGGTCAGTTAGTGAATGGGCAGCTGCAGCCGGAGATTCTGAGGTTCTTTGGAATTAACCAGATTGTCGTAATTGAGGAAAACGATAGTACTACAAATAGTTTGGAGTTGGAATCTTTACTGCAAATTGTGGAAGAACAAGAATGGTTGGGGTTGGTGGATTTTGAAATAGATAGTGGTAGGGTATTTGTATTTGAAGTAGGCAGTATTGATGCTGATGCAGATAGCTTGGTTGTAGAGGGTCCGGATTTTGATCAGTATGTTCCTGAGTGGCAGTATGAAATATCTAGTGACGGAGTATTGATTCGGCGGGCTGTAGCTGAAGTGGATACTATGATTCCCCAAGCAGCAGAGGGCCTAGTTAGAATCATGAAGACAGACAAAAAAGTAAATGTTGAGTTAGTTGATAATGCTTCCGGTCAGTTGCTGAACTTAGCAGAGGGCGAAGCTAAATCTAATGCTTACTATGTGGCAATAAATGATCGATTGCTGGGAGGTCTGTTAGATCAGAATCAAGAAGAGTTTGACTTGCTTAGCCAGGCTGTTAGATCTGTAAGATTGTACCAAAGATATAGCAATGGGAACCTTTTGGAGTTAGTTGATTTTGCTGGGGCGTATAGTTGTGGTGCAAACTCGGCAACGGGATCAGTTAAGTCTATTGGGTATGAGGTTACTGTTGGCAGGGATGCTTGCATTGTTTTAGGTGAGATCAAGATTGAAACTAGTGCCAGTGCCGTGGTGGAGATATTGACAAGGGGGACGGTATCAAATGGGAAGGCTGAGTTGTGCTTGTTTGATAGTGTGAAGAATCAGTGTTTAATGAAAGAAGAGATTAATAATTTAGCTGATCTACAAACCCTTAGCTACGAGCTTACCAACCCCACCCGCCCTACCCTCCAACTACGTTTATTGATTGATGTGCCTTTGAATCAAAACTCAACCATACAATTAAAAGCTCTCCGCCTAAACGAATATGAGCTCATCCAAAATAACGAATTCCCCAATCAAGGGCTCCAATTACCAACAACCTTAAAAACAGTAAAGTCTGGAGAAGCAGTCAGTCAACAATTAGAGTTTTCTGTTCAAGAGCTTAATCTAGCTACATTCAGAAACTGTGAACTAAAGTTTATGCCAACATTTAACCAGCAGGTGGAGCTTACAAATGATGGCTTAGAGATTAATAGCGATACAGAATACTGTCTAAGCCTAGAAGTACCAGTTCAGACAAGGCTGTTAAAAATAAATAATGACCTAGTACCAACGAAAGATGCAAATATAATTAACGGGCGATTGATCTTGCTTGGTTCGAATAATTTAATCCTCAACGATGTGAAGGCCTATACCTGGTGATAAGTCGATTATCTATGCTTCTTGTAGTTTTTCTGTGTCTAACATACTAGCAATATCACTGACTAGGATATCTGACTCTCCGTGGCTCTTGATGTCATCTGCTAAAAGATGTATTAAAGTGATCACTTGACTGACAGCGTTACTTACTAAATCAGAACCGGCAAAGGCGTATGTGTAAGCGTGCGCATTTAAAATAAGCGGTAAGTCTGGGTGGCGTAATAAAGTAGAAAGGTTGATGATTTCAGCGGCGATTGTTGTACTCGCTAAGGTATTTATTAATTTATCCCAGTGCTGGGTAATATCAGCTACATTGCTGTAAAGAATAATTTTTGTGAGTTGTAGGTGGAGGGCCGCAGAGATACTTATCGAATTTGTCTCATCGCGTAAGTGAGCTAGCCAGGTCTCGCGTATACCCAGCGTGAATTCCGTTTGAGCAGTTTGACCGTTCTGATTTATGATCGTTGAGGAATCTAGTCTACCCCTTATTGTTCCGAGCGGGGCATAAATTTGGTTATATATGGCTCTGGTAAAGTTTACAAAGCTGTGATGGCCCGCGTTTAACTCATCTGCAAGCTGCAATGATAAATTGCTAGGTAGATTCCGGTGTAGTTGGGCTGTGAACAGATCCTTGCTAAATTCGGAATACTTAACCGCAAGCTCAGGGTTTTGAGCTACTTCTCTCACAAACTTAAGGGCACGGATAAATCCATTTTTAATAATTGTGGGTACTAGGTCTCCTTGTGTGATAGCAAGTGCCTCTAATACTTCTTGAAGTTGATGCAGTTCATTATCGGCAATGATCATTTCGGATAAGTTATTATTAGAATCTTCTGCGATCACAAAAGCGGGAAAGTCATATATGCTTAGCCCTGGCAAGCTGTTGCGGAAGTCTCTGTATAGTTCATAAATCTGATGAGCAATAGTTTTTACTTCTTCTGCTAGCGGGAGGTGATCTTTAATCAGTTCCAAGATTGGCAACTCGAATGTGTCTACAAATCGGCGTTGAATTAGGTTTGCTTTATCTGGTGTTCTTGAGTTTGCGGAAAGCATAGAGTACTCTAGTCTAGCCTTATTAGTAGCTCCGGGAATACGTAAGCACAGCATTTTCATAGTTGTCTCTAAAGCTGTGCCAAACTCATTTTCAAGGTGAATTTCAGACCATTCACGCAAGCTCTGAGTATCTTGTGTAGCAGCTTGCTCTTGCTCTGTAATTAGATCTAAAAGAGGCATAATCCCGTGCTAAAAAATAAATTGAGTTATGCTTCAACACCATCTTCATCTTCGAACCTCAACACTGATACTTCTTGAGTAGTTCGCATATTATGCACTAAAGCAGTAAGCACTGTAGTGGTCGTAGTTTGATGTGCTTCTACAATTTGAGTATGATGCTTAGGTCTCGTAAATACTGCATGGATTTGTTGGAGGAAAGCACCAAATCCATTGACCATCATGCCAAACAGCAAGGGGTTTAATTCCACGGTCTCTGCAGTTGCAAAGTCCGCATATATTGGGCCTAGCAAAGGCGTTAACGTACGAATGTTCGGGTTTGCAAGCTTAGCAAGCTCTGCTCTTACGAGAGGATTTAAGTAATAACCGTTTACTACCTTAAGGCGCATAAAGTTTAGTCCTATTTCCAAGCTATGGTTTTCTATCGAGCAGTAATGCAAAATATTGCTGAGCGTATGTACGTACTCTGTTACAGGAACATTTGGATATTGACGGCGTAAATATCTGTACATTTCAAAAGCACTTTGAATAAAACTGCCTATTTGAGTATCACCATATGGTTTGCCACTCAAAAGTTGCTCTATTACATTTATTTCTAGTTCCGGGAAGATTTGTAAACTTGTGAATTGTTCAACAGTCGGGTGCCATTTGGTGGTTAAAAGTTGTTTGGCAATTTTTACACTACCAAGATAACTGGGTTCTGCTATTGATTCCATAATTTAGATTTGATTGATGTTGATTTCAGACGCACCACATACTATGGGGTACTAGAGTTGTTATAGTTAATTCTATCAGAGAAGAATTTACGAAGGTTTTACATTGGCGAAAAGTCGGCAAATTTTGCCGACTTTTCGCATACCATAACTACTATTGCTTGGTAAACACGTCTTTGTAACGTGCTTGAGCTTGTTCAATAATTTCATAAGCCTTGTCTTTACCATGCCAGCCTTTATTTTCTAGCTTGCCTTCTTTTCCTTTGTATTTGAATTGAAGATCTTTGTAGCGTTCAAAGAAAAAAGCAATCTCATCTTTTTGGAAATCGGTGAGGTCGTCAATATCATTTATATGCTTGTAGCGAATATCGTCAGCGGGTACTGCTAAAATTTTGTCATCAACTTCTCCTGTATCTACAAAAAGCATGACGCCAATCGGACGAACACTCATTACACAACCAGGAAAGGTTGGGTAAGTAACTAAACACATTACGTCTAATAAATCGTCATCTTCATCCCATGTTTGAGGGATAGCACCGTATTCAATAGGGTAAGGTAGTTTTTCATATAAAACTCGGTCCAGTTTAATCAAACCAGTATCAGTATTAAATTCGTACTTATTTATCGATCCCATTGGTGTTTCAACCAACATGTTAATCTCCTCTGGCGCGTCATCCCCTACTGGCAACTGGTGCATAGGATTAGGAATATATTGATAAGATTTAGCTACATTTGCGATGTCAGCCATTTTATAAGTAGTTAAGAATTAATTTTTAAAAGATGTTGCAAGTTTAGCACTCGCGGCGAATGTCGTCAGGCACTAAACGTTTAAACTTAGCCATGAATTCCCACGATTGTCTTTGTGCATATTCCATACCAAATAGGTCACCTGATTGGGAAGCATATTGCTCTAGGTAGTTTAATTGCTTCCATAGTAGCCGCAAAAGCTTCTTGCGCTTATTTCCTTCCACGAAACGTTCGGTTTTCAAAGCCTGGATATGGGTCATATAGATGTCAGTAATCGCAGTAACGAGATTTTCAAAGTGTGTTTGATACTCTTTCTGGGTTGGAGGCAACAAATGATATATATCTGGGTTAAAAAGAGCCCGATACTTTAGCAAAACTGCTCTCAACCGATGTAGATTATTAGGATAGAATTTAATGGGAACAGGCATGTCGTCTGTGAGCACTTCTGTGCGATCAGGTTCTCCGATTATGCCAAAGTTTGCCTCATTAGACCAACCACCCGGCCTGCGGTTAATGATTTCAAAGTTGCGAATATATGTCCACAGCCAAATTCCTGCCATCTTAATATCACGATTTTCGGTAACCATTTGATGAACTTCCTTAAATACTTCTTCAATAAAGTCTACTTTTTCGTTTGGTTCGAGCGCATTAAATGTAGCACTTAGGCTAAAACCTAGTTCGGTTAGAGCCAGAGACCGCCCATGACCATAGTTGGTATACACTTCCTTTAATAATTCAGCAAAAAGTTTGGGATAAAGTGAATTTCCTTGCAAACCATCAAATTTACGCATTCCAATAACTGTTTGCTCTCTCGTCACAATATGGTTATAGGTTTGTATACCCAGCGTATCGGTATAGTGCATATTACCGTCTTTATACAGACCCATTTGAGCTCGGTGATCAACAAATTTTGCCACCCGGCTGTAGCCATCAAAAGAGGCTAAGTTAGCAGCACTTAACACATTAGCTTTACGACCTTGTTTTGCTGCCTCTATTTTGACAATCCAATAGAATTCTCGAATTTCTCTTTTCAGTTGGCGGCGGTGATTCTTAATCAGATCACGTTCAGGTCCTATGCCAAGAAAGTGAAGAGCATTATACATATTATATGGGGACCATTTGCCTGCTACTTGCCGCAAGTCTAGTTCGACTTGAGGCTCATTTATAGCCACAAAATTGGTGACTCCTATCTCAATAAAGCGATTGACTACAACTCGTGCCAATTTGCGGCGGATTTGATCTGTATAGTAAGGAACCGTTTCGAAATGCCGCATTACTATCACTACTTCAATTCCTCTTTCTAGTAGCTGTTTAGCTATGGTTAGTTGTTTTAGAAGTTCATTTTCATCAATTTCCCCATGCTTATTGATCAACCTGTGGATTGGCATACTGTAAGCGTAGGAGCTAAATCCTGCTTCTTTCATTAGAAGATTATGGATTTCCTGCTGTATCTCACTTTGTAGGCCTAGTCCACGTATAGTGTCAACCTCATCCGGCCAAGAAGGGTATTGCTCGCCTGGTTCGGCTGAGCGCGTTGGGTCCCCCATACCGTAATTGTGTCCCGGTTTTGGTCTCATTACTTGTGAGGCAGAAGTGCGGGTACCAATTAGGACTTCTATCGACTCAGGGGGAGAAAGGTAATGGCGACGAAACCATGCGCATGCCAAGTCAGGAGTTACTGCATTAATATGTCCTTCACTTTTAAGTCTATAAAGGGTAATTACAGTATCCGCAAATAACTCTTCAATTTCTACAACCAAATCTTCTGGTAGTTTATGAATAAACTCAGTCTTCAGCGCAGAAACTATTTCGGCACAGTGTGCTAATTCGTCTTGCTTTAAAGCTAATTTTTGGACGATTATTTCAGTCATTTACTTGCCTAATTATACTTACAACGTAACATATTCAGGCTGCCGGGCAAGTAAGTCAGCCTGATTCTTAAGTCTGTCAATTTCTTGGGCGAGAAGTTGCATGTAAAGTGCGTATCCTACTTGAGTGATGTGACCATGCTGCTTCTCGCCCAACAGGTCACCTGCTCCTCTGATTTCTAAGTCCTTACTAGCTACTCCAAAACCTGAACCTAAATCACTAGAATCAACCAGTGCTTCTAGTCTTTCTAATGCTAATTTTCGTTCAGCGTGTGATTTTACATCATCAGCATCTTTTGTGCTCAAGCTTTTACGGTCTTGAGATTTACTGGTTAAAAGTAAGCAGTAGGCTTGTTTATCTGATCGTCCTACTCTGCCTCTTAGCTGGTAAAGCTGTGATAAACCGAAAGCATCAGCCTTATTAATAATAATAGTATTAACGTTAGGCATATCTAAGCCGTTTTCAATGATAGTAGTGGCTAATAATATGTCTGCCTTCTTTTCATAAAAGTCAGTCATAGCCGCGTCCAGCGATTGTGGAGACATCTGACCATGGGCTGAAATCACTCGAATACTTGGAGCTAGATTCTCCAGTTTTGACTTAATACTCGACATAGTTTGCACACGATTATGTACAAAATACACCTGCCCGCCGCGAGCAAGCTCGCGGGAAATTGCCTCCAGCACTTTGCTCCAATCACCTTTAACTAGAATGGTATCAATAGGCTTCCTGTTGGGTGGTGCCTGCGCAATGATGGAAATGTCCTGAATATTAGTAAGTGCCATACTTAAAGTGCGTGGAATTGGCGTGGCGCTAATCGACAATTGATGAACACCGTAATTAAGCTGTTTAATCCTTTCCTTTTGAGCCACGCCAAACCGCTGCTCTTCGTCTATAATCATTAGCCCTAGATTTTTAAACTTTACATCCTTACTTAGTAAGCGATGTGTACCTACAACAATATCTAACTTACCAGCATTTAATTGATCTACGACTTCTCTATTCTGCTTTGCTGTATTAAATCTGGACAATTTGCCCACTTTAATCCCACTACCCTTAAATCTAGCTAAAAATACTTCGTAATGCTGGGCACACAGTACTGTAGTTGGACATAAAATTGCGACCTGCAGCCCGGCCTCTGCAATTTTAAAGGCCGCACGCATTGCTACCTCTGTTTTACCAAACCCAACATCTCCTACTAGCAGTCTATTCATTGGTTTAGGAGTAGTTAAGTCGGCAATAATCTCATTTGTAGCATTTACTTGATCCTGAGTGGCCGTATATGGAAATTGCTGGACAAATCTTACATATTCTGGGCTGTCTTCACTTTCAATGATGGGGGCATCTGCAAGTTCTCTTCGAGCATAATGTTCCACTAGTTCCTTGGCTTTAATCTGTACTAGTTTGCGTAAACTTTTTTGTACAGTTGACCAGCCACCTTTACCTAATTTACTTAACTTAGGTGCAATCCCATCATTACCAATAAATTTAGTCAGTTTGGACACTTGTTCAATAGGCACAAGTAACTTGTCTTCATTGGCGAATTCAATTTCAAGATACTCACGCAGCTGTCCACTAATCTCTTCCTGTGTCAGCCCAGCGTAAATCCCAATCCCGTAATCCTCATGTACTATGAAGTCTCCCACTTCTATCTCGCCTTCTAGCTGGCGGAGCAGCTTCTCGCTGTTTGCGGTGGCCGCTTTGCGTTGTGACAGGTAGATAGTGCCAAAGATTTCACGATCGGTAAAAAGTGCCACCTTTAGATTGGCTGAGGTGAAGCCGGCAGGAGTATCACTTTTGATCTGATCTAGGATTGCGGCGGCCTCACCAGACTCTAGTTCCCTTTGGTGATGAAGTTTATCCCAAATACTACTTGGCAACTGTGGCGCGTGCTTAGTCAGCACGCGCACATAGTACCCATTCCCTTGCAGACGTTCAATTTCGCGTTCAAATAAATCAAGTCGATTCCAGAATAGTTGAGGATAAACAAAGTCATAATGATACTCTAAGTCCGCCTCATCGATATTTGCTGCTGCAAATATCCCAGCTTTTCCATTAAGCGGATCGGCTGTCAGGTTCACGCTAACGTATTTGGCATCTTCGGCCTCAAGATATTCTGCCTTGCTTAAATAAACACCATTTAAATTACGCACACTACGGTTTAACTCTTGATTATATTCCTGAATTTGTTCTAGTTCCGTATCAAAGTAGCTCAAGCGCAATGGATGTTCATAACCAGCGGGCCAAAGATACACTAAGTCTCCTTTTATGGTGTAATGCCCAGGTTGTTGTAAAACATCCACTCGGCGATAAAAACCGTTCTCTTCTAGAAATTTCTTAAGCACATTGAAATCAAGCTCTTTAGCGGAGAAGTATTTGATATTTCTTAAGTAATCCAGAATCTGTCTCGAAAAGATTTTGGCGTGCAAATTTAGACCCAAATGCTGAATATGAGCCTGCTGTAAATGAGGTAGTGTTTTCAGTGATATTATCTTCAACACAACACAGGATTATATCAGCAATGTTAAAATAAAGTGCGTATGTCAACAGCAGAACTTAGACCCGCGGAGATAATTGCAATTCATGGAGAGGAAGTAACGTTTAGAGAAAATATCTCGATTAAACTTAAACTGCAAAGTCTTTTAGAACAAGCAAACCCTAACTTTAGTGATGTTTTAGTCACCAATGTGACTGTAGATGAAGTTGGTGACTATCATTTTTACTTTCAGAGTAGTTATTTTCAAGATGCTCCCGTGCCTTTGCAATATCCTGTATTTGGGAAGGCGATCTTGTGGACAGAAGAAGATTATTTGACATATGACGAATTTAAGATTGAATCAGATGAACAAAACCATTGCCGTACAGCCATTATTCGAGAAGCGGTGGCTTTATGGTTATGGCAGCGGATAGCGCTAGAGCCAAGTGAGCGCCTGATAGACTGGAATATTCTGGACACGATTGACCAAAGTACTGCAGCGCATAATGCGCTGCAAATTCGAGTAGAAATACGCAGACAACACTATGATAAAACTAGTACAGAGATAATCGATTTAGTACTTAGCTTGGCTAGCTACAGGGTTTATGCTCACAAGCAGATTAAAGATATAGACTATACAGAAAGTTCAGACGGCCGTATTCGGCAAAACGATGAGCAATTAAGACAGCATCTGCTTCAGGTGATGGGACATTTTCAAACTGCAAAGATCCCAGATGCCCTGCTAAATGGGGATGTAGATGTTGTTGAATATGCTAAAAGATTATTTGGACTTAAGAATTGGGTATTTAACCTATTAGTTACAAAAATGGGGCAAAATGTTACTAGAATTACACATTTGAATATTGAATACCTAAATCCTCAGTTGACAATGGCGCGGCTGATTATTACCGCTGGAAATGAGGAAAGAGAAATATTTCTCCAAAGCAACGGCAGAGAAGATCAATATCAGATTGTGAAGCGCTAAAGTTAAGCTTTAGGCCTCAAGCAAAGGTAGATATCCAGCTATATATCTGCCTTTCACCGTGTCAAGCTCAATTCTAACTTGAAAGTTCAATACTTTATTTTTTGCTTGCTGGCGGATGTAAAAAATCTTATTTTGTACACCTGCGTTATCTAATCTACCAGCTAAATCATGATAAAGGAATAGCCTGGACACTAGGTTTGTAAAGCGGTGATAGTCATTTACATTAATTATATTTTGAGCAGGATCCCTTAGGGCATTGACTATTTTGGTGTTGATTTCCTCTATTGGATATTGAGTACCATCAATGCTATCCCTAATCTCGATTTCGGTGGCTCTGTGGATTTGTTCTTTTGGTATTATATTTGTCATGTTTTTAGCTGCGTTCGAATTAGGCTTCTGCTGGTGTATTAAGTACTAGGCTCACCATGTCACCTGTTGCAAAAAATCTAGTTTCCCAACATTGGTTTTGCTCATCTCTGACAAAAATGCTCACATACTCTTCCCCATCTTGATAGCGAATTAAGGTAGGTTCTTTAAGCATACCCATTAATGTAGCTGAACCTGTTAGCTCAATGCCTAAATCTCCCAAGATTTGTGCTCTCTGGTATTGAATTGGTTGATCGCTCGATGTCATGGTTTTAACGATATTCCAGATTCTGAGGCTTCCTTGGATGCAGAGCAAAGCAAAAAGATAGTCGTTAATACTTGCCACCTTGAAACTTCTATCTGAAGCTGAGAGAATCAATAGACTCTGAAGTAATGCAGAAATACTGACCTCATTAACCCATTCAAAGCCAGAGTAGTTGAAGGCTTGCATACCAAGGTTCTCTAGTTGATTAGCTAAAGCGTCCGGTATGTGTCCGTATGGCTCTGGTGTGTAAGAAATATGCATTTCTTGTCTTTCCCGATAATTAAGAACAGTAAGTAGTAGAAATTCGTTATCCTCATTTACATAAATAGGTATCTGGGAAATCGGGTATTCATAGCATATATTCAGCAAATTTTCTCTGTGGGTATCTACTAGTGCGTTAATATCAAAGATATTGCTCACCCGCAGTACTCGGTCGTGATTAGGAAAAACAGGCTCGCCAAGCACTTCTTTGAGGTGCCAAGCAATATCATCGTTTATTGGGCTTAAATTGTGTTCAAAGAATCCTGTTGCCATCCTTTTACAAAAAACTTACTTATTATATGTGCTGTAAGCTAATTGTCAATAAAATGTAAGTCGTAATATTATATCTATATATTGAATATATTGCAAGGGGCTCTAACCTAAAAGCCCTAATTGTTCTGGATGGATTTTTTTGGGTTTTTTAGGAGTCGTATGGTCAGGTAGAGTTTTCGAGTTTAGCGGTTTCTGTGGCGTAGCCTTTTCTTGTTCAAAGTTTGCTAAAATTTGATTTGCCCTTTTAATAACTGTAGAAGGTATACCTGCCATTTCTGCTACATGTACACCGTAACTACGGCTGGTAGCCCCGGCGGAGATCTTGTACTTAAACAGAATCTTACCTGATTGCTCTAGTACCTGTACATGGAGGTTCTCAGCACTCGGCGAGTTATCAGCAAGGGCAATAAGCTCGTGATAATGAGTAGCAAATAAAGTCTTGGCTTTAATCTCTTGTAGCACGTACTCAGCAATTGACCAGGCGATGGCTACGCCATCGTAAGTGCTGGTGCCGCGACCGACCTCATCAAAAATGATTAAACTGTGGTCGGTCGCGTTATGCAAAATATTGGCAGCTTCATTCATTTCCACCATGAAAGTAGACTCGCCACTGCTTAAGTTATCTGCTGCCCCAACTCTAGTAAAGATGCGGTCAATTAACGAAAACTTATAGCTGTTAGCCGGCACAAAGCAGCCTATCTGGGCGATCAAAGCAATTAAAGCAACTTGGCGGATATATGTTGACTTACCAGACATATTAGGTCCTGTAAGGATTTTAAGCCGATTATCGTTACTAAATTCA
Organism: uncultured Candidatus Saccharibacteria bacterium; assembly: GCA_964446595.1. GTDB lineage: Bacteria > Patescibacteriota > Dojkabacteria > J137 > JAEUSD01 > CAYUPY01. The sequence goes on along the minus strand of CAYUPY010000007.1, from coordinate 75 downwards.
ATATCGTTTGGTGTAAACTGCTCCTGAATTCTCTCTACTACTATGTGACGACCGCCTTCAATAGTGAGGCAGGCA
>CAYUPY010000006.1:23462-37133 GCA_964446595.1 uncultured Candidatus Saccharibacteria bacterium | reverse complement strand
CCCTGTATTTAAGCAGATCGAGGAAGTTGTGACCATGTCACAAGGAGATATGACCCCTAGGGGACTCGAACCCCTGTTTCCACCGTGAGAGGGTGGTGTCCTAGACCGCTAGACGAAGGGGCCAACCTTGTTTAGCTGCGGAGATTATAGCAGATTTGTGTCACTATGCCGATTCGTTCTGAGGCTGCGCCAGGATCAGGCGTATATGTTAAATATATGTAAGTGTTAGCATTTACTGATGCAGCTTTAAAGATAGGGGGTGTCCTAGTAGATGGTAATCAACCGAGGACAAGCGTAATTGCAGAAGCGGTAGATACTAGTTGGCCATATTTTCATTTGCGCACATAACAGTAAGCGAGGGAGTGCTTTCTTTACGTTAATATTGCCTCCTAAGAGAACATTAGCCGAGCTATTGGGTTAATTTCTGCTAAAATATCTGCATGCTAAATTCAGCGCAATTACCACTGGAATTGCAGGACTTTATCACTTTGTTTATGGGCTTAATTGTTGAAGCTTTCCCCTTTGTGGTGCTTGGAGGGTTAGTGTCGGCTTTAGTGGCTATTTTTTTATCTCCTGACTTAGTGACTAGAATGTTGCCGCGCAACCGGCTCGTGGCGCACGGGGTTATTGCGATGACAGGGATATTTATGCCGGTATGTGAATGTGGGAATATCCCGGTTGCGCGGCGAATGGTGGCAAATGGATTTACAGCTTCCCAAGCGATCACATTTCTGTTGGCGGCCCCCATAATTAATCCGATCACGCTTTGGTCTACCGTTGAGGCTTTCGGTTGGGACTCAGGGGTGCCGCAATTAAGGATTTTTGCGGCATACTTTATTGCAGTAGGTGTAGGTCTCATTTTTTCTCTGGTCAAAAACCAAACTGAGCTGTTGAATGAGAATTTTTATCATATTCATTGTGAGCATGATCATGAAGGACATGATCACGACCATGCCCATGACCACGATCATCTACCTGCTGAGTTAAAGGGTAAGAAGTTACATCAAGAACTGCTTAAATTGAATCCTGTTGCAATTGCTTACTTTTTACGAAAGCTGGCTTCTATTTTTCAGCAGGAATTCATGGCGGTAATGCCCGCATTAGCGATAGGAGCCATGATTGCAGCGGCTACTCAAACTTTTGTTCCTCGGGAAATCTTAGTTGGTTTAGCCACCAATCCGGTAGCCTCAGTTGTGGTAATGATGCTGTTAGCCTTTGTGATTTCAATTTGTGCTAATGTGGATGCGTTTTTTGCCCTTAGCTATGCTGGCACGTTTACAGTAGGGTCTATTCTCACATTCCTAACATTTGGTCCTATGATTGATATTAAAATATTGAGTATGTTAATGAATACCTTTAGAGTAAAGACTATTGTGACTATGGCTGTGCTGGTAGGTTTATCGACCGCAATTTTTGGTTTAGCTATTAATCTATTGTATTAAATGCTTAAGTTAATTAGATACACGATTTTATTACTGATATCTGTCTACGTAATTTTATTGTACGGGGCAGGGAGGATCACTTTGTATATTCACTGGCGGTACGAAGTATTTACGTACGCTTTTGCAATTTTTGCTGCGGTGTTGAGTATAGTAGGTATTTTAAGGGTGATAGAGCAACAGGGGTTTAGGGTATTGAATTTTAAGAGTATGAAAAAAATGACTGCCAGTGATTGGGGAGGGGTTATAGTTCTGGTGGTGATCATTTGTATAGGGTTTTTGCTGCCGCCGCGCTCCCTGAGCGTGGCGGCAGCCTCTCAACGGCAGATAGAGTTTGATATTGTGGATTTGGAACAAACTTCTGCTGCAGAGTTATTTCTGTCAGATACTAAGTCACTGGACATGGGAGATTGGGTGACGGCGATGGCTTACGATCCTAATCCTCAACGATATTTAGAAAAAGAAGTAGAGATAAGTGGCTTTGCCCTTTTTAATGATAACTTCCCTGATGACACCTTTAAACTTTCACGTTTCGTTTTGACTTGTTGTGTTGTGGATGCAAGGCCTGTGGGATTGTTGATAAGTGAGAACCCGTTAAGCGCAGAAATTAATTTGCCAGAGATAGAGGCTGGGCAATGGTATCAGGTGACTGGTAAATTTGTGCAGCGCGATTCTGGTCTAGTCATTGCTCCCGCGCAGATAACTGTTATTGAAGAACCGAATGACCCTTACCTCCTTTAGTAAATCCCTGGCGATTGTTATTGTGTTGCTTGTGGCTGGCTTGGTGGGGCTGATACTCTTGAACCTGGGGTCAAATTTTCATGTCCGTTCCGTTACGCTTAACCAGACTGACCAAAAGGCTCACATTTTAAACCAGCAAATAATTGTAGAGTTTAATCGACCTTTAGTAAAACAAGACTGGTCTGAGCTGATAAAAATCTCACCTCCTGTGGAAGCCCAATTTTTAGAAAGAGGGGCTAAGCTATATATATTTATCAAAGAAAGTCTGCAATCTGATACAGAGTATCAAGTAGAATTAGTTGATTCTGTAGAGGATATTTACGGAGAAAGATTAACAGAAGCTTTTAATTATAGATTCCTCACTAGAAGTTTGGAGCTGTACGCTCAAGAAACAACTGCTTCGGGTACGAGTATTAGTAAATGGCAGCTACCAGATTTTACGACCACAAATCTCTATAACTCTGCAATGGAGATCAGAAACTATGATGTTTCAGCCGAACAATTAGCAGTAGTTGAAATGGTGCAGCAGGATCTTTTCGCTATTAAGTTGGTTGACCTAGCAGATAATAGTTTTGAGTGGATTACAGACACTAAAAATGAAAACGCGTATGCTGTTCAGTTTGTTCCTGGTCGTAACCTGATTTACTTCATTAAAGAAAAAATAACCTATATTGAGGAGTATCCGGTATCAGATGGTGGCCGTGCTCTTTATGCATATAGTTTGGACACGGCCACCACCTCGCCCATTGAGCTTAGTCCACAAATAGAAGATATCGATGAGTTCATAGTCTCCCAGGATGGTAGAACTATTTTGTTACGGGACAGTGCGGACGCTGAATACTATTTAGTAGATGCAAACAACACCAATAACAGTATTCCTTTAGGTAAATTCGCTTCCACTGGGGGGATAAGCCCGGATAGTACTAAAGTACTATTTTCTAAATTAGATCTCGTAGGTGGAGCGCCCGAGCCTTTTTTAGTGACTGTAGACAGCCAGAAACAAGAAGAAGTAGTAAGTAAACAAGGGAAGTATGCTATTGATCCAGACTATGCAAATACGAGTGATAGTTTTACTTATTCCCAACAATACCGGGAAGTAGCGGGTAGCCGGGGGTTATTTGAAATAATTTTGCCTCATTCAAGTGATGCTGGAAAGGCTACGTTAAAAGCCAACAATTTATCACTTGAGCTACCGAAACTGAGTCCAGATGATAGGTACGTTGTTGTGGAGGCATATACTGCTGAGCAGTTGCTAGATTACGCTAACTTACGCATTTTAGGGTTTCAAGCTAAACCATCAACTGCCGAACTGAGGATATATGACTTAAAAATTGAAAATTTGGGAGATAATCTTATTAAAAAAATAGACAATAGCATTAATGCTAAGTGGAGGTAATGAACAAATCTTGTAAAGTTTATGTCAACGGCAAAAAACCACCAATTGGTGGTTTTTTGCATTTAAATGCTTATTTAAGGGGTTACCTTGCTGATAACCTTATAGGTACTAACGCCACGAGGAGTAGACATTTCAATTACCTGTCCATCACGGCTTTTCTCTAATGCTTGAGCCAAAGGACTACTTTTGGAAATAAATCCTTGGCGTGGAGCAACAAGACTTTCATCAGCTACTACTTCAAAATGCTTGCGTTGGCCTTGTACTTCTACGATGTACTTTGCATGCTGCGGCATCTTAGAGATTGCTGACTTAACTCTGGCAATTTCCTTCTCGATCTTAGCGAGCTCGTCTAGCAAGGATTGTCTCCACATCATGATGTCTTCACCCCATCCAATGGTGGACTCATGTTGCAAAGTATATTCTACCCTCGCTTTAGCCGCTCTTAGCTCATTTAGCTTTATAAGGCCTTGATGTTGCTGTTGCATTGGCGTAGTAGTAAGAGATAAATTATTGCCCATAGACGAGCAACATTGTAGGTGTTTAAAGCACTTACAATGTGTTCTTTAAGTCTAACTTCAATGGAAGGCTCAAAAAACTTCATTGCAAGTTGTGTTGCAGTTAGTTATATAATAGCTTATATATTAAAATCAGGCAATTGAAAATTTCTAATTTTTTGCCTAAAAAGTGTACATAACTCTACACAATTTATAGCTATTTTAGAATAGATTAGCTTACAATTTTCTATCATTTCCCCCTAGGTTATATAAACACTATTTGTTATAATCCGGCAGTGGAGAAAACATCATATGTCCTTTCCCAGACTGAGAAATTGAGAAGTAGGGTGCTAGAGAGCATTTTTTCATACCTCAACGTCAATGATATAGTAAGTATGTCGTGGGTGAAGAAGAAGGGAAGGTCGCATGCAATACAATCATATAAATTGACCCGTGCTCGATTGGAGATATCAGCCTCTCTATTGATCGCAGATATTTTAGCGCAAGTAGATGTAGGTAAGTTAGGCAAGATTACCTTATACGCTACTTTGGTGGAGGTTTATGCGGAGATTGAGAACTTAAGAACCCCTGCAGCTAATGCAATCCGGCGTGAGATTAGGAAGGTGATTTTGAGTCATTTTGATAATACTGTAGTACATGAAGCACTTGCGAGTTATTCTGTCCCTCAGCTCGAATCGCTTCCTGCTGCTGCGAGAATAAGAAAACAAACAGAGCCGTATCCTAAGATCTATGTGGCATTCTATGCTTCTTTCATCGAACTCATTAGCAGTCTAGCCGCCGATCAGCAGTTTGAACAAGACAGGATTATGGATTACTACTGGGAACATGTCAGTGTCTACCTAAAGTATTATCTACCACCAAACACCCACAACAATATTTCCTCCATAAATTGGATTTTAAGAGCTACAGGGGTGATAGAGGAGGATGCAGAAATCAGTGACGATGTGGTTCTATCGCTGAAATATTTTCAACTTATTGACACTGTGATATTAAATCTGGAAGAGTCTTTAAGGTTAATGCTTATTAATCAACCAATTTCTGAGATTGAATTAGAAACTGCAATGTATCGTTTTAGGCTTATTCAGCAACTTTTAAAAGAGCGGGCCAAAATGTCTATTCAGGAGCTAGATGAAGGAGAAACCTATTTACAGGAGCTTGAAGAACTGGACGTGGATTATGACGAAGAACTAGTTTATTTGATCAGTTTCTTTGAGAAAGGAGATATTGCTAAGGTCTTAGAGCAAATTAATGGGGGAGATGAATCTAAAAGAGCAATGCTGGCTGGCTTGAGAGACATAATTTCGGTGTGCACTAACGACACTTGGACAGAAACGGGCCCAGCAACAAGTCAGTATTTGGGAGTTCAATTGCTGAGTGCAACCGAGATTGTGGAAAGTCTATCTATAGACTATGCGCATCTTCTGGACAGTAGAGATTTTAAAATTTGGGGTGCTCAGACTAGGTTGAATATCTTTACAAGGCTTTTACAAGAAGAGTTAAATAATGGTAGCGCTTTGGCTTTGGTTTCTTTCGTTTTGAATGTGACAAGAAGTAATTATATAGATCAACTGCAACGTGGGCCAGAGTCGTGGTTTGGTGCATTTTACGCTACTAAGTTGAAACCTATATTAGCGGATTACTTGCAGCTGAGCAGCGATTGCGATGAGAGTGAATTGTTAACCACGCTAATTTCCAGGGTGTATGAACTACAAGGTCAAGATATAGGTTTATTGATACAGAGTCTAGCTGGATTGAAAAAGCTATTTATAGAGGTAGAAATAAACCTCAGTGAAATTCTCAGGGCATTGAATTTAGAAGTAGGTAGGGCTACGGTAAACGAGGATACAAGGGTAACATTACCTGATTTTATAAAGCTTTTTAATTCAAACCAAGTCTATAAACCTGTAAGCTTACCCGTTACGTCAACATAGTCTTCAATTTACTTGGTACTCTCTATTCTTACCCATGTTTTTGTAAAATCTTTTTTTAATATTTTCCGCTCCCAGAAAATTCTTACCCACAACCAAAAGCGAACTGGGTACATTAACAGTGACCACCATAGCTGCCTTAGATTTTTTGCATAAGAAATAGGGAACCAGATATATTCCAGTTCGCGGCCAAGTGAGCGTGTATTATTTTCTTTAGTTACGAATCCGTATTGCCATAGCTGCACATACCCACCTACTGAACGTTTCTTTTGCTTCATGTAATCTGCTAGAGTGGTAGCATAACGCACAAAAACTTTTGCTTTTGGCTGGTAGGCAATTATTCCACCTTGGTCATGAATAGTGTAGGAAATGAAAGCATCCTCTACGAGTGTGTCTGCAGGTATTTCAAATGTTTGAGGTTTCATGGCAAAAAGATAACCGCTCACCGGGAAAAAAGGTCTTTGTTTAACTCTTTTATCTGCGATACCTTCCAGATCAATAAGTCTTTTATGGTGGGCAGCGTCTGCTAGCAGGTGTCCCCAATATCCCATCATATTTTCTTTACTATCAGCCGAGACTGGGCGTCCACTTACTGCCTGAATATTATCGTCTAGAGCAAACTTATACAAAATATGTTGAATCACAGATTCACCGTAATAAACATCGCCATCTCCAAAAAACCAGATATCCCCTTTAGCTTTTTTCATTAAGTAATTTAGTTCTGCGGGTTTGCCTTTTGGCTTTTCACCCTTTAAAAAATCCGAAAACCAGATCTTATCCGCGAACCCAGACTTTGCTGCCTGCTGCCTGGCCGCTTCTTTTGTCGGCTCATCAGGGATCGCCAGCAAAATTTCGTAATCGCCGTTGTAGTTGCCTACAAAGGACTCTAGGCATTTTCCAATTGTCTTTTCTTCCTTCCACGCAGTAATTAGTAAAGAAATTTTCATGTGCAGATTTTACCAGTTATTGCTATTCTTATTAACATGAAAACATCAATACAGGGATTTAAAGGATCATTTCACCACCGGGTAGCACAAGAGCTAAAATTGCTTGAGCATGAAGGTGATTTAATAGAGCAAGATGATTTTAAAAAGGTATTTGATGACGTGCGTGATGGGCGAGCTGATGTCGGTATCGTAGCAATAGAAAATTCAATTGCTGGTGCTATTTTGGAGAACTTTGATATGTTAAAAAATTCTGGTTTACGAGTGGTGGGGGAATACTATCTACGTATTAAGTTAAATTTGTTGGGAACGCAGGATGCGACCTTATCAAATATTGAAGAGGTAAGGTCACATCCAATGGCCTTTAAACAAACCCAAGGTTTCTTTAATAAACACCCGGAAATGAGGCAAGTGACTCATGCAGATACCGCCCTAGCCGTAGGTGAAGTTATGCAACAGAGTTTAATAAACATAGCAGGTATAGCTGGTGATTTTGCTGCACAAGAGCATAATGCCAAAGTATTGGCTGAAGGAATAGAGGATGATCAAGGAAACTACACGCGCTTTTTAATTGTGGCTCGGCACGACAATGCCAAACTGAGTGAAATTAATTATCAAAATACAGGAGACGAAAAAACCTCGATTTATATCCAGACTGAGCATCAACCAGGGGCTTTGTATGAAGTATTAAGGGTTTTCCAAGAACTGAAGCTTAATATGACTATGTTGGTTTCCCGCCCAATTAAAGGGGAGGTTTGGCAATATGGTTTTTATATAGATTTTGAGACAGAAAAATTTGCCGAAGAAATGTTGCGTGTCAAAATTAATCACTTTACAGATACGTTACTAATTTTTGGTACATACCCTGCTTTTAAGCACGTAAAGTAAAGCCAATGTAAGTAGTTAGGTTGTAGTATTAATCCATTAATTTTTTGATTTATAATCATGATTGATGGACTACTTTACAAGGCATTCACAGTCCTAAACGAGAGATCGGCACCCAATTCTGCCCCTATAACAATTTTAGTCTCCAACGCTTCAGATCTTTCAGATATTAGAATTGATGAAGCCAATGGCTACTGTCTTCAATTCCCAAAAGGGCTAAGGGAAATAGGAATTCTAATTAAGTATCTACTTGCTTCAGGGTATTTGAGCAGTGAAATACCGCTAATCTACCTAGATGATGATCATGTCACATACTTAACGACTACATTTAGGAGGGAGCATCAAGGTACAACCTTTGTGACTGAACCCTCGGAGTTATTTGGGATTCTAGCTGAGTATGTTAGGGAATTTCCTGACAAAAAACTGCCAATCCTGTTTCTAGATAATCAACTAACCAGTAATAGTATGAATGGTCTCACAGGAAGACAACTAAGCAAAATTATATATGCGGTCTTTAATTATCCAAATAATGAACCGCAAAGACTTGAGAAGGCACTACAAGATATTTTGCCGGCAGAAACGGTATTAAATTACCTATGTGGTAAAGAGGATTCTGACCCGAATCATAATATCCTGTCTCACCTTGAATTTCTGGCGATCACTCTTGATGAAAGTTTTGCCCAAGAGAACTAGTCTGGATGGCAGAGAAAACCCTTGTTATACTAAGATATGCTAGATCAACAAAAACGTGATTATTACCTTAGTAAGTTATTCGAGCTGTTAAGGATTCCCAGCATTTCCACCTTGGCTAAGCACAAACAAGACGTACTTGATGCCGCCTTGTGGATAAAGGAGTACTTGGAGAGGGTTGGTTTTGATTCTAATGAAGTAGAATTGCTTTATGCTGATGCGCTGGACATGGAAGGTCATCATCCTGTGTTGTTTGCCCAGCGCATCAGCGACCCGCAGAAGCCTACGGTTTTGTTGTATGCTCATTATGACGTGCAACCAGTTGACCCAGTCGAGGACTGGGACTCAGAGCCATTTGAGCCTGATATTCGTGAGGGGAAAATCTACGCCAGAGGTGCGAATGACAATAAAGGGCAGCTAATGACACAGCTTGCCGCTCTAGAAGAGCTGAGTACAGAATGGGGTAGTGACGGGTGGCCAATTAATGTGAAAATCTTGTTTGAGGGAGAAGAAGAAGCTGGTGGAGAAAATATTGAGGCGGTGATTGCTCAGTTCGCAAAAACAGACAAATTTAAAGCGGATGTCTGCCTGGTCTCTGATACTCCTTGGCTTGCCAAAGACAAACCAACTATTCTTACAGGCCTACGAGGCATTGTGTACGCTCAAATTGATGTGAAGTTAGCGGACGGCGAACTTCACTCAGGGGAATTTGGAGGCGCCGTCCGCAACCCCGCAAACGCCATCGCTTACATCATTTCCAAACTCCGCGATGAAGAGACTGGCAAAGTCCTGATTCCAGGTTTTTACGATTCTGTTTTGGAAGTCAGCGAAGCAGAAAAGCAAGATATAAATCAGAATGTAGAATCGGAAGCAGAATTTATTAGAAATGGTAAAAATCTGCGTGGGGTCTTTGGTGAAACAGGATACTCTCGCGGCGAACACAAAACTATTAGACCAACTTTGGATGTGAATGGTATTTGGGGAGGTTTTCAAGGTGAAGGGGCAAAGACAATCATTCCAGCAACTGCACACGCTAAAGTGAGTATGCGTTTAGTGCCAAATCAGAAGCCTGCAGAAATTGCTGATTTGTTTGCAAATTATGTGCGCAAAATCGCTCCAACTGGCGTGGAAGTGAAAGTGGATATTATCCATGCTGGAAACTGGGTAGGTGTGGATGCCGACAATCGCTACATAAAGCTTGCCGCACAAGCGATGGAAGAAACTTTTGGTAAAGCCCCAGTATTCTTTAAAGAAGGCGGTTCCATTCCCGCAATTGCCGAAATCCAAAACCAACTAGGTGTAGTTCCTGTCCTTATGGGCTACGGACTCCCCGATGACAGTCTGCACAGCCCCAACGAAAAGTTCGACTTAGATCAGTTTTATGGCGGGATTGAGTGTAATGTTAGGCTTCTGAAGGATTTATCATCGGCAGAAAGGGTCTGAACAGCAGTAAGTCAGTATCTCCTGTTACATCATCAAATTCTGCTGGTGGGAACATTTCATCATCTTCATCTTTTGATCTTCTAGTATTCACGAAGTAGTCTCCATCAAAATCATATGCTTCAGAATGCAAGAATTCCCAGCCTGGATCAGTAATCTGAACGCTTAAAGAGTTAAGTGTTGGACTGGACTGAGAATATTGATAATACCACCCAAGCATATACAAGTTTTGGGAGGCCTTGACGGCAATATTTTGGAGCAGAGAGTGCTTCAGCAAAACCTTCTTAGAGTTAGTTCTTTCGATGAATAGCTGCAAACTAGAACGGCTAGCAAGTTTGTCTGTTTGGTGACGAATATCTGAAATCCTAAAGTCTTCAGAGTAGTGGTTGTCTAAATAATCATGCAGTATGGGCAAGACAAATCTGCAGTATCTCAAGTCGATAAGTAAATTACCCCCAATTGCTAAGTGGTTCAATGCTCGAATAAAGGTTTTTACAAGCAGATAAACTCCTTCTGCTGTATCTTCAATTCCAGCAAGTGGTCTAAGAGTTATCACTTCATATTCCCCTAGTTTTGACCAAGTAGAGCCAAGCGCCAAGGAACCATTAAACTCTAGTATATTCTCAGGTAATCCTCTGCTCCTAGCAATCGGCGAAGGTGAAAGTGTAACACTATGACCAATAATATTTTTATGCTTGCTTAAAGGAATTAAGAAAGAGCTAGCTGGACCCATTAAATCAAGTACCCTAGGACGATCCCATTTTTCGACTAGCTCTGGTAACGTCTTGCAACCGGTTAGATTTCCTAACTCCCTTCCAGAAAATTCCTCATATAGTTTGTAGCGGTTTTGATCACCATAAATCCCCCATCCGGCTGCTGGATGACCACTTTCGATATGTAGATCTTCAAGCCGTGTAAAGAATTTATCACGTCCTCTACAAAGCCTACGTGTACCTGTGACTAGTGGTGGAATAGAATACATGATTCATTATATCACAATTACATATCAAAACCTAAAACAAAACTGTGATAATATAATCTTTTAAACTAAAAAAAATATGGACCCTCGCGCAACCCAACTAGCCGAAATAATCGTAAATCATTCAATTAAGGCCTCTGAAGGCGACAATGTGGTGATTAGCATGTCAGATTTTATTGCGCAGGATTTGGCACGAGAGTGTTACCGTTTGAGCTTGGAGAAGGAGGCTAATGTGCACTTGGACGTGATGGGACTGAACTACATGATCGGGAGGGCGGACGCTGGCGGCTTCTATAATACGTTTTTGGCAGCCGCCAGCGAAAAACAGTTGAAAACCGCCCCGGCCATGATGGAAAAATTAGTGGACTGGGGCGACAAATTCATTCGCCTCACTACCATTAGCAATCGTGACTTTACCAGCAACTCAGACAAAGCCAAACTAGGTATTTGGCGAGATACTTTTGATCCCATTTTCCGCAAAACAGTCAACAAAACCTGGTTGCTGACATATTTTCCAACAATCGGTACTGCTCAGAATGCCAAAATGTCACTGGAAGAGTTTACTGACTTCTACTACAAGGCCTGCATTGTAGACTATGACGCCCAGGGGGCAGAAATCAAAAAGTTAGCGGACATCTTGGATGCCGGCGAAGAAGTGCATATCAAAGGGGAAAATGTAGATCTGAAGTTGGGAATTAAAGGCCGCTTGTTCGCCGGCGCAACCTCAGGCACGCACAATATTCCTGACGGTGAATGTTTTACCGGTCCCCAAGAGGACAAAACTGAAGGCTACATCAAATTTGAATATCCTCAAAACTACGGCGGCACGGAAGTGACTGGCGCTTATTTTCACTTCAAGGAAGGCAGAGTTGTAGATTTTGGCGCAGATAGCGGCGCTGACTACCTAGAAGGCCTATTTGAGTCTAATCCCGACAACCGTCGCCTGGGAGAATTAGGTATAGGCATGAATGGCAGCATTACCAAATACATGAAAGACACGCTATTTGATGAAAAAATCCGCGGCACCATCCACCTGGCCTTCGGCCAGTCATACGAGGAAGAGCGTGGCGGAGGTCAAAACGGCGGCAACATCCACTGGGATATGGTCAAGGACCTCCGCCACCGGGGTAGCACGCTGTCAGTAGATGGTAAAGTTATACTTAAAGATGGGGAATTTCAGCAAAATTAGTTTGCAGTTTCATAATATCCCTGCTATATTCTCAACAGACAATTGTCAACATATGTCAACATATAGTCACAACCACAATTCAAATCTGAACAACGTTACAAGTAATGTGGCTATATCCTTCATCAGTGTTCTCGTACTCATTATTATGATTACTATTACCTAATGGGAGGATAAGATCTAGCTTAAGAATTTTCCAAACCTCCCAAATGGGAGGTTTTTTTACGCACTGCATAAACATTTTTACTTAAATTAATTTGTGTACATCATTAAAATGCAAACTCTAGAGTTTACCCAAACAAACCCTTATTTAGTAAATGACCACGTCGACACTACTTGGAGGAGCAATTTGCCGCTGGGATCCTCTCAGAGGAGTGTGCCGCCTAGATTGTCGTTGGATGCCCACATCCAGGCAGTAACATTGAAAAACGGTAATGAGCAGAAGAGTTATAGTTCTAGCTCAATTGAAGTAGTGGATCAGTATTTGCACAAACACTATAACCAGGTGGTAAGGGATCTTTTGAAAGCTTGGGAAGAAAATAAGCCACACGTACAGGTTATTGGTATGTATACGGTTATCTGGGAAAAGCCTGATAACTGGTCTGGAGTACTACGTGACGAGCTAGTAGGTCTGTTATCTGAGTACAGGGTTTGGGTTCACCCAATTGCGTATATGGAGGTAAAACATCCTGGTTACGATAGAACTGTGTTTGCAGATTGGCAGCCAAGGCAGGGAGCTGTGTATAACACTGGTGAGTATGCCGTTATTGTTCGGCATCCAGATTGGTGGGCTCCTAAAGATAAACTTTTGCTAGAGAGGGCTATTCAACATAATCAGCAGGATATAGTTGGAAGTGTGCCGCTTTATTCCATCAACACTGAGGGTATTTCAACTCGGACATTAAGGGAAGAGGCTGAGGCACTAAATTTTGGAGAAGATGTTGTTTATGGCACTGCTGGCGTGGAATTTGAGTTTATGTGTTACACAGGTATAGCGAATTACTCTATTGAATTAGTAAATATTCAAGAGGCTATCCAGTATTTGAAAAGCCAGGGCTGGTCAATTACTCTAGAAGGGTGGGAAGCTCAGCTAGAAGTGCCATCTCGTCATCAACCAGACTTCATGAGCACTGCCCATCATCGCCGTCGTATGGCTGAAGAAGTTGCTGCTGTGCACTCTTTCTTAAAGCAGTTTGAGGTCCAGCTAATGGCTGCCGGAGTAATGATTGATGGTTTTGGGGAGGGTAACTTTCAAGATCCACATGTTAGAAACGTGCTGGTACATGGCTTAAGTATTGTGGTAGGACGTCAGTTGTCCCTAGAGGAAGCCGCTGATTTCATCACCGGCTTCCGCACCAATGGGTTACATGTAAACATTGGGCTGACACCTGTACCCGTGCTTCGCCCTGTAGAAGTAGATGGTGTAACTAGGTATGCAATGGAGAGAGGTAATGTAGGAGACGAACGTAATTTTGCCAATGCCCAGCTAGCACATGGCCAAATCAAAGTATTGTCTAAACTATTTACT